>JANPIW010000316.1:0-5729 GCA_031425215.1 Verrucomicrobiaceae bacterium
CGTCGCCGTGCGCTACCCGCCGCAGGCGCAATCAGACCAGTGCGTCGAGCTGCTCGAGATCGTCCCCGGCCGCTGGCTGCTCTTTGACGACGAAACCGCGCTCACCGTCGAGAAATTCAAAGAGTCCATGCAGATGATCAACAACCTGCGCCGCTTCTCCCTCGGCAACCAGCGAGACGACATCAAATGAAGACTATGAGACGATGAGACTATGAGACTATCAGATTGAAATCCGCAGCTTCTCATAGTCTCATAGTCTCCACCTCTCATAGTCTTCACCCATGCGCTTCAATCTCATGATCCGGGAAACCGACGGCACGGTGAAAAAGCACCGCGTCGCCCTTGGCCCTTACTGCATCGGACGCGACAAGGACTGCCAGATCGTGGTGGTCAGCGCGGATGTTTCGCGGCGTCACGCCACGCTTACTTTTGAGGAAAAAGGATTTGTCATCGAAGACCTCGGCAGCTCATCAGGCACACGCATCGAAGGCCATGTGCTCACCAAACCCACGCGTCTCGAATACCCGGCGGAGTTCGAGATCGGCAGCGCCGCCGTCTGGGTGGAGCCAGCGGCCGACGGGACGCCCAAGAAAGAAAGCCCGCCCTCCCCGGCGCCATTCAGCAACGACCATCACTCCGACCCGGTGCGCATCACCGTCTCCATCGACGCGCTGAGCGGCAAGCAGCTCCCGCTCCACGGCATGGCCGAGCAGATGGCCATGCGCCTCGAGATGCTCTACGACCTCCCGCTTCAGTTCGCATCCGAGCCTGATCTGCCAAAGCTCTACCGGCTCATCCTGCGCCGCGTCATGGATCTGGTGCCCGGCGCGGTGCGCGGCGCACTTTTGATCATCGACCCCGCCGCCGACAACAAGCTCGTGCTCCGTGCCAGCGAGCCGGCTGAAAGCCCGCCCATCAGCCGCACCCTCATCAAACGCGCCGCCGGAGAGCAGCAAGGATTCATCTGGGGTGACGAGGGAATGGAGGAGGCGCGCCTCTCCATGAGCATCGTGAAACTGAGCATCCGCACCGGCATGTACGTGCCGCTCCTGTGGAAAGGAAAAACCGTCGGCGTGCTCTGCGTGGACAACCCCCAGCACCGCCACGCCTTCCGCCAGGAGGATTTGCAGTTCCTCATTTCCGTCGCCCACTACGCTGCGGCCGCCGTCGCCAACCAGCTCCTGCAAGACGACATTGAGACCAACAACCGCACCCTGCAGCACCTCCTCGCCAATTTCTCCCCCAAACTCCGTGGCAAGCTCATGCAAAAATCCCGCGAAGGCCGCCTCCAGCCTGGCGGTGAGAAAAGCACCGTAACCATCCTCATGTCTGACCTGCGCGGCTTCACCAAAACCAGCGCCCCGCTCGACTCCGAGTCCGTTGTGCTCATGCTCAACGATTACTTCTCCGCCCTCGGAGACATCATTTTCCAACACGATGGCACCATCGACAAATTCATCGGCGACGCCATTCTCGCCGTCTTTGGCAGCCCCGAGCCGGACCCCCAGCACGCCCTCAAAGCCACCCGCTGCGCCGTCGCCATGCAGTCCGCCATCCACGTCATCAATGCCCGCCGCCGCGCAGACGGACTCCCCTGCTGCGACCTCGGCATCGGCGTCTGCACCGGCGAGGTGCTCCACGGTTTCATCGGCGCTAAGGAGCGACTCGAGTTCACCGTCATCGGCGACACCGTGAACAAAGCATCCCGTTACTGCGATGCGGCGCGCGCTGGAGAAATCCTGCTCTCTCCGCAAACGAACACCGAGATTCAAAACGAGGTCGAAACACAGCCCTGCCGCGTTTCCACAAAACACGAAGGCGAACTCGACGCTTTTCGCATCATGTAGCTGAACTGCGGCAATTCCGCACCCAAACCGCGCAAGCGCCCAACTCGTCTGGGTTTGGGCCGCGCGAGCGCTCAGTCAGGGACACAAGCGCTCCATCCAAACCGGCCTGAATTCATGCGCAAAAATTGCTGCCCATTCCCTTCGCGCAATCAAACTATCAGCGCACCAGCATTTGGTTTTTATGATGCTTCTTCTCAGTCTCGCTTTGGCCGGAAAAAATGTCCGTGCTACCCGGAAGAAGTCTTGATGCCCAATGTGCGACTGGTTCATCCTATCGACCTGCCAACGCATCTGGCCTCGTCCTTTCATCAACCATACCAATCGCCCCGCCCCGCCATGAAGAATCCCACGCACACCCTCCGCCTCTTGACCATAGCTTCGAGCGCGCTCCTCCTCGCTTCTTGCGAGCTGCCACCACGCGCGGCTTGGCGCATCATCCAGCATGATGGCCTCGTACCTTATCTCGCCATCGAGTGGGGAAAGAAACCCGTGCCGTCCTACGCCCTGCGGCCTGCCGCACCTCGCGCCACCTCATTATCCGCCAAGGCACCCGTAGCAGTGGCCGTCACAAGGCCCGCCCCGCCCTGCTGCCTTCCCGTCGTCGCCAGCAACGAGCATCGGAACTGGTCCGCAGGGAACAGCTACCTTGACACCACAAGGACAGCCGTCAGCACCCCGCTTGCATCGTCGTCCGTGATCTCCTCCCCGCGCGCCGCACGACCAGGCGTGTACGTCATTCCAGCACCCAAGGTCACCACCGCGCACCCGCTCTCCGTCATCCGTGCAAAACCCCCAGCGCCCAAGCCAGCGCCCACGCTCCGAATCCCAGTCACTGCGCCAAAAGAAAAACCAGTGACTGCTCGCGTTGCAAAAAAAGAACCAGCACCCGCTCCAAAGCCGACACCGGCACCTCAACCGCCAGCACCGGCCAAATCCGAAGTCGCCTCCGCACCCGTCGCCAAGCCCTCTCCTGAAAGCAAACCGCCATCAACCGCATCCACAGCGCAGACACCGGCGCCCACACCAGCGCCCACGCCTGCGAAAGCGAACAGCCCTGCCGGTCTCCCCTTTGCCAGCACGGTCCCAGGCAGACCTGGCCTTGTGAACAGTCCTTACGCAGGCAAGTACCAGCTCGTCGATGTCACCGGGCTCGCTCCCGGACAAGAAGTAAAGTGCCCCTATTCCGGCAAGCTCTTCAAAGTCCCGGCAACCATTCAGGCCACCAACAACGTGAAGATTCCCACCGAGCCACCGCTCGCCACGCCGCCGAAAAAATAGCGCCTGCAACCTTCGCAACACGCAATTTTCACCGCACATTTTCCATGCGGTTTTTCATCTTGCTAAAGGATGAAAGCATGGAAGCCTTCGCGCCTTCTTTACCCCGAAAAAATTCATGGGCCAGCAACTCAATAAAATCGTCAAACGTCGTCGCCGCAAACTCTACCTCGCCCGCAAAAAAGCTCGCGTGAAGGCCGGAGTCCGCAGCAAAACCGCCCGCACCGCCAAAGCCGAAAAGAAAAAGGCTCCAGCCAAAAAGCCCGCCGCCAAAAAGCCCAAGGCAGTGAAGAAGGTCGAGGAGATCGCTGCCGAAGTGGCCGCACCCCCATCTGAAGTCGCCGCACCCGAAGCGGATATCGCCGCTCCCCCATCTGAAGTCGCCGCACCAGAAGCAGAAGCCGCCGCGGCCGAGGCAGCACCTGCAGAATCCTGAGCCTCGCCGCGTTCAACATCATTCATTACAAGACGGGACAAGCGCGAGCTTGTCCCGTTTTTTTGCGCACCAGCGCGTACCTGAACCGCGTGAGCGTTCAGCCACTGGAAGAACACTCCCCTGCAAAGCACACCAGTCGCCCACCATCCACTACCCGCTGCACTCCATCGCGGGAACGAAGTGCTCAGTCAGATTCACCAGTCAGCTCTTCAACTTGAACTTCAACTTCGCACTGAGCACTTCGGCGAATCTCAGATCATTTCCCACCCGTCCACTTCACCGCGTTCGCCAGCAGCGTGCGGAAAGCGGGCAGATCATGCACCCGCGCATCGTGACCGAGCGCGATGCCCACGACCTTCGCTTTCGCGTGCTTCGTGATCCACACACTCGGATGCGGCTTCTTGAATTTGTCGCTCGGTGATGTCTCCGCCAGCACCTCGATCTCCGCCGTGCCCGCCGGGATTTTCTCCGGCTCCGCGTTCACATAATACAGCTCGTCCTCGACCGTGAATGAAGCGGGCACTCCGGCCATGATCGGGTGATCCGCCTTGAGCGCCTTCACATCGAAGGGATGAATCTTGTCATGCCCACGCGCACCGCCGCCGACGATCTGCGCGTTCAGCTCCGGCCATCCGCCAAAGCCATACCACGTCCCCGGATGCAGCATGATGATCCCCTTCCCTGCTGCGGCGAAATCCATCAGCGCCTTGCGATACACCGCCGTGTCGAAAAATTTCCGGTTCACGCTGATCACCGCCACATCAGCGTTCGCGAGTTCACTAGCAGCCTGATCGCGATCCTCCGTGTAATGCACCGTGAAGCCCGCGCCCTTGAGCGTGGCCACATCAGTCTTGCCAAAGAACTCCGCAAAATTGTGCGACGACCCGCCACCGATCACGAGCACCTTGGTTTTCCCAGCCTCCCACTGCGGCGGTGTGGTGGCGACGAGCGGACCATCGCCCTTGCCGCCTTCCTTCGGTCCGGCATCGGTTTGAGCATGGGCAGTGACGAGCAGTGTGCTGGCGAGGAGGGTGGTGAGGATGTGTTTCATGGAGTTGAGTAGCATAGGCTTTCCAGCCTGTGTCAGTTGAATGTGATTTGGTGTCAGAGTTTGATCTGCAATAGCATGTGTTGACGCGCGGGTTGACTTGAAAAATCACAGGCCAGAAGGCCCATGCTACTGTTTCTTCATCTTCTCGCTGCCCGCCGTGATCGCCACCGTGCAGGGGCACACGATATTCCCGCTCGTCTCCAGCGTGAGCTTTTTGAGCTGCGCTTTCTTTTTCAGATTCAGCGCAAAGTAGCGGAGCTGGCCGCGGCGGGTGAAATCGCCAGCGTTGTCACTCAGCGGCACCTCAGCGCGGCCGATGTAGTCGGCGAAGTGCTCGCCGTTCTTCAGCACGATGATCTCCTTGTCGCCGTCGGCGTACTCGACATGCACGGTCATCGCGGGTTTGCCCAGCGCTTCCTTGCCGCCGAAGGGCCAGGCCCAGCCGCCCACGCCGCCGAGGAAATGCAGGCTGGCCGCCGTGGCGTTCGTGGCGATCTCGACGCGCTCGGGATGACTCCGCGCATAGCTGCCGTCCGGTCCGCCTTTGAGCGCGATGAAGTTCGCGCCCGTCTGCGATTTCTCGGGGTCCATCACAAAGAACGGCACGCCCTCGACGGCGACGTTGCCAAACTTGTGCAGCGTCACGGTCTGATCCTTCTCGTCCTCGCGACCGTAGCAGCCCTGGCGGCTGTCGGCGTTGTAAGCGGCGCGCAGATCGAGCACGCGGAATTTGTTGTCCGCGCCACCGCAGACGAAGGCGAGGATGTCGCGCATGTTTTCCGCGCCGAGAGCTTCGAGTCCCTCGGGCATAAGACTGCGCTTGGTGTTCTCGCGCTTGGCGATGTCGCTCTTCTTGATGTCAAAATCGCCCACTTGATTGCGCAGATTCAGACTGGCGGAGTTCTCACTCGTGATCACACCAGCGAGCGTCTCGCCGTTTTTCTTCGTGATGTTCCAGGCGTGAAAGCTCGGGTCCACCTCGCGGTTTGGATCAATGATGTGAACGAGCAACTCCGCTGGACCATGCGCGCCCATGCCCACGAGAGCAGGCGCCACGTCCTTGCCGATGTCGCCGACCTTGTGACAGATGGCGCATGCGGCGGTGAAGATCATCTTGCCC
>JANPIW010000317.1:0-1676 GCA_031425215.1 Verrucomicrobiaceae bacterium
CCATTTCGGCAGCGCATAATAATTGAACCACAAATCGCCGAGCAAAAAGTCCGGCACCGGATACAGCACGAAGAGATGTCGCAGCAGCGAAGCGAATGTGTGGCGGTCGCACGACTCGGGCATTTCCCAGTCCTTCAGCGGGCGCAACCAGAACGGCTCCATCATCAGCACCATCGCCAGCGCGTTGTCCATCGCCTCATCGCGCCACGGCTCGCGGCTTCTAAAATCCATCAGCCGCCGCACATCGCGCGCCGAGATGCCGATCATCTCCCGCGCGTTCACCTTCGGATCGCGGAACGCGGTGAAGTAATCATGCAGGTACGCCACGAGATCGTCCGAAGGCAGCGGCTCGGGAGGCTCGGATTCCTCCAGCGGGGGCGGACTCAGGGAGAGAAAACTCTCCAGCCTCCCCCACACCATCGGATCAACGCCATCTGACACATTCACCTCCTGCCAGCCGTGCAGACTCGCGAGCAGTCGCGTGTGTAGGTCAAACTCAGGCTCGTCACGGTGATCCGCCTCGGCGAGATAGGATCGCGACCACTCCTGATACTCCACATTGTCGTCGCCCTCCCGCTCGCGGATCAGCGCAGCCTCGTCACCGTGGCGCATCCGTCGGAAGTAATCACGCAACTGCCGCGCCCGATGCCGGCTGCCGTGAGCGATGATGAGCTTTCCCATGGTGTGCGGTTTCTGCTGGTTTGATTCTCGCCACCTTTCCGCGCTGCGCACGAAATAAAGCGTGACGCTGGCGGGGGTCGAGGCACAGCCGAGAAATGAACATCTCGTTCGCTTAGAGCGCTTCTTTCGCAGCGTCACCGGAGGGAGCGATGCGTAAGTGTGGCAGAAAAAAGCGGCAACCTCCCGAGATCGAGAGATTGCCGCTGGCTGATCGCGTCACTGACCGCAGATCCGGGTTTTCAACTGCTGCTCACAGCCCAAAGAGAAGTCCCAGCAATCCACGGCGCGGAGGGCCATAGTAGTGGGGATGCCTCACAGGCGGACCAGCGCGCGGGAGATAACGTGGCCCGTACGAATACGGACCGCCTCTGACATAACCGGGCTGATAGTGATAAGCGCCTGGAGCCGATACATAGCCGGGGCCGCGATAACCGCTGCGGAACGTGGAACTGGGGCCGCTACGATATTGACGGCTGTTCGACATTTGCGGGCGGTTGTCCCTGCCTCCGCGATTATCCGCCGAGGCCGTGGCTGGCAGGGCGAGTCCGAAAGCCGCTGCCAATGCCAGAGTAGTGAGTGTGTGTTTCATAGGATTGTGGGGTTGGTGGTTCATTTGTTACGCGGTCTTTGACCAGACAGGCGCCGCTGCTATTCAAGTGATCGGGAAAAAGAATCGCGTTTTTTGTCGGAGAGATTCAGGCTTTGAGGACACCAGCAAGAATTAAACCGAATGAATTCCGGGTAGGTCTCGTCCGAAAGCGCGGCAACCAAACCACCAACCCTCAAATACCATGAAAACACTCGCACTCATCTCCCTGCTAGGCTCACTGTCCTTGGTCTCCTGCACCAGCGGACCCAACGCCCGGACGGGAACCGTCATCGGCGCGCTCGGAGGAGCCGCTGCCGGCGGGATCATCGGCCATCAGAGCGGCCGCGGCCTCGAAGGGGCAGCAATCGGCGCTGGAGCCGGCGCTCTCGGCGGAAACTTGATCGGC
>JANPIW010000318.1:0-6818 GCA_031425215.1 Verrucomicrobiaceae bacterium
AGCGCGGCTCCGGCGCGCATTTTTTCCACCGCATCCTCCCCGCGCATGATGCCGCCAACGCCGATGATGGGCATCGCGGGATTCAAAAGCTGGCGGAATGCGGCGATGACCTCGGTGCTGCGCGTGGTGAGCGGCGCGCCGGACAATCCGCCTTGCTCCGCGCCGCGCGGATGTTCTTCGACGGTGGTTTTGTTGATCGTGGTGTTGGTGGCGATCACGCCGTCGATGGCATGCTCGTTAAAGACACGCGCTAGCGCCTCGATTTGCGTGTCGTCGAGGTCGGGCGCGATCTTCACGAGGAGCGGGACGCTTTTGCCGTGCTGCGCTATCAACCTCGCCTGCTCATCTTTGAGCACGCTTATGAGCTGCCGCACCGCGTCCTCAGCCTGGAGATCACGCAGACCCTTGGTATTGGGCGAGGAAATGTTCACCGCGATGTAATCGGCCACCGAGTACGCGGCTTTGAGGCAGATGAGGTAGTCGGTGTGCGCGGACTCGATGGGCGTGTCGAAGTTCTTGCCGATGTTCACGCCGACGACGGCCTTGGTTTTGCGCTTCTCCAGTCGTGCCACCGCCGCCTGGATGCCGGGATTGTTGAAGCCCATGCGGTTGATCAGCGCCTCGTGCTCCGGCAGGCGGAAAAGACGCGGCTTCGGATTACCAGGCTGCGGTCGCGGTGTAAGCGTGCCGACCTCGACAAAGCCAAATCCAACCGCGCCCCAGGCATCCACGCACGAGGCGGATTTGTCCATGCCAGCGGCGAGGCCGAGCGCGTTGGGGAAGCGAAGGCCGAGCGTTTCAATTTCGGATTTCGGACTTCGGATTTCGGATTTCAAAAGCCCGCAAGCGTGCGCGAGCCGCATCATGCGCGTGGTCACCACATGCGCGCGCTCGGCGTCCATGCGGAAGAGCAGGGGTTTGATGAGCGGGTAGAGGCGGGCGAGCGGGAGCATCGCTTTACAAAGAGGCGACGCTGATTGTTGTCAATGTGCCACGCAACCCGATGCGATTCCTTCTTGCGTCAGAGTCGCGCAGGTGCTCTGAGACTCTCTCACCAAACCCGCCAACATGCCCGCTGATCCCGCGCCAGACCGCATCTCCATCTCCAGCCTCGGCGAGCCGATTTATGTCGGCTCGGTGCAGAAAATTTACGCTTTGCCGGATCACCCTGGGTTCATCGTTTGCGAGACGACGCAGGCGGGATCGGTTTTCGATGTCGGCAGCATTTTCGACATTGAGGGCAATGATCTGAGTCGCGCGATTTTTCGTCACTCGATGTACTCGCGCCTCGGCAAGCCGGAGACATGGCGGCAGGTGAAGGCGGCCATTGATTCAGCGCGCGACCTCGGAGATGCGTGGCGCGAAGAACTGACCAGCGGTCCGTTGGAAGGAATGATCGAGCGTGGTGCGGCCACTCATCACGTTGGAATGATTGATGCAAAAAGCGGCGCGGTGGTGCGCGACGCGATGCCGGAGAATCCGAGCTGCTTCAATGTCGTGCGCCGTTTTCCGGTGATGCGGCCGCCTCAGCGTCCGTTCCTCGGCGGGCACGTTTTTGATTACGCGCAGTTTCATCAGAGCAGCACTTATGTGATCCCGCTGGAATACATCGTGCGCTTCGGCATCACGGGCGGCTCCTCGGTGCTGCAGAAATATCAGGCGCTGACCGACTCCGGCAAGAAGGCCTACGAGCAGGAGCTGGGTCTCACCGGCCCGATGAGCGCGTGGGAGATGCTGGAGCGGCCTGTCTTTGATCTCACGAGCAAATATGAGCCGGAGGATCGCAATGTCTCAAAGCAGGAAGCTGTGATGATGAGCGGCCTCGCCGCGCACGATTTCCTCGACACGATCAAGATGGCCATCCTTGGCGGATGGGCCGTGCGCGCGCTGCTGGCCGAGATCGGTCTCACGCTTTGGGATTTGAAATGGGAATTCGCCGTCGATGGCGATGACCTCATGTTTGTCGATACCATCGACACCGATTCCTTCCGCGCGACTGGCTTTCTCGAAACCGGAGGCAAGAAACTCGTGTTGCATTACAACAAGCAGGCCATGCGGGACTACTACAAGATCATCCACGCCGACTGGTTCGCTGGAGTGAACGAGGCCAAGAAAGAGGCGCAGAAGACTGGCGCGCGCTTCACTGAAATTCTCAAAGCCGGCCAGTCATCGGGCAAGTGGCCCGGCACGCCTGTGGTCGCGGCTGAGTTCCTCTCGCTGCAAGGCGAGAAGACCGCGCTCATCCGTCAGCATGTGCTCGGCGGTGGTGTCACGACTGCGATCAAAGAGAAGCTGCAAGCCTGCGGTGCGCGCGAGGTGGAGTTTTATCGTGCGCGCGGCTGCTTTGAGGAATATGCAAAAGCAAACGCGGTGGCGTAAGCCTCGCGGGCTACTTTCTCATCGGCACCTTCTTGAATTCGCGCGTCAGGCTCGTCAGCGAGTCCTCCACGCCCATGCGCTCGAGGCTGCTAGCGCCCACGAATCCATCAGCGTTTGTTTTGCTGAGGATGAGTTCCACGTCCTTCGGCGTGTTGATCGGGCCGCCGTGAGTGAGCGTGAAGACATCCTTCCGCACGCTCTTCACCGCGTCGATGATGTCCTGCGTGCGCTTGATGGTGAAATCCCAATCCACCACTGCGTTCACCACGCCGATGCTGCCGCCGAAAGTGGTGCCGACGTGCGCGATCACGGCGTCCGCGCCGCGCTTGGTCATCTCGATGGCCTCCTCGGGCGTGGCGACATAGACGATGCTGAAAAGATCCATGCGGCGCGCGAGACCGACCATTTCAAATTCCTTGGTCACGCTCATGCCCGTCTCCTCCAGCACCTGGCGGAAGTGTCCGTCCACGATGGTGTGCGTGGGAAAATTGTTCACGCCGGAGAAGCCCATGTCCTTCACCTTCAGCAGCCAATGCCACATGCGGCGGCGCGGATCAGTGGCGTGGACGCCGCAGACGACGGGGATTTCCTTCACTGTCGGCAGCACTTCATATTCGCCGATCTCCATCGCCACAGCGTTCGCATCGCCATAAGCCATGAGGCCGCAGGTGCTGCCGTGACCGCTCATGCGGAAGCGGCCCGAGTTGTAAATGATGATCAAATCCGCGCCGCCCTTCTCGATGAACTTCGCGCTGATGCCCGTGCCAGCGCCAGCGGCGATGATCGGCTCGCCGCGTTTCAGCGTCGCATTCAGGCGGTCGATGACTTCTTGGCGCGTGTAGGGGTTTCCGATTCCGGTCCAGGGATTGGGCATGGCGGTGGTGAGTTTGCGGTTGTTGGCAATGGTTTGCGCTGCGCGCGTTTGCGATGGTTTGGAAACAACTGCAAACTAGGCCCAGCCATTGCAAACAATCGCAAACTTCCCCAGATGCATCCTCCTCCCGCCATCCAAGAGCTATCCGAAACGCACATCCACGGCGACCGCACGGAGTATCGCGTGGTGCGGGCCGATGCAGCGGACCGGCGGTTCTGGATTCGCAACGCGCCGGTTTGCGCGGCGCTGAAGGCTCACCAGATAGCGCACGCGGGTGTGATGACGGCGCGGGATCCCTACCAAATCGCACGGCTGCACCAGAGCGGATTGTATTTCCTCGCGTGCATCGAGGGCGAGGGCCGGGTGCTGGTCGATGGCCGCTGGCAGAAATGCGCGGCGGGCATGGCGGTGGCGCTGCCGCCATTCATGGTGAACGCGTTTCACGCCGTGAAGGGCCGCGACTGGCGCTGCTGCTGGGTGCGCTACGAACAGCAACCGGAGCAGAAACCGATCCTGTCATCCAGCTCGCCCGTCATGGCGCGTTTCGATGGCGCTGGCTTGTGGCATGCGATCGACGGCCTCATTGCAGAGACAAAAAGCGCCGCGCAACCCGCAACGATGTTTCACTGGGTCGAGCTGGTGCAGAGCTACGTCGAGCGTTTCGCCCAGCCGTGGCAGCAGGACGACAGGCTGTGGCGCGTGTGGGAGAAAGTCTCCGCCGATGTGGGCCGCGACTGGACGCTGCAAGCCCTCGCGCAAGACGCGCATGTGAGCGCCGAGCATCTGCGCCGACTGTGCCGCCGCTCGCTGGGCCGCAGCCCGATGCATCACGTCACATGGCTGCGCATGAGAAAAGCCGCTGAGTTGCTCTCCACCACTCCGCTCAAGATCGAGACCATCGCCAATGCGGTCGGATACCAGAACGCATTTGTCTTCTCGAACACCTTCAAAAAATGGATCGGCTGGCGCCCCAGCGAGCATCGGGGGAAGCGGGGAGGATGATTGATAGCTGCGGGCGATGCTCATAACGCCGGGTGCTGGCCAGGATGCTGAGGGAGCCTGAGCCGTCGTACCTCGCTCTCGCGAGCGCAGTTACGGAGCACGCTTGCGCCTCGCGCCATCCCCGCCACAATCGCGCGCGTGTCCCGTCTGCCGCATCACCGCTCCCATGATCACGCGCGTCTCATCACGCGCTGGCGCACGGTGGCGCGGGCGGCTGGTGCGAGGATGCGGGTTTTTGCGAAGGCGGGGGAGCTGCCGTTGCATGTGATCGAGACGCGGTCGGCGCGGAAGCTGGAGCCAGCGTGCTATCTCTCCGCTGGTGTGCATGGAGACGAGCCGGCGGCCGCGGGTGGCCTGATCGCGTGGGCGGAGACAAATGTGGTCCTGTTGCGGCGCGCATCGTTTCTCATCTTTCCATGTCTCAACCCGCACGGCCTGATGCGCAACGAGCGCGTGGATGGACGCGGCTATGATCTCAACAGGCGCTTTCATCTCCTCGACGACGAGGTGTGCGGCGCGTGGCATCGCGAGGTCGCAGGACGCACGCTGCTCATTGGGCTGTGCTTGCACGAGGACTACGACGCGGAGGGCGCCTACATTTACGAGCTTGGAGATCATCGCCAGCCAGTGAGCCACGCGATTTTGCGCGCGTGCGGGAGCGCGCTGCCCATCGACCTGCGCAGGAGAATCGACGGACGCGCGACGAATCGCGGCGTGATCCGTCCGCGCAAAATCCCGGCCGACCTTCCCGGAATGCCGGAGGCCCTCGTGCTGCATCAGCTAGGCTGTCCGGTCACGCTGACGTTTGAGACGCCCTCGGAGTTCGATCTCGATGCACGCGTCGAAATGCAGCGGCGCTTCATCACTGCGGCTCTGAAACAAACCGCCGGAGTCGCCTGACGAATGATGCGCCGTGCCGCCATGTTTTGTCTCGCCGCAGCGCTCAGCACGAGCTGCGCGGTGGTGCGTCCCGCCGCGCAGCGGCCCATGTTGGGCACGACGGAATGGGTGAGCTACGACGGCAAGGTGATGCCTTGGAAGGCCACGCTGCCGCCTGCTGGCACGCGGTTGAAAGGCGTGGTCATCACCGTGCATGGTCTGAGCGGTGCGACGACGGATTTCTGGCCGCTCTCCGCGCGTCTGCCGCAGGATGGTTTCGCGGTTTATGGCTACGACCTGCGCGGACAGGGCCATGATCCGGTGGTGGATGAGCGTGGCGACATCCGCTCCGCCACGCAATGGCTGCGTGACTTGGAAACCTTTCACCTGCTCGTGAGGCGCCGTCATCCACGCGCAAAGATTTTTTGGTATGGCGAGAGTCTCGGCAGCCTCATCGCATTTCACACTGCGGCATCGCGATTGCGCACCTCGCAGGACCCGGACGGCATCATCATGGCATCGCCCGTCGCGGGCCTGCGCGTGGCCGTGTCGGACTTCCGCCGCTGGCTGCTGAGAACCGCCGCCACCATCACGCCGAGGCAGCGTTACTCGCTCGGCGAACTGGCCGGCGCGGACGAGTCGAAGATGCGGGTGACGAGCACCACCACCCACGGCGAGCAGATGGACAACACGCCGCATCACATCAGCAGCTTCACGCTGAGGCTGCTGGGCGAGATCGGACGACTGATGGATGAAAACCCAGGTGCGGCCAAGAGGCTGCGTCTTCCCGTGCTATTCCTGGCCTCGCCGGCGGATGTGCTTTCATCGCCGGATCAAGTGCAGGCGCTCTTTGCTCAAATCAATTCGCCCAAGAAAACACTGCACTGGTACACCCGCTCCTACCACCTGCTGCTCCATGACGTGCAGCGCGACGAAGTGGTGGCCGATGTTTTGAAATGGCTCAACCAACGCATGGCCGATGAACGCACCTCCCGATGAATACCTCTGATGAACTCGTCTCCGCTGCGCGCGATTTGCGCGACGCGCTGCGCCCGCTCACCTTTGCAGAGCCGGTCACGCATGTTTATTGCCCGCTCGAGTACGCGTGGGAGCCGCATGAGATGTATCTGCGGAAATTTGGCGCAAAAAAAAAGCGCGTCGTTCTTCTCGGCATGAACCCAGGTCCATTCGGCATGGCGCAAACGGGCGTGCCGTTTGGCGAGATCGCGGCCGTTCGCGACTGGATGGGCATCCGCGCCGCTGTCGGTCATCCGGCGAACGAGCATCCGAAAAGAAGAATCGTTGGCTTCGACTGCGCGCAATCCGAAGTCAGTGGCCGGCGGCTCTGGGGATTGTTCGCGCAACGATTCGGCGCGGCGGAAAACTTCTTTGCCGAGCACTTCGTCGCCAATTTCTGCCCGCTTGTTTTCATGGAGAAGTCGGGCCGCAACCGCACGCCTGACAAACTCACGCCCCGCGAGATCGCAGCGATGAACGCCGCGTGCGATGCGCATCTCCTGCGGCTGGTGCGCGTGCTTGATCCCGAGTGGCTCATCGGCGTGGGCGGATATGCCGAGGCGCGCGCGCTCATTGTCGCAGAGCAGATGCCGCGCCTCAAGATCGGCCGCATCCTGCATCCCAGCCCCGCAAGCCCCGCCGCGACTCGTGACTGGGCCGGCGAGGC
>JANPIW010000319.1:0-10358 GCA_031425215.1 Verrucomicrobiaceae bacterium
CCCTCGTAGCGACCCAGCGCCTCGATCTCCCTGCAGGTGTACTCGTTGTAGCTCAGTCCGTTAGCGCGGAGCGTGAGCCGCGCGTTCAGCTCCTCAGGCTTGTCCGCCGCGCCGTTCACCTCCAGCGAGATCATCGGCATCTGCGCGAAACTGAACCGCTGCATCCACTGCAGGCCGGTCTGCACATGATGCCTGTGCTTGCGGATGAACGCCAGCCTCTTGGCCGCATTCTCCTTCGCCTTCTCCATCTTCGCCGGGTCATTGGATTTCTCCGGCAGCACCAGCGTTCCCGTCACGCTCAGGCGCACGCCCTCCAGCACACCCTCCGCCTGCCGCACATCGAGACGGTCATCCACGATGTAAATCCGCGCGTTCAGATCACTGATGCTCACCACCGCGAGATCAGGCTGCTCGGGATCGACAGGCAGCGCCACGCTCGCGTGCGCGAGCGTGAGCGTCTCCACCTTCACCTCGCCATGCAGCAGGCGGCCCACGTCAAAGTCCAGGTTGATCCGGTCCAGTGTGGCGATGAGTTGATCGCGCTGCGGGTCGTTGAACACTTGCACATCGCGCGCCACGAGACCGCGAAACGGGTCAAGCGTGAGCCTTCTGAAATCCAGGATCACGCCGCGCTCCGCGAGTTGCGAGACCACAAAGGTCTTCCACCGCGCCGCAAAAGCCGCTGACGAAAAGTACACAACCGCCGCCACGATCCCGCAAAGGATCGCGAGCCGCAGAAGGCGATTGAGGAGCTTTAGCATGAGTCTGGCCCACCAGACTACGATCCATCAGTGAGGGCGACAAGCGATGATCGTTGCGCTGGCGATGCGGAATCACCGCCGGCTCCGCAAGCTCTCCATCTCAGCCCGCGTCAGCTCACGCCATTTTCCCTTTGGCAGCTCACCGAGTTGAAGGGTGCCGATGGCCACGCGCATGAGGCGCAGGACTTCGATCTCAAATGCATCGAGCATGCGACGGATGTGGCGGTTGCGTCCTTCGTCGAGGATGAATTCCAGCCAGGTGTTTTTCTCGCCGACGCGGAGAACGCTCACATTCTTCGCCGAGAGGCGCTCGCCGCCGTCATCAATGCCACGCTTGAAACGGGCGAGGAGGTTCTCATCCACGATGCCGCTAACGTGGACATGGTAAGTTTTATCCAAGTGCGTGTCGGGGTTGGTGACCGCGTCAGCCCATGCGTTGTCATTGGTGAAGAGCAGCAGGCCCTCGCTGGCTTTGTCGAGCCGGCCCACGGGCGAGAGGTGCGGCAGCTTTGCGTCCGCGAGGCAATCGAAGACCGTCTCGCGTCCCAGCTCGTCGGACGCGCTGGTCACGATGCCGCGCGGTTTGTTCAGCATGAGATAAACGTGAGCGGCCTGATTGATGCTGGCGTGATCCATCACGATCACATCGCGGCTGAGCACGACGGGGAACTCAGGGTTCGTCCGCACCGCGCGATTCACGCTGACCTTGCCCATGCGGATCAGCTCAACGGCGCGGCTCCGTGAGCAGAAGCCGAGCTTTGACATGGCGCGCGCGAGTCCGGTGCGCTTTTCGGAGGGAGCGGGCATCGGCCGGATGATCAGCCAAACAGCTCCACCAGCGGCTTGCCTTCTTCGAGAAGATTGTAGGGCCGACCGAGTTTGTCCGTCGCTTCGAGATTGGTGATGCCCATGCCGTGGTAGATCGTCTTGGTGATGTCCTCGGGCCTGATCGGGCGATCCTTCGGTAGCTCGGCCCGCGCATCGGTCTCGCCCACGACTTGTCCGCCGCGAATGCCGCCGCCGGCCATGAGAACGCTCATGCAAGCGGTCCAGTGATCGCGGCCAGCGCCTGCCACGCCGCCGGAGCGCCTGTCACCCACTTTCGGCGTGCGGCCCATTTCACTCGTGACCATGACCATCGTCTCATCGAGCAAACCGCGCGCGGCCATGTCCTCAATGAAGGCGGAGAAGCTCTGATCAAACTGCGGCAGGAGGTACTGGCGCAGACAATTGAAGTTGTCGCCATGCGTGTCCCAGCCGCCGGCGCTCTTGCATTGTTTGTGCAGCTTCTCGTCCTCTTTCCAGAACACGGTGATGAACGGCACGCCAGCCTCTACGAGCCGCCGCGCCATGAGCAGGCTCATGCCGTTGATGGTCTTGCCGTAGCGTTCGCGCAACTTTTCCGGCTCGGATGTGATGTCGAAAGCGCTCGACGCCGCGTTTGATGAGAGCAGCGAGAATGCGCGCTCTTGATGCGCGAGATGCGCCTGCACCCCGGCAGTGTGATCCAGTTCAGCGCGCGCAGCGTCCATCGCGCCTAGCAGCGAGCGCCGGTCCTGCATCCGCGCGCGCGTCATGCCATCGCCTTGCAGCGTGAGTGTGGGCAGGGAAAAATTCAGCGGCTCGTCGAAATTGCCGATGAGATAAAACGGATCGTGCTCAATGCCGATGCGGCCCGCGAATTGTCCGGGACGCGTGAAGGGCAGCTTGCTCGGCTTGTGCGGCAGCGAGATCACCTGCGGCAATCCTGGATGCTGCGGGCGCTTTGATCCCACCACGCAGCCCATGTAAGGCCAGTCGTCCGCATACGGCCTGCGGTCGTTGCCCTGCTGCTTGAAGGTTGGGTCAGGCGCGTGGCCGGTGAGGTTGTAATAATAACCAGCGTGATGATCACCCGTCGCCAAGCCGCCATCGGTCACGCCATGCACGAGGGAGAAATGATGCGCCTGCTTTGCCAGCAGCGGCAGATGCTCGCTGAGGCGGATGTCCGGCGCGGTGGTGCGGATGGGTTTGAACTCGCCGCGATACTCCAGCGGCGCGTCGGGTTTCATGTCCCACATGTCGATGTGCGACGCGCCGCCGCAGAGGAAGAAGAGCACCGTGGATTTCGCCGGCTTCGCGATGGTCGCCACGTTCGGCGCGCCATAAGTGGATGCCATCACACCCGGCCCGAAGCGAAGAGCCGACAACCCTGCCGTCGAGGCCGTGAGAAAGGCCCGGCGGTTCATCGCAGGTCGGAAAAGTGGCGCGTTCATGGCGGAGGAGCGGACAAACCTACGCTGGATCCGCAACTCAGTTTTCATCAGCCCTTCACGTCGTAGCAGGAGATGAACTCCTGATCGCGCAGGTAAAGCTTGCCTCCGCAGATGACCGGGTGCGTCCAGATGCGGCCTTGCGGGCTGCGCTGTTTGGATTGCTTCTCCAGCTTGAAGCGCCCTTGCTCTTTCCATCCCTCAGTCGAGGCCTCGATCAGCACCACATCGCCGCGATCCTCGCCCACGCAGTAAAACATGCCGTCGGCATATGCGATGCAGCCTTTGCGCAGCTTCTCGCGCTCGCTCCATTTCTCCACGCCGGTTTTGAAATCCTGGCAAATCCAGCCGCCGCCGTCGGAGTGACCATAAACATGATCTCCCAAGAGGATGACGCCGCCGTGATGATTCGTCATGACCTTGTTCTCATACACCGTCTCCACCTTGCCCTCGCCGAGCTTGATCATCTTGCAGCCCACTCCGTAACCAGCGGCGACATAGACGTGACCGTCTTGATAGATCGGCGTCGGGATCACGGCTGTCTGTCCGGGAAAATCCGCCTTCCAGAGCACCTTGCCGTCCTTGGGCGACACACCGACAAACGCTTTCATCACGAGCTGCACGATCTGCCGCTGTCCGCCATGGTCGATGACAATGGCGGAGGAATACTGCGCCGCCTCGGTGAAGTCTTTCGTCTGCCACTCGACCGATCCGTTCTTCACGCTCAGCGCGGCGATCGCTCCCTTTGATCCGCCCGGCGTGACGATCACCTTGTCACCCTCGACCAGCGGCGATTCCGTGTAGCCCCATTGCTGGACCGTGCCGCCCAGGTCCTTCGTGAGGCTCTTGTCCCATTTCTTTTTCCCTGTCTTCGCATCCGCGCACAAGAGCGTGCCCGTGCCACTTAGCGCAAAGACATTTCCGTCCGCGACCGTCGGCGTGCTACGCGGCCCGTCACCCCAGCGATTCTCCAGCCGGTCGCCCACCTTCGTGTCCCAGAGCTTCTTTCCCGTCGCCGCGTCGAGCGCGAGGAGCTTCTCGTCATTGCCAAAGAGACCCATCGTGTAAAGCACGCCGTCAACGACCGCGAAGCCGGAGTAACCCAGGCCCGCGTCCTCACTCACCCACACGCTCTTCGGTCCATCTGCCGGCCATTTTTTCAGCAAGCCAGTCTCCGTGGAGCTGTCATCGCGGTTCGGCCCGCGCCACTGCGGCCACGAAGCGCCGGTGCCACCGTTCTTCGCGCCAGCTCCAGCGGCCACGCTGGCGCGGAGAAATTCCTGGTCTTCCTTGCTCAAAGTCGCGAAAGCGAGCTGGATCGTGCGGCCATCTGCCGTCTTGAGCGAGACCTTGCCGCCCGCCACGCCAATCAGCTCCGCCTGCACCGCGTGCTGCCCCGACGCATCGCGCCATGTCCGCACCTCCGCGTGCGAGGTGAATGTGATGAGAAGCGCGAACAGCAAGGCGGCGTGTGATTTCATGGGATGGATGTGAGTTGAAACGCGCGACGGGGGCGATTGTTGAGCGGTGATTTAACAATTGTTGCGGTCCCAGAGACAGCGGCTCAAGCATCTATACTTACTTGTACTCATTTATACCTTGTTTCAGGTATATGTTCACGTTGCTGCGGGCATCGCGCTCGATGTCGAGCGCGTCGAGCAGCGGCTGCTCGGGGGCCGAGGATTGCCGTCTGGCCGTAGCAAACGGCTGTGTTCAAGGATGACACTACGTGCTCCACTGGCACAGTTCGCACCCATGATGCCCATCCTTGCCTCTGACTTTATCGGAATCCCCACCAGCCAGCTGTCACACTCTCTCGCTGCACTGCGGCCGTCATCGAAGCCCGGACGGCCAGGCTCTGGTTGCAGCGGCAATCACCGGGGGGCCGGAGGAGTAGTGCTATCCGATGGCAAACTCGGTTAGCCTTCGCAAGCCAGGTGACTGCCAAGCAAGCACTATGTCGCTCTTGGGCACTCCTAGTGAAACCAGTTCTTCCGCGACATCGCTCTCAGTACCGTTGTGGTGAATCCATATTTTGCCGTTCTTGATTTGCATCGAGATCATTGGGCCGTGGTAATACCGTCCATTTGACCATCCTGCCATGAACACCTGGTAGTGATCGCGTTCATCGTCGATGATCTCGGAGACATCAATGTCTCCGACTGAGAACGGCAAGGCATGCAGTTTGAGAACTGCGCGGACCGCTGTGCGATAGAGGGCTAGCTTTTCCATAGGACGATCCGTTCGGTCTCGGCATTGACAACAATGAGCTTCAAACGGAATTTTTCAATAAGGGCTTGTATCTTTGTATCCTGAAAAAACTCGTTCCAAGTTTCATCTGGCACAGCTAGCCAGATCACACGCTCTGGCTCGTGTTCGGCCATCGCCTCGCAATAAATGAGGTATTGGCCCAGGGCTGTGTGCAGTTCATTGATGGGCGACCCACTGACAAAACTCTTGATCTCGACAGCGATCCGTTCCACTCCGCGTGCAGCAGCAATGACATTTTCAGCACCAAGGTCAACCTTCATGGTGACGCCGCCAAATGGCAGGCGGTAGGGATCATCCGTGATGAGCCACCCGTCGTTTTCGAGTGCGCGACGCACCATAGGATGAAGGATGTCTCTCATCGGAAGTGCTGTTTACGGCAGGTCCGTCGCGCCCATCAGATAGCGGTCGCATTCGCGCGCGGCACCGCGGCCTTCGTTGAAGGCCCAGACTACGAGGCTTTGACCGCGGCGGCAGTCGCCGGCGGCGAAGACGCCGGGGAGGCTGGTGGTGTATTTCTCGTGCTCGGCTCTTACGTTGCTGCGGGCGTCGCGCTCGATGTTGAGCGCGTCGAGCAAGGGCTGCTCGGGGCCGAGGAAGCCCATGGCTAGGAGCACGAGTTGCGCTGGGAGAATTTTTTCGGTGCCTGCAACTGGCTGCGGGCCGAACTGGCCTTTGTCGTTCTTCTTCCACTCGACGTTCACGACATGCACGGCTTTGACGTTGCCGTTTTCGTCGGCTTCGAACTTCGTCGCGGTGGTGAGATAGACGCGGGGATCGTCGCCAAACTTTGCGGCGGCTTCTTCCTGGCCGTAATCCATTTTGTACGTCTTCGGCCACTCGGGCCAGGGATTGTCGGCGGCGCGGCTGAGCGGGGGCTTGCCCATGATCTCGAGCTGGATGAGCGATTTGCAGCCGTGACGCAGGGAGGTGCCGACGCAGTCAGTGCCGGTGTCGCCGCCACCGATGATGACGACATCTTTACCAAGTGCGGTGATGTAGTTGCCGTTCTGATGCTTGTCCAAAACGGCCTTGGTGTTCGCGGTGAGGAAGTCCATCGCAAAGTGGATGCCTTTCAGCTCGCGGCCCGGAATTGGAAGATCGCGTGGCTTCGTGGCACCCGTGCAGATGACGGTGGCGGCGTGGTCTTTGAGAAGTTTCTCAGCGGTGATGTCGGTGCCGATGTTGGTGTTGCAGACGAACTTCACACCTTCGTCTTCGAGCAGCGTGATGCGGCGCATGACGACTTCGTTTTTGTCGAGCTTCATGTTGGGGATCCCATACATGAGCAGGCCGCCGGGACGGTCGGCGCGCTCGAAAACGGTGACGGTGTGGCCGGCTTTGTTGAGCTGCGCGGCAGCGCTGAGACCGGCGGGACCGGAGCCGATGATAGCGACTTTTTTGCCGGTGCGCCTCGCGGGCGGCTGCGCGGTGACCCAGCCCTCATCAAAGCCTTTGTCGATGATGCTGACCTCGATGTTCTTGATCGTGACGGGCGGGGCGCTGATGCCGACGGTGCAGGAGCCTTCGCACGGCGCGGGGCAGACGCGGCCGGTGAACTCAGGGAAGTTGTTGGTCTTGTGCAGGCGCTCCAGCGCCTCGCGCCACAGGCCGCGATAGACGAGATCGTTCCACTCGGGGATGAGGTTGTTGACCGGGCATCCACTGGCCATGCCGCTGATGAGCTTGCCTGTGTGGCAGAACGGGATGCCGCAGTCCATGCAACGCGCGCCTTGCGTCTTGAGCTTCTCCTCGGGCAGATGGTTGTGGATTTCTTTCCAGTCGCCGATGCGCGAGATGGGATCGCGGTCGGTCGGGAGTTCGCGTTCGTAGTCGATGAAGCCGGTTGGTTTTCCCATGATGTCTTTGCGGTGTGAAAAGGAATGTGGCGCGGTCAGGCGCGCGGGATGTTTGATTTGGAACGGGTTGCCAGGATAATTTTCCCGACCACTGCATGAGGATGAACGGCGGTGGCGGCAATTGCCGGACCTGCGGCCACAAGTCTCTTGGCGTGTGAATCGACGCTGAGACGCAAACCCTCAAGCGCGCGGCAGCCAAGGAGAAGCAAGTCGCCCTTTTGAGCGAAGACAACCTCGTCGATGGTCTCGCTCTTATCGACCTTGAGCACAGCGTAGCCGATGGAGCGCGTGATGATCTGACCATTGGCCATCTGGATTTGCAGGTCACGTTTGCGTGGCTCGATGCCTATCTTCTCAAGCTGCGAGGCGGCTATCCAGGTGTACTCGCTGCCGGTGTCCACGAGCAGGCGCGGAATCACCACTGACTTTTTGGGGTCAGAGTAATTCTCGACGCGGCAGCCTACGGTGAAAAGTCCCATGTTGGTTTGTAGTGTTGTTTGATCAGACGAATCAGCCTCCGCCAATGCGCGCCACATCGCGGGCATTCGCTTCAAACGCGGCGTTCAGCGCTTCATCTCCGCTGAGGCCTTCGTCTTCGGCTTTGCGGATGGCTTGCAGCACGCGCTTGTAGTCTTTGGGCATCACCTTCACAAACTTGGGCGCCATTTCTTCCCATAGCGCGAGCACCTTGAATGCTTTCTGGCTCTTGGTGAGATCGGCGTGACGTTTGATGAGCTGGCGCAGCTCCTCGGCTTCGGCGGACTCGGGTTTTTCGAGGCCGACCATCTGCGCGTTGCAGCGGATGGCGAAGTCGCCTTCCTCATCGAGCACATAAGCGACGCCGCCGCTCATGCCTGCGGCGAAGTTGCGGCCCGTCTTGCCGAGCACGACGACTTTGCCACCGGTCATGTACTCGCAGCCGTGATCGCCCACGCCTTCGACGACGGTGGTGACGCCGCTGTTGCGCACGGCGAATCGCTCGCCCGCCATGCCGCGCACGAACATCTCGCCGCTCGTGGCGCCATACAGAGCGACGTTGCCGATGATGATGTTTTCCTCGGCGGCGAAGGTCGATTTGGCGTCGGGATAAATGATGATGCGCCCGCCGCTGAGACCTTTGCCGACGTAGTCGTTGGCGTCGCCGGTCAGCTCGATGGTGACGCCTTTCGGCACGAAGGCGCCGAGGCTTTGACCTGCGCTGCCGTGGAATTTGAGATGCACGGTGTCGTCCGGCAGGCCCTGCCAATGGCGCTTGGTGATCTCGTTGCCGAGGATGGTGCCCACGACGCGATTGGTGTTCTTGATCGGCATCTCGACGGTGACTTTGCTGCCCTTTTCGATGGCGGGTTTGCAAAGCTCGAGCAGGCGCGTGAGGTCGAGCGACTTCTCGAGGCCGTGATCTTGTTTGTCGGTGCAGTAACGTCCGACCTCAGGGCCGGCGGGCGGCGAGTAGAGCAGCTTCGAGAGGTCGATGCCCTTCGCTTTCCAATGATCGACAGCAGCGCGCGCTTCGAGCGCGTCGGTGCGGCCGACCATTTCATTCACGGTGCGGAAGCCGAGCTGCGCCATGATCTCGCGCACTTCTTGCGCGATGAACTTCATGAAGTTCACCGCGTGTTCGGGATCGCCAGTGAAGTTTGCGCGCAGTCGCGGATCCTGCGTGGCGACGCCGACGGGGCAGGTGTTCAAATGGCAGACGCGCATCATGATGCAGCCGAGCGAGACGAGCGGCGCGGTGGCGAAACCAAACTCTTCCGCGCCGAGCAACGCGGCGATGACGACATCGCGGCCTGTCTTGAGCTGACCGTCGGTCTCGACTGCAATGCGGCTGCGCAAATTATTCAGCACGAGCGTCTGATGCGTCTCGGCAAGACCAAGCTCCCACGGCAATCCAGCGTGCTTGATGGATGTCTGCGGTGACGCGCCAGTGCCGCCGTCGAAGCCGGAGATGAGCACGACATCGGCGTGCGCTTTCGCCACGCCAGCCGCAATGGTGCCGACGCCGACCTCGCTCACGAGCTTCACGCTCACGCGAGCGGCGCGGTTCGAGTTTTTCAAATCGTGAATCAGCTCGGACAAATCTTCGATCGAGTAAATGTCATGATGTGGCGGCGGCGAGATGAGGCCCACGCCTGGAGTGGAGTGACGCGTCTTGGCGATCCACGGATACACTTTGCCGCCAGGAAGCTGGCCGCCTTCGCCGGGCTTCGCACCTTGGGCCATTTTGATCTGAAGCTCGCGCGCTTGCGTGAGATACAAACTTGTGACGCCAAAGCGACCAGAGGCGACCTGTTTGATCGCGCTGTTCTTCGAGTCGCCTTTGTCATTCGTCCAAGTGTAGCGCGCGGGATCCTCGCCGCCTTCGCCGGTGTTCGACTTGCCGCCGATGCGGTTCATCGCGATGGCGAGCGCTTCGTGCGCCTCACCGCTGATGGAACCGTAGCTCATCGCGCCGGATTTGAAGCGCTTCAGGATCGTTTCGACTGAATCCACTTCATCGATGGAGATCGGCTCGCGCTTTTTGAAATCGAGAAGGCCGCGCAACGTGTAGAACTTCCGCATCTGGTCGTTCACCAGCCCGGAGTAAGTCTTGAAGGTGTCGTAGCTGCCCGTGCGGCAGGCTTTTTGCAGCGAGTGGACGACCTGCGGGCTGAACAAGTGCGCCTCGCCCTCGGCACGCCATTGGTAATCACCGCCGACATCGAGCGAGCGGCCATCGACCACGCGATCGGGGAACGCAGCCTGATGACGCTCGATCACTTCTTCCGCGATCCCTTCCATGTCCGCGCCTTCGATGCGCGATGAGGTGCCGGTGAAGTATTTGTCCACCACGCTCTGCTTCAAACCGACGCACTCAAAAATCTGCGCGCCGAGGTAACTGTGGATCGTGGAGATGCCGATCTTGGAGGCGACTTTGACGATGCCTTTCGTGGCGGCTTTGACGAAGTTTTTGCACGCGGTGTAATGATCAACGCCGACGAGGAGGCCCTGCTTGATCATTTCGTCGAGCGTCTCGAAGGCAAGGTAAGGATTGATCGCGGCGCAGCCGTAACCGATGAGCGTGCAAAAGTGATGAACCTCGCGCGGCTCGCCGGACTCGAGGATGAGGCCCACCTTGGTGCGCTTGCCTTCGCGGATCAAAAAGTGATGCAGACCCGAGACGGAGAGTAGCGGCGGGATGGCGGCGTTGTGCTTGTCCACGCCGCGGTCGCTGAGGA
>JANPIW010000320.1:0-3368 GCA_031425215.1 Verrucomicrobiaceae bacterium
CAGACACCGTTTCGTGCATGATGGGACGATATACGGTGCGGTAGCGGTCGGTGGGTGCGAGTAGGTCGGGAATGTTGGTGGAGACGATGCGAGGATCGAGAGTGCGCAGATGAATCTGTGATTTCAGCTTCGGCGGTGTGAGATAGAGGTGGCCGCTGATGGCGAGGAAGGAGTCGCGAATGGCATTGGCATCGAGCCGGCGGCGATTCGCATGCCAGTTCAGACGATTGGCGGGATCGATCTCATACGCAGCGGGATCGTGCGCGGTGCTGAGTTGATAAACGCGGCTGCTGGTGATGTCGCGGATGAGCTTCTTCACCGACCAGCCTTGCGTGATGAATCGTAGCGCGAGGTAGTCGAGCAGCGCTGCGTTCGCCGGAGGCTGGCCGGTTTTGCCGAAGTCATCGGATGATTCCACAATGCCAGCGCCGAAGAGATGCTGCCAGATGCGGTTCACCATGACGCGTGCGGTGAGGGGGTTCTCCTTGCTGGCGATCCAAGCAGCGAGTTCCACGCGCCCGCTTTGCTTTGGGTTCACCTTCGGCGTGCTGGCGGTGGTCAGCACTTCGGGGAAACCGCGCGGCACGATCGCTCCGAGCTGCGACTCTTCGCCGCGAATGCGAATCGCACAGTCGGCGGGCTCGGGCACGTCGCGCATGGCGGATATAGCGTAGGGCAACTGAGCGTTGAGCTTTTCATTGAACTTCTCCACGATGTCCTTGAGCCGGTCCTGTTCGTTCTTGAGCACCATCACCTCGGGCCGCGTTTTGTAGAACGCCTCCAGCTCGGTCTTGCCAGCTTTTTGCATCCCGGCTTCCTGCACCGCGGCACGTTGTGCGCGGTAGATTTTGCCGCCCAAGCCCATGCGGGCCGAGGCGGCTTTGAGCTGCTCGGCGAGGTCTTCGTCGGTGAACGTGATGGGCGCACCCGCGAGCGGCTGCACGCCCTGCGTCCACTTGGCAAAATGTCGGCGCCATGCTCCGGCGAGCGGCTCGGAACTGCGCAGGATGCCCGCAAGCGCGTAGTAGTCGCGTGTCGGGATCGGGTCGAATTTGTGATCGTGGCATTTTGCACACGCCAGCGTCAGGCCGAGGAGCGAGCGGCCCATGCTGTCGATCTGTTCATCGACGACGGTCATGATGTAGCGCTGATCATCTTCATCGAGCGTGTTCTTCGTGCCGATGCTGAGGAAACCAGTGGCGATGAGCTGTTCGTTGCGCTGCGCATTGTTCGTCGCAGGCATCAGATCACCGGCGAGCTGTTCGCGCAGGAACTGGTCATACGGCTTGTCGGCATTGAGCGCCGCGATGACGTAGTCCCGATAACGGAAGTTCACTGGCAGCAGCATGTTTTGCCCGCCACCACTCGACTCGCTGTAGCCCGCGATGTCCAGCCAGTGTCGTCCCCAACGCTCGCCGAACTGAGGGCTCGCGATGAGCTTCTCGATTTCGGATTGGGGATTGGGGATCGCGGATTGGCTTGATGACGGCAACTCGCGCTCTTCCAACTCAGGTGGCAGGCCGGTGAGATCGAAGGAGATGCGACGGCGCAGTTCATGCGGTTGCGCGTCTGCCACGGGCTTGATGCCTTTTTCCTCCAAAGCGGCGAGAATGAAGCGGTCGATGTCCGTGCGCGGCCAATGCTTGTCCTTTACCTCCGGCACGGGCGGATTCTTGATCGGCTGAAAGGACCAGTGCTTGCGACCTTCCTCGATGTTGATCGTCGTCGCCGCGCCCGGCTTGCCCTCGCGAGGGTCAGCCGCTCCCATCGCGATCCATGTCGCAAAATCAGCGACCACCTCCGCAGGCAGTTGTTTCTTCGGCGGCATCTGCAAGTCCTCGTCCGCGTAGCCGATGGCCTTCAGCAGCAGACTCTTCTCCGCATCCCCCGGCACCACCGCCGCCGCTGTGTCGCCGCCCTGGCGTGTGCTCTCGCGCGTGTCGAGCAGCAGCCCACCCTTGTTCTTCCCCGCCTTCACCGAGTGGCAGGAGTAGCATTTCTCCGCCAGCACCGGGCGGATCTTGTTCTCAAAGAACTCCATGGCCTTCGCATCGTCAGCCGCCGACGCAGCGACACTCCGGCTGGCGATCAGCAGGCAGAGGAGGCTTGAGACAACGGCGCGTTTCATCGGATAAGGCAGATGAGAAATAACTGTGCCTCAGCGTTTGTCTTGCATGTCACCCCTCAAGACCCTCCGCCTCAGCCTGTTGCTCTTGATCATTCCGTTCGGGCATGCCGAAGAATCAGGACGGACCTGGGAACTGTTTCGCGAGTCATTTAATGACGCGGCGGTCGATCAGCGCGGCTGGTATGATGGGAAAGAGATCCGCATCGTCCCCGATGGCAAGAGCGGCTCGTGCATCGAGTATGAATGGGCCGACACGAGCGGCACCGTGACCGGTTCATCAGCGAAACGGCATCTGTTTGAGCCCACGGATGAAATCTTCATCCGCTACTACCTGCGCCTCTCCAAAGGCTGGGGCTGGAGCGGGCGAAACTACCATCCGCATCTCACCCACTTCATGACCACGGAAAACAGGAAGTGGCACGGACCTGCAGCGAGTCATCTCACGCTCTACATTGAGCCGGTGAATGGCAAACTGCGACTCGCGGCGCAGGACATTCAAAACAAGGATACAGCGCATGGATTAACCCAAGGACCGATCAAAGGCGGCTACAACGGCATGTTTTACGACAGCGCCGAGGAACTCTTCACCGACGACGCATGGCACTGCGTCGAAGCCCAGTTCAAACTCAACACCCTCGACTTCAAAGCCGACAAGCCCAACGCCGACGGCATCGTGCGCGGCTGGTTCGACGGCAAACTCGTCATCGAGCACACCGACGTGATCCTGCGCTCCACCGATTTCCCCAACATGAAGTTCAACCAGTTCCTCATGGCCCCCTACTTCGGTCCCGGCCTGCTGCCGCACGCGCAGAAGCTCTGGATCGACGAGATGGTGGTGAACACGACCCGTATCGGGCCGCTGCCGCCGGAAAGAAGCACCGCTAAGTGATAGTGAAGGACTGAGCAGTTCACCTCACCTCAAACCGAGCCGATTATGAAACACTGCCTTCTTTTTCTCGTGCTGGCTGCTTCGGTGCTGGCTGCTGATACGGAAAACTGGCCGCAGTATCGCGGCGCGGCCTCGGACGGCCTCGGCGAGGGAGCGGCGCTGCCGGAGACGTGGAGCGAGACGGAGAATGTAGTTTGGAAGGTGAAGGTGCCGGGCTGGGGCTGGTCGTCTCCCATCGTGTGGGGTGACAAGATTTTCGTGACCTCGGCGGTGGGTGAGAAGGAACTGCCGACGCCCAGTGTCGGCGGTTACCCTGGCGGTCATGTCGGCACCGGTGAGGTGCATCGCTGG
>JANPIW010000321.1:0-3283 GCA_031425215.1 Verrucomicrobiaceae bacterium
TAATTAATTTAGCTCGAATATCAGTTTATACTAACCGACTCTCAGGTCGTGGTGACCAGGGCAGCGGCGAGTGAACACAGCCTCCCAAGGACATGATAAATGCATCGAACAGTCAGCCCTCCGCGCGGATCACGATCTTGATCCTTGGCTTCCTGGTAATGGGAGAGACACATGGTTACGCCGCGACAATCCTCAGACAGGGGCTTCTGCAGGTGAGATCGGCGGACGCGGCGCTGTCGGGGGCGTTCGAGGTGGGGGACGTGTTTGGCTACTCATTCAGCTATGAGGGATCGGTATCAGATTCGGATTCGGATCCAGGCTACGGCGAGTTCACGGGCGCGCTGCGATCTCTCACCATCGTTCCGCTCACGGCGCGGACTGGTATATGGACGCCTGCAGGATCAATGGGATCGGGAAACGTCTATACGGAGCAGGGCGTGGCCTTTACCTGGAGCTTTGATGTGATGGCTGAACCGGGGTTTGGCCCTTCAATCGCAGGCTACTCACCCGAGCAGTTTTACATGGGCTTTGGCGGTCTGCCGACAAACTACGACATCGGAGGAGGCCAGACTCTCGCCGACGTCACGCGAGCCATTCTCGACGCGGTGTCTCCTTCAAACAGCAATCAAGTCGAGCTGGGCTTCACACAAGGAGTGAACTCTCAGACGGTGCAGTTCGATCTCGTCACCTTCCACGCGCCTGAGCCGGGACGAGCCATGCTTCTCTTTAGCGCGCTGGGCGCGATGTGTTTGCAGCGGAGACGCAAAACGGGGTGGAACGACCGGGCGGCGGGCCTTGGGGGTAGCCAAAGCCGCCCGGTCGTCAACTCAACACGAGTGACGACCGCGACGTGGACAGAGCGCGGTGCGAAATTTTTCCAGCGGCATTGCGCATGGAAGTGGAACGACCGGGCGGCAGGCCTCGGGGGTGGTACTGACCGCCCGGTCGTCAACACTCCGTATGACGCGCTCGTGCCATGCGCCGCTGCGATCTCGGATTTCCGGTTGGGGGACCGCGAAACACAGAACACATGGGTAACGACCGGGCGGCCGGACTTTGGAGGGAGTCCATTGAGCGCCGCCCGGTCGGCCTTTTCTAAACGTGTATGACTGCTGGCTTGAAAGGTGCTTCTCACGTTTTGCCACGCATGGCTTCAGTGGCACCATGCGGGCCGTTTCAAGTTCACTTTCATGCCTTGGATATTTGTCCATCCGTCCACCCTCTTGCGACCATGCTGGCCAAAGGCGTGAGTCTGGTCCGCAGAAATCCCCGCCATCAGTACAGCCGGCGATCACATTGAATGCTCAAGCGTGTGCGAATCGGGCATCCCAAACCACTGGTAGGCGACCACGGTGCAGCTTCGGGCGGAACGGACGATGTGTTCCATTATGTCCGCATCCACACGGAAGTTCACGAGCAAACTTTTACGAATCAAGCAAGGCAAACGCGTGAAGTGAGCAACTGAGGTGTTTCAGCGGCAAACAAATCGCTGTACAAATCATAACCACTGATGAGCGTGTGGATGAAACCTACCCTCATCCGCGCGACGACATCCCCGGCTGCGCAAGACCAAGCTGACCTGCAAAACATCCTGCGGCTCAAACAACTCTTTGCCTCCGTGCCCGACCCGCGCGTGATCGGGCGCGTGCTCCATCCCTTGCCCGAAGTGCTCCTCGTCGCTCTCTGCGCCATGATCTGTGACTGCGAAGACTTCACCGACATGGGCCACTTTGCCCGCTCGCAGCTCGCCTGGTTGCGCCAGTTCATCCCGCTGCGCCACGGTGCGCCCTCGCACGATGTCTTCCGCAATGTCGTCCTCGCCCTGCGACCCGACACCCGCAACTGGGGTTGCGCCCTCGACCCCGCCTTCAGGACCGAGGCCACTCAACACATTTTCCTTGGTTTCGGCGCATAAGCCCTGTTGGTTTTATAGCTTGCCGGAGATCGTCCTTTCCCCTCGGCCCATCCTGCGCCATGATCCGCCCCCCATGCCATTCCGATCTCTGGGCCTCGATCCCAAAATCCTCCTCGCCGTCCAAGAAGCCGGCTACACCGAACCCACACCGATTCAGGCCGCAGCCATACCGCTCGCGCTTGAGGGACACGATCTGATCGGCATCGCTCAGACCGGCACCGGCAAGACCGCTGCTTTCACGCTGCCCATTCTCACCAAGCTCGCGGCAGCCGCTCAGACCAGCGGACCGCGCCGCACCGCTGCGCTCGTCGTCGCGCCCACGCGCGAGCTGGTCGTGCAGATCGAGGAAAACGTCCGCGCTTACGCAAAGCATCTCCACCTCCGCGTCGCCACCGTCTTCGGCGGCGTGGGAGAAAGACCGCAGATCGCCGCCTTGCGCGCGGGCGCTGACATCGTCGTCGCCACTCCGGGCCGGCTCATCGATCTCATGGGACAGCGGTATGGCGACTTCTCCGCGCTGCGCTTTCTCGTGCTCGACGAGGCTGACCGCATGCTCGACATGGGCTTCCTCCCGCCCATCCGCCAGATCGTGCGCGCGCTGCCGAAACAACGCCAGACGCTTTTGTTTTCCGCCACGCTCTCGAAGGAAATCGAAGCGCTCACGCACGAGTTTCAGCGCTCGCCCAAAACCGTGCAGATCGGCCGCCGCTCGAATCCGGCGGAGACCGTCACGCAGTTCATTTACGAAGTGCCCAAGGGACTCAAGTCCAGCCTCCTCGTCCATCTTCTGCGCGATCCCGCCATGAACATGGTGCTCGTTTTCTCCCGCATGAAACACGGCGCGGATCGCATCGCGCGCCGCCTCCAGCAGCACGGCATCACCACCGCCACGCTGCACGCGAACCGCTCGCAAAACCAGCGTCTCCGCGCCCTGGCCGATTTCAAATCAGGCGCCGTGCGCGTCCTCGTCGCCACCGACATCGCCGCGCGCGGCATCGACGTGGACGGCATCTCGCACGTGGTGAACTACGACTTCCCCATGCACGCCGAGGATTACGTGCACCGCATCGGCCGCACCGGTCGCGCCAATGCCGTGGGTGATGCCATCAGCTTTGTGTCGTCCGAGGATGCCAGCGCGCTTCGCACGCTCGAGCGCTTCATCGGCCGCGGCATCGTGCGCAAAAAAGCGGAGGGCTTCGACTACAATGCAGCCCCGCCACCGCTCTCAGCCGAGGATCAGGAGCGCGACCGTCGCCATCAACGCCGCGGACTAGGCGGCCGCCGCCAGGTCGGCTGAGGTTCAGGCGGCAGACCCCATCAGCGCTTGGGCAGAGGCTGACGCTAAAGCCGTTCAGGACTTCAACTCAT
>JANPIW010000322.1:0-12235 GCA_031425215.1 Verrucomicrobiaceae bacterium
TGGCGGTGATCTCGGCATAGCGCTCGCGCAGGACTTCACCTTGAGGTCGCGTGGTAGGTCCACCGGTTTCGTTGGAGGTCAGTTTGACCTTTTTGGAGTATTTCGCAGGCAGATCGTCATACAGCGCGAGATCAGCGGGCAGGCCGCTGTACGGCTCATGCGGCGAGCCAAACCACACGATGGTGAAGAAGGGTTTGTCGGCTTTTCTGGCGCTGTCGATGAAGCGTATGGCCTCGCTAATGAGGATATCCGAGCTTTCGCCCTTGAAGACCTCCGGCGGGCCGCCGTTGCGCGAGAGAGAGGGATTCAGCTCGAAGAAGTTGTCGTGCGAGAGACACTCGTGAAAGCCCATCGACAACGGACTCACGGGCGACTCCTTCTTCACCGCGCCGACATGCCATTTGCCAAAGTGACCACAGTGATAGCCTGCTTTGGCGAGAATATGCGCGCTGGTGATCTCCTCCGGTCGAAACGACCAACCCGGCGCAAAGGTGCCCATGCGGTTCGGGTGTCGGCCCGTGAGGAAACTCGCCCGTGTGGGCGAGCAGCTCGGATGCGCCGCGTAAAAGCGATCCATGCGCAGCCCCGTGGCGGCCATTTCATCCAACACAGGTGTCTTCACATGCGGATGGCCGTGATAGCCCGTCTCCTCCCAACCGTGATCATCGCCCATCATGAGGATGATGTTTGGCGTGGCAGCTTGGAGTGACGCGCACCCGACGGCTAGGCACAGAGATAGAAGCAAGGATGTTTTCATGAGATGGCGTGGGTGCGTGACTTTATCGGACTTTCCAAATCTTCACATCGTCGATCCAGACGGTATTGTTCACCAAAAAGCTAAACCAGCGCTTCATCGGATGCGCGAAACCTTCGGAGCGATGTTTTGCGAGCAGTTTGCCGTCGATGCCGAGACGCATCACATCACCCTCGGTGACGAGAACGAGTTCATGCCATTCGGTGTCGGCCTTGTAGGGCACACTGGTGCTCTTGGTCTTCAGCAGCGCTTCGAGATCGGCGGGGATTTTTTCTTTCTTCGCCACTGCGTCGTCACGACGTTTGCGGTTCTCCAGGTTCATGATGCCGGTTTTGTGATCGGTTAGCGTGATGCTGCTCTGCGAAAGGATGACGTAGCAGAGATGACCGGCGTGGACGCCTTTTGTGGTTTCGCGGTCCACGAAGCCGAGCTGCAGTGTCTCCGCCTTGTTGATGCCGGTAAAGCGGAAGCGAATCACCGCGCCACCGTCTGCAAACCCGGCCTCATGATGAATGTGCGCCGCGTGCTTGGCCTCGACGGAGGCGCTGGCGATTTTGAGGATTCCCGCATCCAAATCTGCCATTTTGATGTGTGGCACGCGATCCGCCGTCGCGCTGTTCCAGCCGTTGCCGATGGCCTTGGCAAGGTTGCCATCTTCCTCACGCTCGAAGGCATCATGGAAGAGAAGTGTGCCTTTTTCGCGGAGCCAAGCGGCGTCATCTTGCGGGGAGACGGAAAGCAGAGGGCAAAGAGCGAAGACGAGCAGCAGTTTCATGGGCGGGACAGTTCGAGGAGCTTGGTGGCAAATCGCTTCCCGATCTCGTTCTGCGCGGCGGTGTCGAAGTGAACGGCATCACCGATGTGGGTCTTCAAATCGCGCGCATCGACGCAGGCTGTGTACGGCACCGACTTGGGCAAGGCGAGCTGGATCTCATTCATCGCCTTGAGGTTCGTGAGCAGCGGCTCCGGCTTCAGCTCGCCGATGGTGCAGGCAATGAATGGCAAATCCGGCAGCGCGAGATCGGCACGCAGGGCTTCGATCATCGCACGGAGACGCTCCGCATGTTTTGGAAGCTCCTGCGGATTCGCGTTCGCCTCGCCTTGCAGCCAGATGACACCACGAATGCGGGCTTTGACGGGCGCGGTGGTTTGCAGGGCGAGCTTCGCACGGCGCAGTGCCTCCTCGTAAAGCTTCGCGCCCTTTTGCCAGAGCTTGATAGATGATCCACCCACCGCGCAGGGAACGAGGACGATCGAGGCGCTTTTGTCCTGCGCGGCGAGCACCTCGGCAAAAGCCAGCCCAGGACCGACGCCTGCGTTGTCGTGGCCTTGGAAGGTCTTCGCATCGCCCGTGAGGTGCAGCGGATGCCGTGCGAGATACCACTGGTCGTCGCGCAGGTGCATCATGACGATGCGCGGGTCACGCTTCGGCTCCTCGGGCATCACACCGCGTCCTTTCATGTTCGACTGCCCGCACAGCAGGTAAAGATCGAGATGCGTCGCACCCTTCGGCAAGTTCGTGATGTCCACGTTCACGAGCGGCGGCATTGTCGGTGGCGGGGTGTTGGCTTTCTTGGCCTTTTGGGCAAAGAGCGGAGAGCTGAGGCCGAAGAGACAGATGAGTAATGCGTGGCGCATGGTGCGTGAACGAGGAGAAGAGATGGATATTACCCGCTGAAATGTCGATTTCGTGCCTGAATTCCAGCCTCTTTGTCAGGCACTAAAACGGCGTAATGTCGTTTTCGTGCCTGAAAGAATTCAGCCTACTCAGGCACGAAATTGACAGTATGTCGATTTCGTGCCAGAAGTAGCCCGCCATTTTCAGGCACCAAATCGACATGAGCACACAAGACAGCTACATCGGACGCAGCGAAGAGCGGGATGAGTTCCGGCGACTTCTGCAAAAGAAGATCGCCTCGCTGGTGACGTGCCAGGGACGGCGTCGCATCGGAAAGAGTCGTTTCCTTGCCGAATGCGCTCAGGAGGCGGATCACCTCCTCAGCTTCATGGGGTTGCCTCCGCGTGAGGACATGACACGGCAGGTGCAGCTCGACGCTTTTGCCGATCGACTCGCGAAACAAACGAAGGCACCCAAAGTGTCGCTCGACGGGTGGCCCACGGCGTTTCAGCTCCTTGCCAGCCAGCTTCCTGCCAGCGGGACTGTGGTCTTGTTGCTGGATGAAATTTCCTGGATGGCTGCGGGCGACGCGGACTTTGCCGGGCATCTCAAGACGGCTTGGGACACGCATTTTTCAAAGCGTCAGCGCCTCGTCGTCGTGCTCTGCGGCTCGGTTTCATCATGGATCGAGGATAACATCCTCAACAACACCGGCTTCGTCGGCCGCTGCTCATGGCAGTTCCGCCTCGGGCCGCTGTCACTGCTGGAGTGCGTGCAGTTTTGGGGCAAACGCGGCGAGCGCATCAGCACAGCGGAAAAGCTACGCCTACTCTCAGTCACCGGCGGCGTGCCGCGTTATTTGGAAGAGATCAATCCCGCCCGCACCGCCGAGCAAAACATCGCCGACCTGTGCTTCAACCCCGCCGGGATGCTCTTCAGCGAGTTCGACAGCATCTTCCACGACATCTTCACGCGGAAGGCGGAGACGTATCGCGAGATCGTGCGCACCCTCGTGACCGGGCCGCGCAGCGTGGATCAAATCAGCACCGAACTCGACCGCGCACGCGGCGGCAGCCTCAGCGCCTCGCTCACCGATCTGGAACTGGCCGGATTCATCGCCCGCGACATCCCCTTCGATCCCGAAACGGGTCGCAGCCGCCCGCGTGATGCGCGTTACCGTCTCTCTGACAACTACCTGCGCTTCTACCTGAAGTATGTCGATCCCGTGAAGCCACGCATCACGAAAGGCCTGCTGAAAAACACCGCGCTGGAGACGCTCGATGCCTGGGACACCATCATGGGCCTGCAATTCGAGAACCTCGTCCACGCGAACCTCGATCTCCTGCTCGCGCGCATCGGCCTCGACAAGAAACTCGTGCTCAATGCCGGCCCGTATCTGCAAAAGCAAACCCTCCGCCGCCAGGGCTGCCAGATCGACCTCCTCCTCCGCACACGCCGCAGCCTCTACGTCTTCGAGATCAAATTCCGCAAACACATCGCCGCCAGCATCGTCGAGGAAGTGCGTGAGAAAGTGAAGCGCCTCAAGCTCCCCAAAGGCCAGTCCGTCCGCACCGGCCTCATCTACTGCGGCGAACTCGATTCCGAGATCGACGGGCGGGATGATTTTGATTTCCTGGTGCCTGCGGAGGCGATGATGAAGGCGGGATGATCTTCACTTCTTCACCGGAACCACCGGCCCTGTGCCCTGCGGACTGCTGGTGCGGGGTTTCTCGATCTTCTTCGCTCCGGCGGGCAGCTTCGTGGCGTCGAAAGGGATGATTTCGATCTGTTGCAGCACTTTGAGGCGGAGGTCTTTGATTTCTACGCGGTTGGGGTTGCCGCGATGGAGCTGGATGGCGAGGAGGCCTTCGAGGGCGCGTTTCTTTTCGTCGTGGTCGATGAGTTCGGAGGTGGGATGGCCGTTGATTTGATGGGTGAGGCGGTTGCCCTTGGCGATGATGATGTATTCGTTCCAATGGTTGACGTCTGCCTTCACGGGCGCGTGCTCGCTGAGCTGCCAGAGGGCACCGTCGGGATCGAGGAGGACGTTTTTGCCGTTGAGGCCGAAGATGCCGCGGCCCTTTTCCTCATACGTCATGCCGGTGTGCTCGATGGCGGGATGGATGTCGCACTGGTAGCCGGTGATGACCCACGGGGCGACCTCCGGCAGCTCGCGGCTGCGGTATTGGATGCCGCTGTTGTTGTCGCCGATGACACGGACGGTGGCGCGCAGCTCGAAGTCCTTCACTTTGCCGCCGCGCCAGATAAGGAAGCTGTTGTTTGCCATGGCCTCGGGCGCGGGATTGGTGCCGATGACGATGCCGTTCTCGACCTTCCAGAGCTTCGGATCGCCATCCCAGCCGGTGAGGTCTTTGCCGTTCAAGAGAGAGGTGAAGCCGTCGTCGGCGGCGAACGTGGCGGTGGCGAGGAAAAGGGAGAGCAGAAACGCGCGCATCGAGTGGTGGAGTGTAGAGTTACTTCAAAGCAGCCTCGATGGCCTTTGCGACGGTCTGCCCGAGGAAGTCGTAGCCCGCGCCGTTGAAGTGGACGTCGTTGGGGTTCTGCATGATGGCGAGGTGAGGGGTGATGGAGGAAAACAGATCGTCGATAACGATGCCGTGCTTCTTCATGACCTCGGCGGCGGCGGCGTTGCGCTCGATGATGGGCGCGGATTTTGATTTTCCGTCCGGCGTGTCGGAACAGGGCGTGGTGCTGGCCCACATCAGCCTGGCACCAGTCTTTTTCATGCGCTCGATGAGCTGCTCCAGCCGCGATTGGTAATCCGCAACCGGCGTGGCGCGGTCGTGGATGCCGAAGTTGAAGTGGATCACATCCCACGCGCCGTCACCGAGCCAGACTTCGATATTCTTGAGCCCGCTCGCCGTGGGGCCGCAGTTCGCCGGGGCGCGGTGGACGTTCGCCTTGCCTGCCAAGGCCGCGCGCACGGCCTGCGTGTAGCCGCGTGACACGGAATCGCCGATCAGGAGCACGCGCGGCAGCGCGGGATCGTCCTGCACGAAATCCCAGGCATTTGAACGTCCGGCGACCTTTTCCTGTTTGTGGATGGGGAGGTAAAAAGCGCCGAGCTGGGTCTGAAGCACGCGTTCCCAGGCCTGCTGCTCAGGCGGCAGTTTCGCGACGAGCACCTGGTAGCGTGCTTCGAGGGCAGCATCAGCCTTCGCTTTTTTGTCGGCCGCTTCGGCGGCGTTCGTCGGCTCGCCCTTCGGCGGGCTGGCGCTCGTGGGTGCGAGCCAGCGGACGGCGTTCTCGATCACCTTCAGCGGTTCTGCCTGTTTGAAGACAGGATAAGTCTCGTGACCGGGACGAAAGTAAAACACGCGGCCTTTGCCCACCTGCCAGACGCAGCCACTGCGGAAGTGCTCGCCCTTGTCCCACCGCTCCTCGAAGACGACTGCGTCCGGCGGCGGCACATGGAAGGGCTCGCCATACATCTCGGTCTGCGGGATGTCCCATCTCACGGGCAGCCCTTTGGCGATGGGATGATCCGGCAGCAGCGTGGTGAGGTGCCCCGGCGCTCCGTCGGCGCGAAACGCTGGAAACACGCACTGCGGCAGCGTCAGCTTCCACACACCGTTCACACCTTTCTCGATGTAAGGCGTGATGCGGGCCACTTTGGGCCGAATGATGCCGTAGGGCTTCTCGTTGGTATATTCCCACTGCACACCGGGCACTTCCTTCGCGGCGTCGGCCTTGGCGCGTTCCTGCATGAGCCGCACAAAGGGCTTCGACCAATGCGCGGAGTGCAAGGCGATGAGCCCGAGCTTTCCCTCCTTCACGCGTTTCACCACGGCTTCGACGCGGGCATCGTCCTGGTCCTTCTGCCGCACATGGCTCCAGAAAACGAGGACATCTGTCGTATCGAGCGTGGCGTCATCGAGACCTTGATCGGGTGCGTCCAGCATCGTCGATTTCACGGACAAACCGGGCCGCGTGGCGAGATGTGCCGCGATGGTTTCGCCGAGAAACTTGTCGCCGTAGCCCTCGGACTGCCGGGGCTGCTGCTCATCCCAGACGAGCACGCGGACGGGATCGGAGGCAAAGGTGGCGCAGGAGAGAAGAAGGGCGATGGCGAGGATTTTCATGGAATGGGAGAGCTTAATTCAGCAGCAAATGAAACACCCGCAGCGCCGTGCCGGTGCCTTTCGGGTCGTGATCGGCAGCGATGCGGACCCTGGAGGTATGCGTGCCCGGTTTGAGCTGGTCATCAAGGATCAGCGCCCAAGGCAGATGCAAGCCAGCGCTCCAGTGCGTGAAAGTTTCGAGCGTGCGGAACTCACCGCCGTCGATGCTGAACTCGATGCGGCCGGCATCTGGCCCGGCGGCAATGAATAGCCCGCAACCCGTGCCGTTGAAGCTGAACTCAAAGGCCGCGCCGGGTTGCGTGCCAACGAGCGCTGGCACATCGACAAAGCCTGCACGCGTGCCCTTTTTATCCGTGGGTTTCCACGCAGGCTCCAGCGTGAAGCCCTTGATGATCTTCGCCTCTGCAATGTTACCGAGACGGCCTTTGGCGTAGCTTTGCGCATCGACCATCGCGGGAAGAGCGTGTGGCTTCGCGGCATTAGCCAATGGCTTGGCAAAGGCCGCATCCAGCATGCGGGCGATGCTGTTGGCGTAGAGCTGATGACCGAAGGCGGAGGGATGCAGGCCTTTGAAGTCCTTCTCCCAAGTGAACTCACCCGCGTCGATGCGGTCAGTGACTTCCAGCGCGAGATTCAGCGACGCATTGCCATACGCCACGGCCACTTTCTCATGCTGCGCAATTGAGGCGGGCACCTTGCCCTTGTGGTAATCGTCCATGTGCGGCGGCATGACGAAATGCATGTGGATGATGTCCGTGAGTGGGTTCGCATCGCGGGCATGACGCACCACGCCCTCCATGCCGCGCAGCATCTGCTCGGGATGATCGGGGATGTTCGAGCTGTCATTCACCGCCGCTTCGACGAAGAGCAGATCGACAGGCCCTTTCGACAGCACATCCCGCTCCAGCCGGAACGCGTGCGGCACCGAGCCCATCGAGCCGATGCCTGCCGCGATGAACTCGAACTTCGTCTGCGGAAACTTCGCCTGAAAATACTTCATCGCATGATCCCGCCAGCCACCGCCTGCTGTGATCGATCCACCGAGGAAGGCGATGCGCCCTGTCTTCTCCTGCACGAATTTGCGGTGCGCGTTCGCCAATCCATCACGCAACTCGAAGTAGTCGTGCCCTTTCGGCAGCGTGTTCGGGTTGTAGCTTGTTTGTGCGGACAACGCGAGTGGCAGCAGCAGCAGTGCGAAGAGGCGGCGATGGAGCGGTGGAGTCATGGAGTGCTGATTATTTGCCAATCTGCCCATCACGCTGAAACGCCTGCCAGTCGGCGGCGTAGGCGGCATTGATAAGCCAAGAGGCGGTGGATTTTTCGGCTGCGAAATCAGCGAAGGGCGAGGTGGGCAGTGTTTGATAGCCGCCTTTCGCCGCATCCCAGTTTTGGCCGAGATGACCGGTTTCGAGAGTGAGCGTGTTGAGCTTGACCGGACCTTGGCGCGGATCACCATCAGCAGGAACACGAGCGGTGAAGCTGTGGCGGAGGAAGCTGAAGACGAGCGGCCAGGTCTTCTCGCCAGGGCCGTGGCCGGTCTTGGGCTCGATAGCGATGTTCCAGAGGGCGCGATGATTTTTTCGAAGCGCGGGCACGACGGCGAGGTTTTCTTCTTTGGAGGGTCGGGCAAGGAAAGGATCGTCCTCGCCAAAGATGACAAGGCCGGGCACCTGCGCGGCTCCGGGCTGATAAACTTGAAAGGTGATGCCGGGACGCATGGATACCCATCCCCAGACGCGGTCCGGTGCGTTGGCAGAGAACACGGCGGAGAAGCCGGTGCCGTTCGAGTGGCCGTAGAGAAAGAGCGGCGCGTGCTCCAGTTCGGGATGCCCGCTTTTCGTGCCGAACGCCTTCAAGTGCTCAAACAACAGGCTCCGTGGCCAGAAGCCGCGCTGCATGGGATTGCCGGTGAACTTGAACAAGACCAGCTGCAGCTCCTGGGCGAGCTTTCGCAAGTCGGGACGCTTGAAGAGGCTCTCGCCACTGCCGTGGCCGGACATGACGACGACGCCACGCACGGTTTTGAGATCATCCGGCAGCCAGAGCTCGAACTTCACCTCCTCGCGATTGCCTTCGCCTTTTTGCTTCACAGCCTCGCGCCACTGCTCGTCGCTCACTTTCCAGTCCCAGTTGCGGCTCACGATCTGTTGCGGGTCTGGCGTGCCCCACTTCGCTTCATCGAGCACGCCGTTCCAACTCTTCGTGTCCTTCGTTTGCACGTTCGCGCTCACCCAGCCAAGGCTGTGGCACGCGGGAAGCTGCGCAAAATCGCTCCACTCGGTGCCGTCGTCGGCCTTGCGTGGCTCGCTCCATTGGCGGGCGAGCCATGGGATCACTTTCTCCGCCCATTTGGCTCCGTGCTCACGCAAACCGGGGCCGCTGAAGTGAACGCCCTGGCCATCGCGCTCGCGTAGCTTGCCTTTGAGCGCATCGGAGTCAGGACCTTCGAGCGCGATGCCGTCTTTCCACAGCGAGGCCTGCGCGGCGCGGATGTCATCGCTGCCTTCATCGCCGGGCACATGATAACTCGCCTGCGCGACGAACCACGGAGCGTCAAAGCCGGTGTCGCGTCGCGAATCGCGGATGATTTTCTCCAAATACTCGCGGTAGAGCTTTCCGGCGAGCGTGCGCGTCGTGTCCTTCTGATTCGCATCGCTCTCGCCCTGATGCCAAAGCACTGCACGGAAGCCATTGTTCCCCAGCGGCCCCATGCGGGCGATGAAGGCATCATAAGCCGCGCCCTTACTTGCCCACTTGCCATTGGCAAGTTTCTCCACCCGGCTCTCGATAGTCGGCGGATTCGGAAACGTCGCACCTTTCGGCAACCACTCGCGCACGCTCGTCGCGCCGATTCCGCAGGCGATGATGCCCACGGGCACGTTTTCTTTTACCACCACCGCATCCGCGAAAGCTGGAACGAAACTACCACCTCGACCGCTCGCGCCCGGCTGCGGATCATCCGCGATCTGCCACTTCGTGCCATCAAAGGCCGCCACGCATCGCGTCTGCGTTGTTTGCTTCTCCTCGCCATGATTCGCCGAGTTCGACTGCCCCGCGACGACAAACACCTCACCGATGCCCACATGCTCCACCGCCGCCGTCGCGACCGCCTTGCCATCCAGCATCGCCCGCACCTCCACCCGATGCCAACCACCCGCCGGAGCCGTCACGCGTGCCGAAAAGTTTTCTTTTTCGATCTGCGCACTCAAAGCCTGCCACTTGCCCTTTGCGCCGATCTTGGCCTCAAACTTGGTCTTGCCTGCATCCAGCCCGCTTTGTGATCCACTGATTAAAATCGTGCCCTCCGTGCTCGAATGTCGCTGAATCACCTGATGATCGAGCGGCGAGGTGAGTGTGATCTCAGCTCCGAAGAGACTTGAGGCAAAAGCGAGGAAGAGAAATCTGGCGAACATGAGCGGCCCAACAAAACGCCCGCGCCAGCGCCGCCTTTCGACAGCTAAAGCGATGCTCGCTGGATGAAGCCGGGAACAGGGAGGTATGATGTGACTTCACCATGTCGCAGCCGTCAGACCATCCTCTGCACGACCAGTTTCACAGCCTAGACGCGGAGCATCAGGCGGCGTTGCACACGCGAGTTGCAGAAGTCCATCCGCTCCACTCTATTCACGCTCCTTTTCGTCCGCCCATCCTCAACATCCCCACCTCATGCTCACTCTCAAACCTCTCGATGAATCCTGCCCCATCCATCAGCAGCTCAGCGCGGAAGTCTCACCCGTCATTCTCGTGAATCTGTTCACCGTCGCGGCGGCAGACATCCCCGCCTTGATGCAGGCCTGGGAGGCAGATGCCAATTGGATGAAGCAGCAGCCCGGCTACATCTCCACGCAGCTCCATCGCGCCGTGGGCGAGAGTCACGCCTTTCTGAACTACGCCGTGTGGGAGTCTGTGGCCCATTTCAGAGCCGCCTTCAGCCACCCCGATTTCCGTGCCGCCCTTGCCGCCTACCCCTCCAGCGTCGTCGCTAGCCCGCATCTCTTCGAGAGAGTCGCCGTGCCGAATCTCTGCACGAAGTAGCAGAAAGGGCGATTGACGGCAGTCCGGTCAGGCCTGCCACTCCTGACGCGGATGGCACTGCCGTAGCGCATTCAAAAATCGGGGAACCGATGGGTTTGAGCAATTTCCAGCTTGGCTCATGAGCGTGGCATCAGCCGACGGCATTGTTGCCTCCAGAAACATTTTTCGGCAGGGTTCGGCCAGGGTGGGAGTTAAGGCGATGACAACGTCATGCCTGAACCCATCCACATCCCCGAAAGCGACTTCCTGCGGCTCTTTGTGAAGCATGAGCAAGCGCTGCGGGCATTTGCACGCGTGATGCTGCCGACTTGGGAATCGGTGGATGAGGTGATGCAGGAGAGCAGTGTGGTGATGTGGAAGAAGCTCTCACAACTCGATGCAGCGGATAACTTCCTGCCGTGGGCGAAAATGATCGTGCGCTTTGAGGCCTTGCGATTGCGGCGTGATCATGCGCGGGACCGGCATGTGTTTGGTGATGACTTGATCGAACTGCTAGCCAATGAAGCGGCTGAAGTGGATGAGGATGTCTGGGAGCAGGAGCGTGAAGCCCTGCGCGGATGTCTGGCGCAGATGGCGGTGCATCTTCGTGAGTTGGTGCTGGCTCCGTATGCGGGCGAGGGACGTGTGACACGGCTCGCCGAGGAAACCGGACGCACCATCAACAGTCTCTACAAGCTCCTCGGACGCCTGCGCGAAAAGCTGGCGCAGTGCGTCCAAAACAAAGTCGCTAACCCTATCCTGCCATGAGCGAACCATCATCCAATCCACCCAACCGAGCTCGCTGGTGCGAGCTGATCGACCTGCATTTGCTGGGCACGATTTCCAAAGACGATGCCGTCGAGCTGGAAGCCATTTTGGCATCGAGCCGTGAAGCGCGTGAAGCCTATCGGCATCGTTGCAACGTGGATGCGGCGCTCAGACAAGAAGCCACAGTACAACCGATACCCACTCGCATGACCGCGCCAAAGCCAGCACGCTGGCTAACATGGCGTCCACTCACCGCGGCGGCGGCGGGGATTGTGTTTGGGATGTTCTGCACATCGGTGGTGTTTGGGTTTGTGGTGCAGCGTGGATTGGAGAAGAAAACACCGCTGGCGGTGGTGCAGCCGAGTTTCGAGGATGCTCAGATGCCGTTGGCGAAGGGCTTTCCTGATGCTTTGGCGGATTGGGGTGGTGATGCGGTGCAAGTGGTGACGGCTGAGCACGGCGTGAGTGCGAAGGAGGGTAAGTTCATGCTCCGGCTGGAGGCATCGCCCAAAGGTTCGCCTCGCGCTGTTTATCAGGTGCTCGATTTAGCGTCGCTGCCATCGAGCGCGGGTGGAGAGATGCGTGAGATTGAAATCTCGGCTTCATTCGCTGCGGCGGATGCTGAGTCTGCGATGCGCTACATGATCCGCGTGTTTGCAGTTTCCGAGGCGCGCGTGAATCTCGATGCAGAGTGGTTTGATCACCGCGATGAAGCCATTGCATCTGCCACGCGGGGGCTAGATGTGACGCCCGGGAGCAAAGGCTGGCAGACTATGAGCTTGAAGATCCAAGTGCCACGCGCTGCTCGCAGTCTCGTGCTCTTCTTTGGTGTGCGCACGCCGGACAAAGCCTACGCGAGGACGGCGCACTATTTGGACGACGTGCAGGTATCGTTGATCGAGCCACAGCCACTTCCGCTTCCACTGCCTTTTGCATGGCCTGGTGTTCCTGCTCGGACCACGCGCCAATCGCGATCAT
>JANPIW010000323.1:0-4407 GCA_031425215.1 Verrucomicrobiaceae bacterium
TCATGCCTCCGGCATGGAATCGATCCCATCAACCTCGCTTGAACGCACCATCGCGAACGACCCGGAATTCGTCATTCGTCATTCTTGCTTCCCCACCCGCATCCACTTCACCGCATCCATCCCGGATGCCAGTTCGCGAACTCTGATCTCCCATGTTCCAGGATCATCATTCGGCGCGATGTTGAGGTCGAGACTCAAGCTTCCATTCTCGGCCGCATACCAGCCGCTTCCTTCCGCAGAGCGGCCGTTCGCATCGCGGATGTCCATGCGCAGGGGCACCGTGGCTTTCAGCGGCGCGTCTTGTGACGTGGTGATGAGCAAGGTGATCTTCGCCGCATTTCCGACGGTGGCCGACTCGGGCACGTCGAGTTTGATGCCGAGCAGCGGCTTGGGCGTGATCATGAAAACGCGGCCATCGCACGGACCAAGATCGACCGGCCAGCTCACACTCACGCCGTCCGCGCCACGCTTCGGCACGATGAGCGCGGCGCGCGTGAGATCGTACACATTTACCTGCTCCACCGGCAGCGAGAGCACGCCGCTCGATGGCATGCCGTTCTCCATCACAAAACCATGTTGCCCCACATAATTGCCGGCCTCCCGTCTGTCGTTCACCACAAAAACATAGAGCGCATCACCCGCGCGGCGTGTCCGCACGATTATCTCGGGATTGTCGCACATCACCTTCCGCGGCAGCGCCTGACCACCGAGAGTCTTCGCCAGCTCCAGCACCTTCGCCTTGTCAGCGTCCGCTTTCTTCTCCCGTTTGAAACTCGGCAGCACCATGTCGGCCTTCAGCGCGGGACAGAGGAACTCATCCGCCATAATCTTTCCGCCGCTCTTCTGCCACGGTTTGATCTTCTCCACGACCGTCTTCGTCAGCACATCGCAAAACGGCATCACCAGCACTTTTCGCCCGCTGAGTCCGCTCTTAAGCAGCGTCTCCTCATAGATGATGTCCGTCTGCACATGCGCGTGCTGGAGCGCCAGCCACACATCGGCGGCCCAGTCGTTGTTTGATCCGTAGCTGCCACGTCGTGCGAACATTTGCGAGGTGAAACTCTCCAGGAAAGCAACCTCGCTGCGCTCATCCGGCACCGCCATCAGCATCGGCCCCAGCGGCTCGATCACATCGCGGATCAGCTCGCGCAGCACAGGCGCCGTGTTCGGATTCGTGAAACGATACGCGCTCGTGCTGTCCGTCTCCACCAGCGACTGCCAGCCGTGATACATGATCCCCTGCACCGGCCGCGCGATCTTCGTCCACAGCGCCTCCTTCAGATGCATCGGCGCGATCGTGATGTAAGCCGCGTCGGGATCCTGATCCTGCCATGCCACCACATCGCCCGGTGCATTTTGTCCGACAGGCGCGGTCTGCGACCGATACCAGATGAGCTGTGTCATCTTCATCACGCGTTGACTCTTCCCGCTCGCAGCGCTCATCGCCATGAGCTGATCCGCGCACATCCCGATGCGCTGCGGATCGGGATAAGTGTACGTCCAGTGCGAGAGCACATCCACGCCGCCGCCCGCGCCACTGATGCTCGGCTGCCTTACCGCTGGATCGAAGAACGTCCACAGATCACGCCGCCCCATGCTCTTCACTCCTTTGTGCAGCGCGGAATGCAGGCCGTTCCATCCATCACCCGTCGTCCAAAACCAGCGGTAGTATTTCAAAATGGGATGATCATCCGCGATCACGCGATCCGCCGGGAAATCCTTGAGCTTCGTCCAGTCCACGCCCCACTTCGCCGTCACCTCGGTGGGAATGTCCGCGCTCGCAAACTTCCGATACGCCTCCACATCTGCTTTGTTGAAACTCACCGCCGTGTTGTCACGCACCTCCGTGTCGATCAGCGCCGTCGTGAACGCCGGATGATCGCCATACGCTCGTGCCACACTCAGGCCCACGTTCTGGAAAAACGGCGCAAACTCCGGCATCGACGCGCAGATGTCCTGCCTCGCATACGGTTTCCCTCCCCGGTCCACGCGCAGATTTGCGGCATCACTCTCCAGCACACGCGACGGAGAAAGGCTCGCCACCACGCTGAGATCATTCGCCAGCGCCTCATCAAGAGTGCGGCGATTCCGCGCGATGTACTCCGCCGTGCCAGGCGGCAGCGTCTTCTTCTGTTTCCACATCTCACCCGCATCCGCGCCCAGGCCGATGAAGTGCGTGAAGCCGATGTCCTTGAGTCGCGCGATCTCATCCCCACCCGCGCCCCACATGATGACAGGCATCCTCGGCGCTGGCCGCGCCACGATCTGAAATGCCGCGCTCTGCTCAGTCGCATACGGCTTTGGCTCCGCGATCTCCAGCCGGGCGCGCAGCGTGTAATGCTCCGGCTTGAGCGCGGTGTTCACCGCAAACTTCGCCGTGAAGCTTTTCCCCGGAGCGAGATCAAGAAGCGAGAATGACTCTTCCTTCCCGGCAAACGCGAGCTTGAGCGTTGCGCTTTTCATCACCTCGCGCCGCAGATTCGTGCAGACCACATCCACCGACTTCGCGCTCTCCATCCGCCGCCACACATGTCGATCACTCACGATTTGCAGCGCCACTTGCTCAAAGCTCAGCGCACCGGCGCACACGCGCACTTCGTCGATGAATCCAGGAAAGCCGCCGTAGTTGCTGCCCAACCTGTCGCCAATGCTCAACGGCTTCGTACCCGGAGTCGTCGCGCCATAGCCAGCCAGCTTCATCCCGCCCGCTGATTCGCCGTTGAGAAAAAACTTCCCCTCGCCCGCGCCGTCGTAAGTGAACGCGATGTGCTGCCATGCGTCAGTCACGAGCTTCAACGGCAATGACGTGATCGTCTTCGACTCCGCGCCAAATCCCAACGCCACCCACATGCGCCGCAGCCCGCCCTTGTCCGCCTCGCCGATCTGCCACTGGTAGTCGTTGTGATCGACGTACTTTTTGTCGAGCAGGAAACAGCGCAGCTCCGGTTTGAATTCCGCCTTTGGCTTGATCCACATCTCCAGCGTGAACGCGCCCTTCGGCGAGAGTTTGGGATTCGCGCCAGTGACAACGGCATGGCGTTTGTCCTGCACTGGAAAACCCGGATGCGACTCAATGCCGCCGCCGGTTTTTCCACTCTCAGTCAGCGCCGCGCCATGCAGCGCCAGATCATTGCCTTTGCCCGAGCTGTCCTTGAGCGGAGCATCTGCGTCAAACTTCCAATAGCCAAGCACATGCACGCCTGTCGCGTCGTCCTTCGCGTAGCCGGTCTCCCAGGTTTCTTGTTGAACCGCGTGGATGAACCACGAGAGGAAGAGAACACACGGGAGAAGAAATGCAGAGAGATGACGCGGCATGGGCGGAAGATACCCGTCGCCCGCTCCAACTATTTCAGCCGTTCACAAAACGCACGGAAGGACTGCCACTGCTCTTCAGTCGCCACACCCGCCACGATATGGCCCGCGAGACTGCGCACCACGGCCGCCTCGGCTGCCGGCAGCCCCAGCGGCTCGATCATTGCCCGCGCGATGGCGGCGAAGGTGTTCCCATAGTAAAAGCAGAACGGCGCCATGCGATGACAGCGGCGGCACAGCTCCACAGCATCCAGCAAAGACATCGCGTTCTGATGCGACGATTCCCACAGCGCCTTTGTCGTCTCATGGCCATCAGAGGTGGGTTTGTGCAGAGCGTTCTTCGTCTGGCAGAGCACCGCGTTCTGTGCCACGACAAAATCCCAAGAGAATCGAAGCAGCCACGCTTTAACCGAGATCATGACTTGTCCGGCTTGGAATTCTTCTGTGCTTCCTTCGCCTGCTTGATTTCATCGACACCCGAGCCACGCAAAAAGCCCTTTCCGGTTTTCGCATAAATTGGTTCCGCGGCGAATCGATCCTGGATTGCCAGTGCGTCCTTCATCACTGCCAGAAACAAAGGATCGTTGGCGAATTGCTCTGGAATCGCTGGCTTCATGCTCTGGATTCTATCGCGAACCGAGGCGCTCGGCAATGCTTTGTTCCATGCCCTACTGCTTCAAATACTCGATCAAATCCGCCATCTGCTGCGGCGTGATCGCCGCCTCCAGCCCCTCGGGCATGAGCGAGATGCCGGGGCTGGTCAGTGACTTGATCTCGCCTCTCAGCACTGTGTCCGTCCCGCCGTCCGCTCGCCTCAGCGTGAGGTTCCCCGCCGTCTCGCTCGCGATGAGGCCGGAGAGTGTGCGACCGTCATTGGTCTCGATGATGTAGAGGGCGAAGTTCGGAGACACCTCGCGATTGGGATCAAGGATGTTGGTGAGAATCTGCTCCATCGGCCACGCTTTAATCGTGCCGAGGTGCGGCCCGACATCGTTGCCCTTGTCGCCGCTCTTGTGGCAGACCATGCAGGCGGTTTCATAGACTTTTGAGCCGTTGGTGATGCGGGCACCCCTGCCCGCAAGGAAACTGCGATTG
>JANPIW010000324.1:0-2005 GCA_031425215.1 Verrucomicrobiaceae bacterium
GGTTCGTTCATTTTTGTGAGAGACATGGATCATCCGCCGTCGCATGCGGGCGATGGTATTGGTCCTCGGTTTGATCGCTTTCGTGACTGCATGGAGATTCCTTTTCATTTCTCCCTCAACCCGCTAACCCACAATCACGGCTGACGCCTCCTTCTGGCGATCCAAGCCTGAACCGCAGAATGAGCTGGAGCGGATGATCAAGACGGCGGTGGCTGAATTTCAGAGTTGCATCCCAACGATACAGGCTCAGCTTTGAAGACTCCTCAAACCGGAGCATGAACCCATGAAAAAGACGCTTCTCCCGCTCCTGGCTGCTCTTGCGGCATTGATCCCGGCATGTGACAACCAGGAGGCGGAGCGGATGCAGAAACTGGCGCTGGAAGTGAAGGCTGCGCAGGAGGAATCCAAACGTGCGGCTGACACTCTCGCGGCACTGAAGCTGGGACAGGAGGACATGCGCAAGGAGCTGGATGCCACGCGCGCCTCGCTGGATGAGGCGAAAGTGCAGTCGGCCAAAGAGCTGGCTGCGACGCAGACGAAGGCGACGGAGCAGCAGTCAACGCTGGAACTGCGGCTCGACGATGCGCACAAGCAATTGGCGGAGCTGAAGGCAGCGAAGGGAAAACCTGCGAATACCGCATCCACGCAACCGGCTGTGCCGGGAACGAATCCATCTTCCCCCGCCGGGCAGGGGCCGCCGAGGAGCGCGGACAGCAAGTCAGGTGCTCGGAAGAGCATCAAGATGGACTTTGGTAACGGAACAGACGGTAATCCGCCTCCGAAAACAGAGTCAACTCCACGTCCAACGGGAAGCGCCCGGCCATCCAACGGTGTGCGCTACGGCACGGCCAAAATATTAGCGCCGAAGCCGCCGGCGCCGCCGAGCGCAAAGTCCAGTTCCTCCACGCAGGGGGAGAAAGTGACGTTCGACCCGAAGACGGGCAGTATCGTTATCACCCCAGGAACCGTCCCCAGCGGCGCCCCTGATCCGAAGGTCGAGTCAGGCAAGTCAGACACGAACACGCTCCGAGTTCCCGACCCAAAGGAACTGGGCACGCCTGCCGCTCAATCGGGTGCTCCAGCGGTGCCTCCAGCGGTGCCTCCAGCGAGTCCTCCACCAGTTAAGGTTGAGTGAGCTACTGATCATCTCAGCGCGGAACCTCATCTTTGCGCAGGGCGAGCGCTTTGATCCGAAAGGCTTCTTCGGCCAGATCATCTGCCATGAGCTGGCGCACAGTTTTCTCAATCCCGTGCCGCGCATGAGTCCCGACATGGCGCCGCTCGTGCATGGTCGCGCCCTCGATCTAATTCATCCGGCGTTTCAGGACTTGTGGCTGCATGACATGTATCAGGTCTGGAGCGAGAGCACGAACGAGCGCGTTTGTCATGAGCGGGATAATCGCTCACTTCTTCGCTGCTTTGTCGGCGGCCTTCTTCCCCTTTGGCTTCTCCATGCCGGGTTCCCAATCGGCGTTCGGTGTGGGCATGATGCCGCCGACGGATTCGCGCCAAGTGCGGAGTTTTTCCCGCAGCGCTTTCACTTTGTCTGGTTGTTGCGCGGCGAGGTCAGCTTTCTCGCTGATGTCGCTGCGGATGTCGAACAGCTCAGCGCGATTGTCCTCATACCACTCGATGAGCTTCCAGTCCCCATCACGCACGCAGCCGCTGGGCGCGCCGCCCTGGTTGCCGTAGTGCGGATAGTGCCAGTAGAGCGGACGCTCATCCAGACTGCCGCCCTTGAGCAAGGGCACGAGGCTCTCGCCGTCGCGGTGCTGATCGGGTTTCAGAGGCAACGCGCAGAGATCGAGGACGGTGGGGTAAATGTCCGTCGAGATGACGGGTGTGTCGCAAACACTCGCGGGCGCTGCGGTGCCGGGAGCAGCCATGATCCAGGCGACACGGATGCCGCCCTCGTACAGCCAGCCTTTGCCGGCGCGCAGCGGGAGATTCGATGTGGGCGAGCCTTCGCTGGTGCTGAGGCCGCCGTTGTCACTGGTGAAGATGA
>JANPIW010000325.1:0-2055 GCA_031425215.1 Verrucomicrobiaceae bacterium
CGCAGGCGCAGCGCAGCCGCGCGCCCATTCAAGCGCTGGCGGACAAAGTCTCGGCTTGGTTTGTCCCCGCCGTCATGGCCGTCGCCGCGCTCACCGCGTTCGCCTGGTTCATGTGGGGACCCGAACCAGCCCTCGCCTACGCCATCACGAACGCCGTGGCCGTGCTCATCATCGCGTGTCCCTGCGCGCTCGGTCTGGCGACGCCGATGTCGATCATGGTCGGCGTTGGTCGGGGCGCGCAGCTCGGCATTCTGATCCGCGATGCCGCCGCTCTCCAGCGCGCGGAAAAGGTCACGCATCTCATCACCGACAAGACCGGCACGCTCACCGAGGGGCGCCCGCAAGTGACGGAAATATATGCTGCCACCGTCATGGAGGAGGAACGCCTGTTGAGCTGGACGGCCGCGCTCGAGCGAGGCAGCGAACATCCGCTCGCTCACGCGGTCGTGAAGGCGGCGGCAGCGCGCGGAATCGCCCTGCCCGCGGTCGAGAACTTTGACTCCGTCACCGGTGCCGGCGTTGCCGGTCAGATCGAAGGCAAACTCGTCCGCGTCGGCAAACGAGCCTGGCTCGAAGCATCCGGCGTGAAGATTTCCCCGGACCTCGACGCGCAGGCCGAACGCTTGCTCAACAGCGGCGGCACCGTGATTTGGGTTGCAGTTGGAGACGAAGTTGCCGGCCTGCTCGCGCTCGCTGATCCGATCAAGGCGACGACACCGGAAGCCATTCGGCACCTGCATGCGCTCGGCTTGAAAATCGTGATGCTCACCGGGGATCATCATTTTACCGCGGCGGCAGTCGGAAAAAAACTGGGCATCGATGACGTGCGCGCCGGACTTACACCGCAGGAGAAACAGCGGGTCATCGAGGAACTAAGACGCGAGGGGCACGTCGTTGCGATGGCGGGTGATGGCATCAACGACGCGCCCGCGCTCGCGGCGGCCGATGTTGGCATCGCGATGGGCACAGGCACGGATGTCGCGATTGAAAGCGCGGGCATCACGCTCGTGAAAGGCGACCTGCGTGGGATCGTCAACGCCCTCGCGCTCAGTCGCCGCGTGATGAAGAACATCCGCCAAAACCTGTTCCTTGCGTTTGTCTACAACTCCGTCGGCGTGCCGCTCGCCGCGGGCGTGCTGTATCCGATTTTTGGATGGCTGCTCAACCCCATGTTTGCCGGCGCCGCGATGGCGTTGAGCAGCGTGTCGGTGATCACCAACGCGCTGCGCCTGCGGAACGCGCGGCTGGGAGGCAGTAGCGAGTAATCGGATCGAAAAAGTGACACAGGCATTCCTGCCTGTGCCCGATGGGTGAGTTTCCGGCAGCTGAGCAACCCGCAGCCGCGGCACAGACAGGAATGTCTGTATCACCCCGATCAGCCGCTCCGCGCTGCTCATCCATAAGTGACACAGGCATTCCTGCCTGTGCCCGAAGGGTGGATTTCCGACAGCTGAGCAACCCGCAGCCGCGGCACAGACAGGAATGTCTGTCTCACCCCGATCAGCCGCTCCGCAGGCGCAGAACAGACAGGAATGTCTGTCTCACCTCGATCTGCTGCTACTCACTACTTCTTCTGCTTCGCCGCGGCGTCGAGCTTCGCGAGGTACTTCGCCGGTTCTTTCGTGAAGTCTTCCTCACAGCCATCGCAGCAGAACATGATCAGACGGTCCGGCTTTCCTTTCTCACGATAGATGTACTCGGCGTTGTCGCCCATGCTGCCGAGCTTCTCGTCCGATGTGACGCACACTTTCAGTGGGTACGACTCGCGGGCTTTCGCCGCCCACGTGGCATCGGCCTTCGTCACTTTAGTGAGCGTGCCAGCTCCTTTGGCCGCCGCAGGTGCGCTCGCATCGTGGTGGTGCTTTTTCTGGCCTTCCGCGGCGCGAAGGTTCGTGGTGAGGCTGAGGCCCAGCGCAAGTGCGCAAAGGCCGATGACGTTACGGGTATTTTTCATGGGAATGAGTTCAGTGAAACGAAACGAAAGGAGATGGCTGTTCAGGAAACCGAGGGCGCAGGCGCGGCCACGGCCGCTATAGTCTGAGACTCCCGCGCCAG
>JANPIW010000326.1:0-9461 GCA_031425215.1 Verrucomicrobiaceae bacterium
GGGCAGGTCGATGATCTGTTTCACGTCGAGCTTCGGTGTGGAGGTGGCCATCGCGTCGAGCACGCGGCGCTCCTCGGCAGGCGTGGGATAGGTGACGCGCACTTTCATCAGGAAACGGTCGAGCTGCGCCTCGGGCAATGTGTATGTTCCTTCCTGATCGATCGGGTTTTGCGTGGCCAGCACGAGGAAGGGATCAGGTAGCGTGTGCGTGTGCTCGCCGATGGTGACCTGGCGCTCCTGCATGGCTTCGAGCAGCGCGCTTTGTACTTTTGCAGGAGCGCGGTTGATTTCGTCAGCGAGGACGAGATTGGCAAACACGGGACCGAGGCGCGGACTGAATGAGCCGTCGCGCGGATGATATACCATGGTGCCGATGACATCAGCGGGCAGCAAGTCTGGCGTGAACTGGATGCGCTGGAACTTCGCATGAAGACAAGCGCTGAGCGTGCGCACGGCGAGAGTCTTCGCGAGGCCGGGCACGCCTTCGAGCAGGACGTGACCGTTTGTCAGCAGCGCCACGAGCAGACGGTCCACAAGCTCAGTTTGTCCGACGAGCACGCGTGCGATTTCGTCGCGGAGCGGTCTCACCCATGCGGATGACTTGGCGATGGCTTCTTTGTCTGGCAGGCTGCTGGCGGAGGCGGTGAGGTTTTCGGACATGAGGCGCGGATTCTAGCGGCGCACATCACCAAAGGCAAATGCGCGAACGCTTCGCAAGCGAACAGTCCGTCATGCGCCAAAGTCAGAAGCGGCGGACAGGGCCTGGTCCCATGCGTCCAGGTCCATACATGACTGGGCCTGGTGCCACAGGACCACGCACGATAGGGCCGGGCCTCACCACCACGGCAGGCCGACGCAAGGGAGCGACATAAACAGGTGCCGGAGCGGGATCAACATAGACGGCACCGGGCGGCGGTGGTGCCACGCAGGAGGCAAGGCTGAGAGAGAGTAGGATGAGGGCGAGCGGTGTTTTCATGGATTGTGTTTTGGATTTTGCTCCAGGCACGGCGCAGAGTATCCCACTCTGACAGCGCCTTGCCAGCGATCATTCATTGCTATCTGAATACGCTGAAAAACGCCTTGCGTTCGAGGTCGAACCCGACATCTTCCGCCTCCCCAAAACCGAACAACACAAGACATCATCATGGTCGCACTCCGTCTCCGCCAAGAAGGCACACACAACCGCCCGTTTTTCCGCATCGTCGCGGTTGAGCACAAAAAGAAACGCGACGGCGGGTTCCTCGACATCTTGGGCACTTATGATCCTTTTAAGGACAAGGCCAATATCAATGTCGATTTGGACAAGGCCAACGCCTGGATCGCCAAAGGCGCGCAACCCAGCGAGACTGTGCGCAGTCTGATGAAAAAAGCGAAGGCTGCCGCCGTGAAGGCTGGTGCCTGAGATCGGGTCCGGTGACGCGAGCGGCCCGCTCGCGAGTTATCTCAAAAAGTCATGCGCGTGATCGGGCCGGTCACGCGCTTTCATTTTCCCGCACTCACTCAAAGTCATGGACGCACCCGAAGCCCTCCGCGAATTCCTCTCCTACGTCATCGCGCAACTCATTGAGCACCCGCAGCAGGCATCCATCGCCATCGGTCACACACCGGGCGGCACGGTGACCTATCGTGTCCAACTCGCACCTGATGATGTGCGCCGCGTGATCGGAAAGAACGGTCTTACGGTCAGCTCCATGCGCTCGCTGCTTACCACCGCTGCCGCCCGCCATGGGGTGCGCGTCTCGCTCAAGGTGGGTGCTGCGCGCGATCTCGAGGTGGATGAGACACCCGAGCAAGAGCAGCAGCGCGAGGAAACTCAGGCTGCCAAGGCTGAACACTAACGGAACGGGTGCAACAGGGTCACGCCGCCAAGGTGCTGGCGATTTTCCAGCCCAGCGCTGCGGCGGCGATGCCCAGGATGCTGCTGCCGATGGAATTGATGAGAGCAAGCCCGCCGTGGCCGTTTTGCAGCAGCACCCACGAGTCACTGCTCAGGGTGGAAAAGGTAGTGTAACCGCCGAGAACTCCCGTGGCGCAAAAAAACCATGCGGCGGACTGACCGGCCCGCATTGGCGGCCAACCGAAGAGAAACCCGAGCGCAAAGCTCCCACTGATGTTCGCCACGAAGATGCTCCAGGGAAAGGCGCTATGCGCCGTTACGCGAGCGAACGCCAGTGTCGTGGCATATCGCAGAACGCAGCCGATCCCGCCGCCGAGGAAGACGAGCAAGGCCTTGCACAGATCATTTTTCATCCCGCGCCTATAAAACAACGGCAAACGGAGGCAAGCTGGAAAAGACATCGCTGCACTGAAGATGGCCGCAGACCAGGCCACAAATCGAGGCTGTCAGTTTTGTGCCATTGAGACGGGGACCGTGAAGAAGGCTGGAATAACGCATCAGTTTCAGGGTGTGAATAACAGTGAATAACTGGGCAAACTGGGGGTCGCGGGAGGGGGCAGGGGCGATTCCGTCGCTGATTTTATCACTTGAACACGCAGGCTGGTCCTCCAACACCACCCCTCGCGACCTTGTCGGTGTCCCGGGCCGATTTAAGTCAGCTTGTGCACCAGCATACGGACCAAGACACCTAACACGAAGGGCACCGGCAACCGGAGCATCCACTTCCAGAAGGAGGAGATTGAGTGAAGCGTTGCACCTTGAGTTTATGATCTTTAAATCACTGAAATTCAGCGCATTACACGCATTCAAACTAGAATCAAGCTGGCTCAGTATGGAGCAGGGATTGTTGTTGCTGCGTCGCGTTGAACCAAGCGATTACACTGTCTCAGGCTTCGCAGAAGGACTGATTCATCAAACCGCCGCGATGGGCTTTCAACGGCCATCGCGTGGAACAAAACGCCGCGAGCATCGGGCTTTGTAACGGATCTGGAACATTCCCATCCGCCTACTGTGGAACATGAGAGGGTCTGGTTTTGATTCCAAACAGGGCTGTCAACAAGCTGTGAAAACATGCTCTCGTTTGACTGTGAACAACCGGAGGTTCAGTGTTAAAAAGTTAGCCTTTTCACAGAGGTCAGGGGTTCCACCGTAGGGGATAAGGGTTTGTCCCGATGTGGACAACGCGACTGCAAGAAGGGCGATCACGGGCTTTCTGCCTCGTCGGCGCTACGTTCCACAAAGCGCATGGAGTAGTCGATGAACTTCAGATGCACATCGTCGGTCGGGCCGTTGCGGTTCTTGGCGATGATGAGCATGGATTCGCCCTTCTTTTCCTCGCTGTCCTCCTTCTCCTCCTCCGCGTCCTGTTTCGCTCCGGCGTAGTCAGTGCGGGTGAGCAGGCCGACCATGTCGGCATCCTGCTCGATGGAGCCGGACTCTCGCAAGTCGCTGAGTACGGGGCGCATGCCTTTGCGCTGCTCCACGGCGCGGTTGAGCTGGGCGAGGACGATGATGGGCACGTCGAGTTCTTTGGCCAGTCCCTTGATGCCGGCAGATATTTCGGCAATCTCGATCTGGCGGTTGTCTTTCGCGCGACGGGTGCCTGAGGTGAGGAGCTGGAGGTAGTCGATGGCGATCATTTTGATGCCGAACTGTTTCTTCAAACGGCGCGCCTTCGCGCGCAACTCCATGATGTCGAGTCCAGGAGTTTCGTCGATGTAAATGTGGGAGAGCTGGAGGTCGCGGGTGGCTCGTGCGAGGTCTTGCTGCTGCGCGTGGCTCATCACGCCGCGCGTGAGGTCGGACATGCTGAGGCGCGCGCGGGAGACGAGGAGACGGCGCACCAGCATGGTGGCGCTCATTTCGAGGGAGAAGACGGCGCAGGGATTGTTGGTGTCCACGGCGATGTGCTCGACGATGTTCATGGCGAGCGAGGTCTTGCCCATCGAGGGACGCGCGGCGATGACGAACATCTCTCCGCCCTGGAGACCGGAGCAGAGGTTGTCGAGCTTGAAGTAGCCCGTGGAAAGCCCGCGAAGCTGGCCGGGGTGTGACATCATGTACTCAATGGAGTCGATGGCATCGGTGACGTGGTGGCTGAGCGTCTTGATGCCGTCGTTCGCGCCGACGGACTCGCGCACGGCGAGGATGCGCGCCTCCGCGTGATCGACGAGTGTGCTCACATCATCGTCGGGGTCTTCCTTGCCGTGCTCGTAGGCAGTGTGGATGTTCACTGACGACGCGTGGATGAGCTGGCGCAGCATGTATTTGCTGAGCACGACCTTTTTGAAATACGGAAAGTGCGACGGGATGGGCACAAAAGTGTACACCTCGGAGAGTGCCGACGGGCCGCCTACTCGGTCGAGCAACTGCTGGTCACGCAGAATGTTGGTGAGCGTGACGACATCGATGGGGATGTTCTTGTCGTAGCAGGTCAGCAGCGTCTCATAGATCGTGCGGTTCGCCGCGTGGTAAAACGCGTTCGTGGGCAACGTGACGCGGCACTCAGCGAGGCGTTCGGCTGGGTCTTGGAGCAAGCACGAAAGCATCCCTTTCTCCGCCTCGTCGCTAAATGGCAGCGCGCGATTCACTCCGGCCAGCAGCTCCTCCGTGCTCGGTTCTTCACCCTTTTTGCGGAAGGGTTTCTTCGGCTGCTCTTGTTGCAAAACAGGCGCGGCAGCCTGGGCGACAGCGTCCTGAATGTTGATGATATTGGCGGCGGCTTCGGACATCGGAAGAGAAAAGAGGGGCGTGATGCTAGCGACGCCATGCCCGCGCAGCAATCAGCATTTCGATTTCACACAACAAAGTGAAGTAGTGTGAACGGCGGTGAACAAGTGAACAACCTGCCGCCGCCGCTCGGTGTGGGGACATGAAAAAAGGCGGGCACTTCACCCGCCTCCCTTCAAAATGACACCAGGATCCCTTCGCGTTTGCTACGCTTCGACAGACGCCGCGTTTTCCTCTTCGGCGGTTTGCACCTGGCCTTCCGAGGAGACGTTCACTTTCACAAAGCAGGTCACATCGTGGCCGAGCTTCACGGTCACATCGTAGTTGCCCGTGGCTTTGATCGGACGCTCGAGATGAATCTGATGGCGGTCGATCTCGATCTTGCCCTGATCTGCCAGCGCTTTGGCGATGTCGATCGTGGTGATGGAGCCGAACGCCTTGCCGCCCTGGCCGGTCGCGAGTGTGAGCTTGAGTTTGATCTTCTTGATCTTGGAGGCGATTTTCTCGGCCTCGGCGATCTCCTTGGCCTCGCGCTCGGTGCGGATGGATTTGAGGTTCGCCACATGGCGGAGGTTACCTTTGGTCGCCTCGAAGGCTTTGCCCTGCGGGAGCAGGAAGTTGCGTGCGAAGCCGCGCTTCACTCCGACGACATCGGCTTCAGCGCCGAGGCCTTTGATTTTTTCTTTGAGGATGACTTGTACGTTGGGCATGACTTTGGGGTGCTCCGGTTCGGAGGGCGGCCATGCTACCTGACTTGTCTTTCTTGTCAAACGTCGCGGCTGGGCATTTCAAGACGTTGCGCACTCATGCGCGGCCGTGCTCCATGCATGCCACTTTGAGCAGGCCGGCCACGCTCATCGCATCGCGTATCTCGCCGGTCATCGCCATGCGGATGGCCACGGCCAGTGGCACGCGGTTCATCTCGATTTTTTCTGTGGCCTCAGGGCGCGCTTCCTCAAAGCTGAGACCGCGCGCGGTGTAGATGAACGCCACTTCATTGGTGGTCGAGTTTGAGAGCTGCATCTCGAGGATGAGTTCGTAGCGCTCCGCCACGATCCCAGTCTCCTCCAAAAGCTCGCGACGCGCCGTGTCGATGAGTTCCTCGCCTTGCGGGCAGCCGCCCTCAGGGATTTCCCATTCATAAGTGTCGTGCGTGTAACGATACTGCCCGACGAGCCAGGTGTGCCCGTCCTCATCAATCGGGATCACGCCCACGGCGCGGTTTTTGAATTCCACCACGCCGTAAATTCCGGGGCCGCCCGACGGATTGATCACCTGATCCTCGCGCACCCGAATCCACGGGTTGTCGTAGGTCATGCGGGTGGAGAGGGTTTTCCAGGGATTCATGGGGAAGGGGAGTTTGCAGTTGTTTGCGGTGGTTGGCAGTTGATTGCGATTGTTGGTGAGAAATTAGCCACCGCAAACAACGGCAAGCCATTGCAAACTCATTTCATCGCGTTCCCAACTCCAGTCCTGCCGCCGTCACTTTCGCGCTCTTCACTCCCTTGAGCATCGCACCGAGCGGCTCTTGTTTTCGATAGGGTGCGATCCAGGTCCAGACTTGGAGGTTATCGACGAAACCCGACGGCGCTACTTTGCCGGGGATGCTGATGTCCACGAGCTTGGCATCCACGCCATCGGTGGCTGCGCTGATGAGATAGGTGCCTTCAGCCACAAGATAGCGCAGCTTGTTCTCCCAAAACTTGGCCTTGCGCAGCGGCAGGCAGATGTCGGCAATGAGTGTGTTCTTCTCCACATTCACGCTCTTCACTCGCACCATGTCTTTGTAGCTGCCGTAGCCCGAGTCGGGCGCTATCTGGATGATGGCATTGATCTCATCGAGCGTGAGATCGAGCCGCGCCTCCTTGCCATCCTTGGCCGCCGTGCCAAAGGCCGACAATTTCTCGCGCAGCCCCTTCTCCACCTCCGGCGGCAGCGTGATCGCCGCAAACGTCACCGGCTCATCGACGGTGATCTTGCCGATCTCCTGATCCTGTTTGTAAAACGCATACGCGCTCCACGCGATGATGCCGCCAAACACCGCCGCCGCCATCAAGATGATGTAGCAGCCGTAGTAGGAGCTGAACTCGCCCGTGGGCGTCTTCACGATTTTTGCCATGCCCACGCCATGCCGGGAGAAATGCGGCAGGGCAAGCGCAAAGTGGTCTGCGCGCGATACGTCGGCTACTTTCCGATCTCCACCGGCTTGTAGCCGCCGCGTGATTTGAAATACATGAACAGGCCGATGTAGCAGACGAGCATGAAGGCGGGCAGGATTGCAGTGCGGGCGAAGGTGAGCTTTTTGAAATCGTTCTGCACCGTGGTCACGATGGTCTTGTCGGCTTCAGGCAGCGCCTCCACCGCATTGGCGCTGAGGCTTGGGGATGAGCCGATGATGTTATCCGCTCGCGGGCCGTTCACCTGTTGATGGATGGCGGGATTCTTTTCTCGCAACGCGTTGTCGATGTCCGTGTCCTGCCAGATGCCCATGAGCGGAGCGCCCACCACGCCCATGCCGAGCACGCCGATCGCGGACACGCCATTGAGCGTGAGCGCTCCGCCGCGCGGGAACTGCTCGGACACCATGCCGAGCGTGGTGCTCCAGAGGAAGGTCTTGCCAAAAGCATACAGCGTCGCCACGCCGACGATGGCCCAGCCGTGCGCGCCTTTGAGCAGCAGCAGCCCGACGATGGCCACCGCGGCGCTCGCGACGAGCAGGCCGATGGGCGATAGGCGATGCACGATGGGGCCGGCAAAGCAGCGCAGGATCGTCATTATCACCGAGGTGTACACCAGCACCCATGCGGCGGCCTTGCCCAGCTCCAGACTCAGTAGGCCTGGCATCCAGGTGTCCGTGCCCAGCTCGGTCGTGGCCAGGAATGGCATCGTCACGAGAATGACGACAAACATCGGCCGTCCCAGCGATCCTGTGTAAATGCCCGCAACCACCGCAACTGCCGCCGCGACACCAAACACGACGCTCCAATTCGCCTGATGTCCGCCCGCTTGATAAATCGCCATCACCAGCAGCGCCGCAAACATGAAGAACCCGACCGCGCCAAACTCGCGCAGCATCTCGCGGTAGCTAACGCCCGCCGCGACGCGTTCATTGACGGGGAATTTGCGCGGCAGAATGAGCAGCGTGTAAATGATGACGGGCACAAAGCACACGGCAAACTTCGCCTGCCAGCTCATGCCCGAGATGCCGCCCAGACAAAGCGTGAAGATGGCGCCGAGCGCGATGCCTGCGGGCCAGCCAGCGTGGAGGATGTTGAGCCACTTCGCCTTGTCGCGGCTGAAAATCGTGGCGATCACCGGATTGATCAACGCCTCCACGGTGCCGTTGCCGATGGCGACGAGGAAGGTGCCCCAGTAGAGCAGGTCGTTGTCAGGCTTCGCCATCAGAGTCATCGCGATGGAAATGAAGTGGCAGCCGATGGCAAACATGGCGGCGACCTTGTACCCGATGGTGTCGATGATCAGGCTGAAGGCGATGATGCTCAGCGCAAAGGGCCAGAGACCGACGCCGAGAATGCGTCCCTTCTGCGCCTCCGAGAGCTGGAACTCGCGCGCGATGTCGTCGATCAAAGTCGAGCGCACGCCGAACACAAACGAAGTGGCCACCAGCGCAATGAAGCAGGCCCAGAAAAGTTTCATATCGGGGCCGTGGGCGCCGGAGGTTTCAGATGAGGAAGTGGAGTGGCTCATGGTTCTGCGTGGTTGGAATGGTGGGAAAATTCAATGCCCGCCGATTAGAGGGAAAGTGCGGCGAAAGGGCAATCTTTTTTTCTTCGATTCACGCGGCTGAGTCACAGCATGCCCAAAAAACTCAAACGGGATGCTGGCTCTCGTAGAGCCGGCATCCCGCGTGGTGAAGTGTGGATCTGAGAAGCCGATGCGCTATTTCTCAATGACGGCCGCTACTGCTGCCTCGGCTTCCGTCGTGACATCGGCGGTGAACTTCAGGCGCTTGCCTTCCTCGTCGAATGTGATCTTGACGTGGTCACCTTCCTTCACATCGCCGCGCAGAAGATGCTCGGCGAGCGGGTCCTCGATGTTCTTCTCGACCGCGCGGCGCATGGGACGCGCGCCGTATTGCGGATCGTAGCCTTCTTTGATGAGGAATTCCCGAGCGCTCTCCGCCAGCTCGACGGTGATCTGCTTGCTCTTGAGGCGTGCCACGACCTTGTTGACTTCGAGATCGACGATCTTGGTCAGCTCGGTTTTCTCCAGCATGCGGAAGACCACGATGTCGTCGAGTCGGTTGAGGAACTCGGGCTTGAACATCTTCTTCGATGCCTCGGTGACCTTGTTCTTGATGCCTTCGTTGTCGGAGTCGCTCGCGCCCATGGCACCAAAGCCGAGGGAGGTCTGACGCTTGATGGTCTCGGCGCCGGCATTGCTCGTCATGATGACGATGGTGTTACGGAAGTCGATCTTGCGGCCAAAGTTGTCGGTGACCTGGCCTTCTTCGAGAATCTGAAGCAGCAGGTGCATCACATCAGGATGCGCTTTTTCGATCTCGTCGAAAAGCACGACAGAGTAAGGGCGGCGGCGAACCGCTTCGGAAAGCTGGCCGCCTTCTTCATAACCGACGTATCCGGGAGGCGCACCGATCAGACGGCTGGCGGTGTGCTTCTCCATGTACTCGGACATGTCGATCTGGATCAGCGACTCGGCAGTGCCGAACATGAATTCGGCGAGGTTCTTCGCAAGGAAGGTCTTGCCGACACCGGTCGGGCCGAGGAAGAGGAAGGAGCCGATCGGGCGACGTGGGTCCTTAAGGTCGGCACGGGAACGGCGCAGCGCCTTGCTGATGGCGATGACGGCTTCG
>JANPIW010000327.1:0-1887 GCA_031425215.1 Verrucomicrobiaceae bacterium
AGTTGAGCAGCATCAGTGGCGACCACACGGCGGCAGGCGCGAGATCGGGGCTGCCGAGGATGGTGTGGTCTGCTGTGCCATCGGGGTTTTCAAACTGGATCGTCACGCGGTTCTGGCCGAGCTGCGCGCCGTCGATGCCGAGGATGCGCAGGCCGTGCGGTGCAATGCGGAAGCGCACGTTCACCGTGGTGCGGTTGCCTTGCACGTCGCTCACACTCGCGATGAGATGGCTGGGCGGGAGTGAGAGCAGCGGCGGATTGAGCGGCAGTGTCCAGATGCCTTCGCTATTAAGTGTGCCGATGCTGGCTAGTTCGGCGCCTGCTGCGAAACCGTTCGCGACGAAGTCGGCCTTCACCGAGAGCGATCCCGCATTGATGCCGCTGTAGGCATCCGCGATGCCTATGCGGAATTCAGTGAGCGGCGGTTCGTTGCGATTTTGTCGCGGACTCGTGATGGTGAGCGTGGGGCGCAGGTCATCGAGGAACCAGCCGAAGTTTCCATTCGTGCCGCCGGCCAGTTCGCCGTTGTTGATCGGGCAGCCGAGATCGACCCAGCGCGCGAAGTTCATCTTCTCGTCTTCGCTCAGCGCAGGCACGCCGCTGCCGGGCGGCGGCATGATGGTGCCGGTGAAATCGAGATCGGCGAGATTGGCATTCGCGCCCACGGGCAGCGTCGCCGCATCTCCGGGCACGGTCTCGGTGGGATGATCCGCATTCGTCCAGCCATCCATGCGGCGGCCAAAGACTTTCCAGATCAGCAAGCTGCGGCGGCTTTGAAACATGCGCACATAGCGGCTGGCGTTCGTCTGCCGCCACATGCGATTGCTGATCACCGGCTTCGGCCCCCACGTCGCGTCCGCGTCATCGGCGAGGCGCGAGTAATCTCCCGGCACACTGCTGTAGAGCGCGAGATCATCGAGCACGAGGCCCGCGTTCACGTTCGCGGCGGTGCTCGATGAATGACACGGCACGCAACTGCGCTGGAGCACGGGCCGGATGTCGCGCAGGAATTCCACATTCGCCGCGCCCGGCGTGGCGCGCGTCTGCACGATGGTGTCGCCCGCGCCGTTTTTGGAAAGCAGCGTCACGAAGCGCGTGAGATCGGTCAGCGGATTCGCCGAATTGCCCGCAAAGGTGTTATCGAAATCCAGCGGCGCCTGGCTGTGCGCGTGGCAGCCGCCGCAGTTCACGCGCACCTCGCCGGGCCGCACCTGATGCCACGTCTGCGCCATCGTGAGCACGAGGCCATCTTTGTCGAGCATCTGAAAAGTGAATGGCGTGTCCGCAGGAATCTTCGCCGCGAAACTCGTGTCAGGATTCCCCTCGGGATCGAGCACGGGCGCACCGCCACCAGTGAATTTGCGCAGCGGAATCTCCCCGAGGATGCGGAGGCGCTCGTGCGCGTGATTGAAATAATGCGTCCCATCATTGAATCGTCCGCCCGAGTTCGGGCCGTAGCTGCGGTGCGTGTTCGGCTCCATCGCGAGGATGCGCACCGCCCAGATGTCGGCGTTTGTGTATTTGCCCGCGTCCGCGCCCTGGAATGACCAGTTGCTGTTCTGATCGTTCTCCGACGTGTTGAAAACATCGAGGCCGTTATACGACGGCGCATTGGTTTTGTTGATCCCTGGAAAGCTTTCACGTTTGTAAAAGCTGCTCGTGCCGATGACGCCATGCGGCGTGCCGCGCGGGAGATTGGCGTGCGCGGTGCCATCATTCGGCAGCCAGGGCAGGCGCAAAGGCTCATCGGTGCCATGCACCGCGCGCCACGGCACCACGGCGCGCGGCCACGCTTCATTGTAGGCGGGACTGTTTTTGATGAGCACGAGCTGCGATGCGCTCGTGATCGTGCTCCCGCCCGGCATCACATAAAGCCCCGCGTCATAAT
>JANPIW010000328.1:0-4170 GCA_031425215.1 Verrucomicrobiaceae bacterium
CTTTTTTTGACGTGGCGCCGACCTCCGCGATGGCTTTTTCGACGAGCGCGGTGATCTCGTCGGCGCTCAGTCCGGCGGGCAGATACTTTTCGAGCACGGCCAGCTCAGCCTTTTCGTTGTCGGCCAAGTCCTGGCGGTTGCCGCTCTCAAAGCTGGCGATGGAGTCCTGGCGCTTCTTGATCTCCTTGCGGATGACGGTGACGGCATCCGCGTCATCCAGCTCGCCTTCTGCGCCGTGTTTCTCGATGGCGGCGTACTTCATCGCTGACTTCAGATTGCGGACGACGTTCAACGCGACGGTGTCCCTGGCCTTCATGGCGGTCTTGATGTCTTCAACGATGCGTGCGGAGAGTGTCATGGTGGATTTGAGATTTCAGATTTCGGCGGCGGATTCTCGTCGTGAGGTTGCGGTTGTCCATCGGGAAGAATGAAGGGGACCAGTGCGCCGCCGGCACGATTGACATGGCCTCAACCGCTCAGGATGATGCGCGGTTTCATGCCAGTAGTGCCGACGGAGATTTCATCATCCAGCAGCACCATGCCTCGCGGCATGGGCTTGTCCGCGCGACTTGGGCTGGCGCTCGTCGCGTTCGTCGTGGCCGGCTCGTTGCTGCTCATCGGCTGGCTCGGTCATCTGGAGCGCGCGCAGTCCCGGCGCGTGTTCGAGGCACTGGCAAACGCGGACGCGGATTTCATCCGGGAGCTGAACCTGCCGCGCAGCGACAAGCTTGCGCTCGATCTAAGCCGCTTGCTGAAGATGCTCGTCTTCTTTCGCCACAATAGCGGCCGGATGATTCCTGCGGCGGATGAGCGCCTGCTCGACGAGTTGCGGCGCCTCCCCGCATCAAGCGCAGTGTCACAACTCGCGGAGCGGCGCTCCGCGATGGTGATCAACCTGGACGGCGAGAACGATGTGATCTTCGTGCGCGACGAGCCTGCCGTGGCCGTGTCGCTCACGCAGCCCTCCACTCTCGTAGCGCTTGCAGCGTTCTGGCTTCTCTCCCTCGCGCTGGCCTTTGCCGTCACGCGCGGCGTGGTCAGGCCGCTGGCCAGTCTGACCAAAAAGCTGCCGCATGTTTTTGGTGATGCCGCGCCCTCGTTGCCAGAGGCACGGCGATCCGATGAGATCGGCAAGCTCGCAGGCGCGCTGCTCGACGCGCGCGCGCGTCTGGGCGAAGAACGCGCCAGACGCGAACAGGCCGAGAGGCTCGCGCTGCTCGGCCGTGTGGCGACGGGCCTCGCGCACGAGATCAAGAACCCGGTGGCGTCGATCCAGCTCCACGCGCAGCTCATTGAGGGCGCGGCGCTCGACGCAGAGGCGGCCAGTTCATTGCAAATGATCGGGAGCGAGTCGCGCGTCATTGAGGGTCTCGTGAACCAGTGGCTATACGTCGCGCGTCCCGAGCAGCCGCGCATGTCACGGCTGGATCTGCGCGAGATTTTGCTCCGCATGATCGAGACCATGCAAGCACAGGCTGCGCACTCGAGCGTGGTGATCGAGGCGCGGCTGCCGGATCCGGTGCATGTGGCGGGAGACCAGCAGCGGCTTGCGCAGGCTTTTCGGAATCTCGCGCTCAATGCGATCCAGGCGATGCCTCGTGGCGGGACGCTCGTCATCGAAGGAACGAGCGTGGACGACGTGGCGCGCGTGACCTTCGCGGACAGCGGCACGGGTTTTTCCGCTGATGCGCTGGCGCACGGATCAGAGCTGTTTTTTTCCGAACGCGAAGGCGGCATGGGCATCGGCCTCAACGTGGTGAAGGAAGTCATCGCGCATCACGGTGGAACGCTTAGCCTTGAGAACCCGCCTCTTGGCGGCGCGCGTGTGACCGTGACGCTGCCGCTTGTCGATTGATTCTTTTTTCACCGCCATGTCCTCCATCCTCATCATCGAAGACGAACACGCGCTCGCCGCCGCGCTCTCGACCATCGTGCGGCGCTGTGGCGCGGAGCCGATCGTGGCCGCGTCCGCGCAGAGCGGCCTGGACAAGCTGGCGAAAAAGCATCCCGACCTGATCGTGCTCGACATCGGCCTGCCTGACATGAGCGGCATCGAGGTGCTGAAAAGAATCCGCGCGGCATCCGATCAGACAAAAGTGCTCGTCATCACCGCGCACGGCACGCTCGAAAACGCGCTGGAGGCGAGGCGGCTCGGCGCGAGCGAGTACTTTCTCAAGCCGCTCGACCTCACCGAGTTTCAGCAGGCGATCCGCGCCTTCATCACCGCGCCTCCCGCGCAGACCGCGACGGCGAAAAGCGAGCGTGGCCGCACCACGCTCATGATCGGCGCCACGGCGCCGATGCAGCGCGCCTATGCCGCCATCGCGCAGGCGAGCGCCACAGACGCGCCCCTGCTCATCACCGGCCCATCCGGCGCCGGCAAGTCACTGGCGGCACGCGTGATTCATTCATCGAGCAGCAGAAAGTGCGCGCCGTTCGCCTCCTTCCGCTCAGACGACTGGACTTCCGAGAAACTTGAGGGCGCGTTCTTCGGAGGCGACGTGGAAACTGATGTCGCTTCACAGGCAAAACGAGGCACACTTTTCGTGGAGGAGATAGCGCGCCTTCCCCTGCCCTTCCAGGCGCGACTGGAAAAGTGGCTCAACGCGCAAACCGATCACAACGCGCCTCGTCTCATCGCATCCACATCCGACGATCTGCTCGAACGGGTGCGCCAAGGGCGTTTCCGCGAGGATCTCTACTACCGCCTGAACATCGTCGAGGTCACTCTGCCCGCCCTGCGCGAGCGCACCGAGGACATTGAGGCGCTCGCCGCGTTTTACCTGCACCAGTTTGCCGGAGCGCGCCGCGATCTCGCGCTCACGCAGGCGACCTTAGCCTGCCTGAAGGCGCATCCTTGGCCTGGCAATGTGCGCGAGCTGCGCAACGCCATGCAACACGCGGCCGCCGTTTGCACAGGCGCGGCGGTGCTGCCGAGGCATCTGCCCGAATCCATCGCACGGCACACGACGGCGGCTGATGCCGCCAGCCATCTCGACACCGCGCTCGAGCAGGCGCTCACGCAATGGCTGGATCAAAAACTCACCGCACCCGAGGAGGAACTCCCGGCCTACGATGACATCGCGGGCCAGGTCGAGGCGCTGATGCTCAAGATGCTGCTGCCGCGCTTCGACAACAAGCCGACTCGCCTTGCAGCAGCGCTGAAAATGAACCGCGCGACGCTTCGCAGGAAATGCCGGGATCTGATGCAGTAGCGTGACTCGGTAATATCAGAGGCGAAGCGCGCGCAGCAGCGAGATTGTGATCTCGCCCGTGACGGGAAGTCCCACCTCGGCTTGGAAGGCCGCGATGGCTCTGCGCGTCATGGGGCCGATCCCGCCGTCGATGGGGCCATAATAGAAACCTCTCTGCGCCAGGGCGTGCTGCACATCCGCAGCAGTCACGCCGACTGGCTGCGGCTGGCGGTAGCTGTATGGGCTGAGAAACGGCCTGAACAAAGGTCTGGTCTCAAGCACCATTGATGGGCGGCGCTGAGGCTCGATGTGGCGGGGAGCATCCTGGCGATAGCCATACTGAGGTGCTGAGCGGGAATCATTCCGGGACGGACCGCTCGGTGTGCTGCGTGAAGGTCCGCTGGGCTGAGGCTGGCTGCGGGACATGCCGCCGGAAGGCCCGCCGGACATGCCGCCGGATGGCCTGCTGGAAGGGCCGCTCTGTTGCGGTCCGCTCCTGGACATGCCACCGGATTGGCCGCTTGATGGTTTGCCCGAAGGTCCGCCGGAAGGACGGCTCGGACCGCCACCTGAAGGCCCACCGGAACCCTGAGGGCCACGAGATGATCCTTGGCTGGACGGACTGCCCTTCTTCTTTTTCTTTGAGTCATCGTCATCCTTTTTGTCCTTGGCGAGCAAGGACGATGAGGTGAACAAGGCGAGCGTGAGACAGAGCGTTTTTTGGAACATGGAATTCGTTTTCATGATGTGCATAGAAGGGTTGGTGTTTGGGCAAATTTCAATGGGGCCTGTACCCCAAACTGATTCGTCGCAGCTCAAATGCCTGGACGAGATTGACTGATGTGGGGCCGGGCGGCTTTCAATTCCCCCCGACCCCTGTGCTCTCATCGTGTGAGAGCGGCGGTTTTTCAGTAGCGACCGCGATTGTTGTAGTAGTCCGCGTTGCGCTGATCCTGCGCGCCGCCGATCAAGTTTC
>JANPIW010000329.1:0-8710 GCA_031425215.1 Verrucomicrobiaceae bacterium
CCTCGACGGTGGTGACTTCAAAGCCTTCCATCGCGGCCTGAAGCGCATTGATGGGGTCGATCCCAGTGACGATCACGCGCGCGCCGAAGCCGCGGAGTGAATGCGCGGAGCCTTTGCCCACGTCGCCGTAGCCGCAGACGACAGCGACCTTGCCGGCGATCATGACGTCAGTGGCGCGCTTGAGTCCGTCGGAGAGGGACTCACGGCAGCCGTAGAGGTTGTCGAACTTCGACTTCGTGACGCTGTCGTTCACATTGATGGCGGGGACGAGGAGCTTGCCGGCTTCCTTCATCTGATAGAGGCGATGCACGCCGGTGGTGGTCTCTTCGGAAACGCCGCGCCATTCCTTGACCATCTTGGTCCAGATGCCGGGCTTTTCTTTAGCGACGCGCTTGAGGAGGTTCTGGATGACCTGCTCTTCGTGGGAACCGCTGGGCGAGTTCACCCACTTGTCGCCTTGTTCGAGCTGGTAGCCTTTGTGAATGAGGAGCGTGACGTCGCCGCCGTCATCGACGACGAGCTGCGGACCTTTTTCACCTGGGTGAATGACGGCATCGAGGGTGCAATCCCAGTATTCTTCCAGCGTCTCGCCTTTCCATGCGAACACGGGAACCTTTGCCGCTGCGATGGCGGAGGCTGCGTGATCCTGCGTGGAGAAAATGTTGCACGAGGCCCAGCGGACGGACGCGCCGAGATCGACGAGGGTCTCAATGAGTACTGCTGTCTGGATCGTCATGTGCAACGAGCCGGTGATGCGCACGCCTTTGAGCGGCTGCTCCTTGGCGTACTTTTTGCGTACAGACATCAGACCTGGCATCTCGTGCTCGGCGATGTTGATTTCTTTGCGACCCCACTCAGCGAGCGACATGTCGCGCACTTTGTAGTCAGTCTTTTTCGTGACAGCTACCTTGGGGGCGCTGACACGTGCGGCGGAGCGGTTTGTTTTGATCATAGGGTGTTTTTTATGTGTGTGAGGTTGATTACTTGACGGCTCTTTTCAGAGCGTCGGCTTTGTCTGTGGCTTCCCAGGTGAGATCGGGATCGTCTTTGCCGAAGTGACCGTAGTTGGTGGATTTTGAATAGATCGGACGGAGCAAGTCGAGCTGCTGCACGATCTCGGCGGGCTTGAAGGAGAAAACCTTGAGCACGGCGGAGAGGATGGCGTCATCGGAAGTGATGCCGGTGCCGAAGGTATCGACATGGACGCTGACGGGACGCGGATGGCCGATGGCGTAGGCGAACTGCACTTCGCATTTTTCGGCGAGGCCGGCTGCGACAACGTTTTTCGCGACCCAACGGCCCATGTAAGCGGCGCTGCGATCGACTTTGCTCGGGTCTTTGCCGGAGAAGGCGCCGCCGCCGTGACGGCCCATGCCGCCGTAGCTATCGACGATGATTTTGCGGCCCGTGAGACCGCTGTCACCCGAGGGGCCGCCCACGACGAAGCGCCCGGTCGGATTGATGAGGAACTCGGTGTTCTTCGTGAGCATGTCCTTGGGCAGCACTTTCTTGATGATCTGCTCGATGCAGAACTGCTTGATGTCAGGATGCTCGACATCAGCGGCGTGCTGCGTGGAGATGACGACGTTCACGATGCGGATGGGCTTGCCGTTCATGTACTCGACGGAGACTTGCGATTTCGCGTCGGGGCGGAGCCACTTCACTTTGCCGAGCTTGCGCACGCGCGTCAGCTCGCGGCCGAGTCGGTGTGCGTACATAATAGGCGCCGGCATCAGCTCCTCGGTTTCGTTGCTCGCGTAGCCGAACATGATGCCCTGGTCACCTGCGCCCTGCTCGGCGGTGTCCTTGTGCTTGGCGCGCTTGGCATCGACACCCTGCGCGATGTCGGGGCTTTGCGCGGTGAGGTAGTTGTTGATGAAAATTTTGTCGGCGTGGAAAACGTCATCGTCGTGGATGTAGCCAATGCCGCGCACGGCGTCGCGGATGACTTTTTCGACATTGATCGCGTCACTCAGCGGCTTGTGGCCGAGCTTGGGGATGGAAATCTCACCGCCGACGACGACGATGTTGCTCTTGGCGAAGGTCTCGCAAGCCACGCGGCTGCGGGTATCGACCGTGAGGCAGGCGTCGAGGATGGCGTCGGAGATGGTGTCGCAAACTTTGTCGGGATGGCCTTCGCCAACGGACTCGGACGAGAAGATGTAGGAACGTGACATGATGTGGTGGTTCAGGGGGTCAGAGTTATATATTGATGAATGATGATACGTTGATATGTATGCCTCTGGATGCAATGTCGTCAATCTTGAAATCAGTCAGTCTCATCGCCGATCCCACGCGGGTGCGGCTGCTGTTGCTTCTCAAGCAGGACGAGCTTTCCGTGGCCGAACTGCAAGACATCCTCTCGCTCCCGCAATCAAACATCAGCGCGCAGCTGGCGCGTCTGCGCAGCGCGGGGCTGGTGGCGGACAAGCGCTCAGGCAAGAACCGCCTGTATAAAATAGAGGAGCCGTCCGCAAAGAACCGAGAGGCGCACCACCACTTCATAGCGCTGGTGGAGGCCGCAGGCGCGGAGATCAAGGAGACGAAACGCGACGCGACCGCGCTCAAGATCGTTCAGCGCAAACGCGAGAACGCGGCCCAGAGCTACTTTGACGCGCTTGCCGGGAAATTTGGCCGTCATTACATACCGGGCCGCTCGTGGAAAGGGCTGGGCGAGACGCTCATCAAGCTGCTCCCGCCGCTCGTCATCGCCGATCTCGGCTCAGGTGAGGGCACACTTTCACTGCTGCTCGCGCAGCGTGCGAAAAAAGTCATCGCCGTGGACAACTCCGAGAAAATGATCGCCTACGCCGCCGACGTGGCGAGCAAGCACGGATGCGACAACATCGAGTTCCGCGCCGGGGATATCGAGTCACCGCCCATCGCCGCGAACTCCGTCGATCTCACCTTTCTCAGCCAGGCGCTGCATCACGCGCGCACGCCGGCGAATGCGATCAAGGCCGCGCACACGATCACGAAACGCGGCGGTCGCATCGTGATCCTTGACCTGCTCAAGCATCAGTTTGAGAAAGCGCGCCAGCTTTACGCCGATGTCTGGCTGGGCTTCTCCGAGGTGGAACTGCACGACATGCTCGATGACGCGGGCTTCAAGGACATCGAGACGAGCATCGTGCATCGAGAGAGCCGCAGCCCGCATTTCCAGACGGTGCTGGCGATGGCGGAGAAAGTGTGAGCTTTCGTCATCTGACTGAACGCTTAGGCGATTCATCTGCAAATTCCCGCTGGCGCTACGGCGCGGGGTGCTGCTATCATCGGCGATACCATTCCTCCTCTCCATGAGCCGCAACATCCTACTGGGTATTTTAATTTTTATCGCGCTGCTGGTCGTCGGCTGGATCGCGCTGAATCGCAAAGCTCAGCGCTTTGGCATTTCATGCGCCGGGCTGACAACATTCGGCGCGACGCCGATTCCGTATTTTGACATCCAGGTGCGCGGCAATGGTGAGTGGCGCACCGTCCACAAAACGCAGAACATTGACGCGGAAACGCTGCTGTGGATCACCGAGACACAGCCGCAGGTGCTCATCATCGGCCAGGGTTACGACGGCAAGTCGGTGGTGCAGCCCGATGTGATGCAGATGCAATCGCCCAACTGCAAAATTGAGGTGATGAAAACCGCCGAGGCGCTGAAGCTCTACAATCAACTTCGCGACGAGAAGACCCGCGTGGCGATTCATGTGCGCTCGTCGGGTTGACCAGCTCGGTGCCGCTGGTTTAATGCGCGGCCTTTGCGGCTAAAACACCAACTGATCAACATCATGAGCAAGCAGACCAGCTATCGTTTCTCCTTCGGCCCCTGGAACATCTCAGAGGGCGCTGATCCTTTCGGCCCCGAGGTGCGTGCGAGGTTTCCGCACGAAAAGAAATTCGCGCTCTATAAAAAGCTGGGCTTCGATGGCGTGCAGTTTCATGACGATGACGTGGTGCCGGGACTCGATGATCTCGACGCCACCGCGACGATGAAGCAGGCGGCGAAGGTTAAAAAAATGCTCGCCTCGCAGGGACTCGTGCCGGAGTTCGTCGCGCCGCGCTTGTGGTTCGCGCCGCAGACCGTTGACGGTGGCTATACGTCAAACAGCGCGAAGGACCGCCGCTACGCGCTCGACCGCACTTTGAAAACCATCGACATCGCGAAAGAGATCGGCTCCAAGGCCATCGTGCTCTGGCTCGCGCGCGAGGGCACCTACATCCGCGAGGCGAAGAACGCGCGCATCGCCTATGAGCGCCTGCTGGCGACGATCAATGCCATGCTCGATCACGACAAGGACATCGAAATCTGGATCGAGCCAAAGCCCAACGAGCCGACCGACCAGGCGTATGTGCCCACCATCGGCCACGCCATCGCGCTGTCGTATGCGTCCAAAGATCACAGGCGCGTGAAGGGCCTCATCGAAACCGCTCACGCATTGCTCGCCGGACTCGATCCTAGCGATGAGATGGCTTTCGCGCTCGCGCACGACAAGCTCGGCTCCGTGCATCTTAATGATCAGAACGGACTGAAGTACGACCAGGACAAAAACTTCGCCGGAGCCAATTTGCGCGTCGCTTTCAATCAGGTGCGCGTGCTCGAAGAGGCCGGCTACGGAGCAGCGGGCGAGTTCATCGGCCTCGACGTGAAAGCGATGCGGACCCAAAAAGGCAAACCCGTCACTGCGCACCTCACCAACAGCCGCGCTATCTTCAATCACATCGTGGACAAGGTGCGCTCGTGGGACACAAAGCTGGAGCAGCAATACATCGATGCGCGCGATTACGAGGCGCTGGAGCTAGCCGTGCTGCGGCATCTAATGGGCGTGAAGTAGTCCATGCCCGGCGCGAAATCATGCCGCGCGCTCCCTCACGAATTCCCCCGAGGGTTTCATGGCGATTCGATGCCTTGTCGCCGTTGTGACTTTCTAAAGCCCGTTGGGCTTGGAATGCGATGAGTTGCAGTACGTCATCTTTGATGCCTGGAAGATTCTCAACCTCCGATTCCGCACCATCAACCGACACCCGATCCGCCCGCGCCAATTCCTCCGCCATTACCTCGCCCACGATGCGCGATCCGGCGGCGTTGAGATGCGTGTCCAGGATGGGATTATAGACCAGCGTCCCCTGCTCCGCCGCAGCGCGCAATCGCACGCATGTATCTATATAGGCAATGCCTCTCGCCGCGCACTCCGCGCGCATGAACTCCGGCAGAGTCGTCGGCGACCACTCGCGCACCTCGCGCGGCGCGGAGTCGTCGATCTTTACCAAGCCATGATAGGTGCGGTTGTTGATCGGAATGTAGAGCAGCCACGGCTTCATGCCGCGCTCCATGGCCGCATCGCGCCATGCATCGAGAAACCGCGCGACCAGGGCGCGCTGCGCAGCCGTCATCGTATGCGGATTCTCCGGCAGCGGCGGAACCTGCATCGTGACAGGCACCGATTTGCCCGCGGCAGTGAAGACCGCATTTTGAAAACGCCTCGTCGTCTTGGGGCGCAACGCGGCTTTCCCCGCGCCCAACACCGCGCGCAACAGCGAAGTCTGCGGCGCGATCACGCGCAACGGCCTGGCACCCGACTCATGAAACTTTCTCAAATCCGCCGCCTCATCCGCTGCGTCGCTGATGTCATTGCCCTCAAAGAAAGCCAGCACCGCGTGACGGCATGACGATGCGCCGCCAAACGACTTCAAGCACTCGATGTGCGTGAAGGGCCCCGTCTTGCACAGGCCGAGATTCCTCACGCGCAACCCCGTCTGCTCCGCCAGCACCGAAGTGAACAACTGCTCCTGCGGCAGATAACCCGCCTCCGTGAACGAATCTCCCGCCACCACCACATCCCAATCCGCGAGGTCGGGCGCATTTCTAAAACCATCGCGATCAAAGCTGATCGTGATCGTCGGCTCGTCTTCGTAGGCTGAGTCCGCCGCGCGATAAAGCGGCAGCAGCTCCGCCAGCGGACGGCCCGTCCAGCTCGCAGGGCCGGCGCGCTTGAAGAACACCTCGCCAAACGGCACATCGGGCTGCCGGAACGCCACCGGATACGCGCCGCGCGGATCAGCGCCGCCTTTTTGCAGTCGTCCGAAATCAAATCCCGCCGTACGAAACCCCGCCTCGGCGATGCCGAACACCACGGCAAACCCAATCGCGTATCCCGCCAGCACGCGCATGAGATTGCGCGCGCGCCGTGCTGCTGGTTTCTGCGTTGCCTGTTCCACCATGATGGTTTTCCAAAGGGCATGTTCGCGAGGCAGCGGCGAGGGTTCAATCGAAAGAACAGCGCCCGCAAAATCCAGCGCGCCATGAGCAAGCAGGGCAGAGCCATCATGGGCACGCGATGCCATGTTCGTGCCCGACCCATGAACAACCCGAACCTCGTATCCCTCGGCTCCATCAATGAGGACGGGTCGCGCAAGTTCATTCATCCCTCCGACACACGCGGCCCGTTCACTCTCGGGCGGCGCGTTGCGGGCGCGGCGCTGCTCGTCGTGTATGCCGCGCTGCCGTGGATTCCCCTCGGCGGTCATCCGGCGGTGTTTCTCGATGTGGCGCATCGCCGCTTTCATTTCATGGGGCTGACTTTTGCCACGCAGGAGCTTTGGGTCGGCTTCTTCCTCATCACAGGCGTGGCGTTCTCGCTCTTCTATGTCACCGCGCTCTTTGGCCGCCTCTGGTGCGGCTGGGCCTGCCCTTACACCGTCTTCCTCGAGCATGTTTACCGTCGTGTCGAGCGTCTCATCGACGGCGACGCGCCCGCGAGGAAACGCCTCGCCAGCGCTCCGTGGTCGCCTTCCAAAATCTCCAAGCGCGCGCTCAAACACGCGATCTACATCGCCGTCTCAGCACTCATCGCGCATGTCTTCCTCAGCTACTTCGTCTCCCTTGCAGGACTTTACGACATGATGAGCGGCCCGCCACGCGAGCACCTGACGGCTTTCGGGGTCGTGCTCTTCCTCACCGGCGCGTTGTACTTTTCGTTCAGTTGGTTCCGCGAGCAGTTCTGCATCATCCTCTGTCCCTACGGTCGTCTCCAGTCCGCGCTCACGGACGACAACACCATCAACGTCGGCTACGACAAAAAGCGCGGTGAGCCTCGCGGCAAGGTAGGCACCGAGGGCGCCGGCTCGTGCATCGGCTGCAATCGCTGCGTGCAAGTCTGCCCCACAGGCATCGACATCCGCAACGGCCTGCAACTCGAGTGCGTCGGCTGCGCCGCGTGCATCGACGCGTGTGACGACATCATGACGAAGGTCAATCGTCCCAAGGGCCTCATCCGCTACGACTCGCTCAACGGCCTCGAAGGCGGCGCGACGAAATTCATCCGGCCGCGCACCATCTTCTACACCATCCTGCTCATCGCCGGCATGGCGGCGTTCGCCATCTCCACGAGGTTCATCCAGCCATTCCAGGCGCGCGCCGTGCGCATGGTCGGCCCCTCGTTCTATCTCGCGGATGGAATGCTGCGCAATCAATTCAACCTCCGCCTCATCAATCCCGGCGACGACACCACCTCCTTTCACGTCGCGCTCGAGATTGAGGGACTCCCGCCATCCATCACACTCGCGGAGAATCTCGATGAAGTGGCGGTCGGCCCGCTCGGCGAGGAGGTGCGCCCGATCATCCTCGCGCAACCGGTGGCAGAGTACAAACCCGGCGTGCTCATCCGCCTGCGCGTCACCGACAAGCGCAGCGGCAAGAGCACCCTCACCGAGCGCATGACCTTTCAAGGCCCCGACCCGCGCCTCATGATCATCAAATAGCTCACGACCCATCACCCATGATCACCATCCTCCAAAAGCGCCCCTGGCTCATCATCCTCGCGTTCTTCATCGGCTTCGTCGCATGGTGGGCATTCTTCATCACCATCGCCGTCAAATACCAGCCGCAACAAGTGCCGCTGCAATCCGCTCCTCATGCCAGCCATTGACACCAGCGCCGCCGCTTTCATCGCCGGACTCGTCACCAGCCTGCACTGCGTAGGCATGTGCGGCCCGCTCTCAGGCTCGTGGGCCACGAGCGCCGCAGGAAAACCCGCGCGCTTCATCCAGACCACCATGCTTTACCACATCGCGCGCATCACGAGCTACGCGCTCATCGGAGCGCTCGCTGGCACGCTCGGCATCCTGCCATTGAAAATGTTTCACTCGGGCGCGGGCATCATCCTGCCATGGCTGCTCGTGCTCGCGTTCGCGCTCGTCGGCCTCGGACTCGACAACTGGCTGCCAAAGCCCGCGCTTCTCGCCATGCCCGTCGCCCGCATCCGCATCGCCGCGCTGCGTTTCAGCGCCACCACACGCGCCGCCGTCATCGGACTCGCCACACCGCTGCTGCCGTGCGGTCCGCTATACATGATGTTCGCGCTCGCCATGGCAAACGGCTCCGCCATTCGCGGCTCCGAGTTCGCCCTCGCTTTCGGACTCGGCACCCTGCCCCTGCTTTTCCTCGCACAAACCCAGCTCCACTCACTCAGCGGTCGTGTGCAGCCCGCGACCTTGAAAAAAATCCAGCGCACCCTCGCCATCACCGCCGCGCTCATCATGGCCTGGCGGCTACGCGGCACGCTGGATGGCAGTGAGGAAATCGCCGCATGTTGCCACTGATCCGTGAATCCAATGATAGTGGCGAAGGCGCGGCTCCAACACCAGTGCCATCAAAAAACCTTCAGTCGTGCTACCAATTCGATGGCAGAGCCGGCGGCGCGCAGCGCTTTGGAGTGCGGTG
>JANPIW010000330.1:0-8960 GCA_031425215.1 Verrucomicrobiaceae bacterium
GACCGGGATCCGCGCGGCTGTAGTAGCGCTCCATGAGTGAGCGCAGCGAGGCGGCGTTGAGCACATGCTTCGCCCGTTCTTCTAGTGTCGCCGCCGCAAAGAACTGGCGCAACGCGTCCACGGCCGGCGCGGCCTCGGGGCTGGTCTTGACGATGGCATCGAGACCCAATTCGGGCCGTGATAAAATTACGCCCGCATCGGGGTCTTGCGCAGGCTTGCCGGAGCCGATCTCCACCAGCGCGTCTGGCATCGTGGCCTTGGCCACCTGCACGGCCGGCGGCTCAGGCTGTTCATCGACGACGATCTGCGCTCTTTTCACGGGCGTGGCATCGACCCCGGTCGTGCCGGGTCCATCAGTGATGTCACTGGATTGCGGTTTCATGACCACCGTCTCGTCCGTCGGAGTGGTGATGTCGATCTTCGGCGGCGAGGGCGCAGCGGGCGACGAACCTGGTGTGACGCTCTCTGCCGGATTAAATGAACCCGCATCCGGCGAAGGATCAGCCTTGACGGGCGGCGTGGTGGTGGCGACCTCAGGAGGCGTGGTTGCAAGCGGTGGCGGCTCGCCCGTCGGCCCCGCAGTGCGCGTCGTCTCCGGCCCGGCTTCCTTGAGTCGCGGAAAATATTGTTCCGCCAGCTCGCGAATCGGCTGACGAAAATGCCAGCCTGTAGCACCGAGCCCGCCCGCCAGAAGCAGGAAGGTGAACGCTGCCACGAGCTTGCCACCGCGTCTTTTGCGACCACCGAGTTGAATGTCCATGCCTGCGGCGCGTGCAGGTTTTTTGGAGCGCGCTGGCTCGGGAGCCGGTGGCGCAGTTTCGGTTTGAGGTTGGAGTCTTCCGCTCAGAGGCCCGCCCTTGCCGAGCATGGTGCTAATCGCATCCTCACTCTCTCGAACATTTGCAACAGGCTCGGGCTGCGTATCTCCAGGTCCATCCGGCGATCCCCATGCCGGCTGGGCATACGAAAGTGTCGGAGCGCCAGCCACGGATGCGGGAGCTGCTGCCGGCTGGTTCATCAGGCTGCTGGCCGGCACATCTCCAGGCTGCCGACGGGGCGGGAGGCTGGTGATGCTTTGCAGAAGCCCGGACGGGCGCGTTGCTGGCGGCGGTTGCACCGGCTGCTGCACGACGGGAGTAAGCGGCACCGACACAGGGGCGGATGCCGTCATTTGCGCTTCAGGAGCGGGCGGCCAGCCCGAGTGCTGCTGCTGCGGCGGCGTGCCCTGCGGCAGCATGGGTGCGCCCGTCTGCAGTGGCGCATAGGTTTCGGGAGCCGCCTGCGGCTGAACTGCAGGGACGATGGGCAGCACCAGCGAATCCGTGCTTCCCGATGTGGATGCCTGAGGCGATGTGATCGTGGTGCCGCAATGGGGACAGGGACCCGTGACTCCGGCAAGGTGCATGGGCACGGTGAGCTGCGCCTGGCAGGCTTGGCATTGGAATTGGATCACACCGGGTAACATGATGCCTGTGGCTTTATGAGGACGATAAAAAATGCCGTTTAGCCTCGGAAACAAGATGAAGTTAGTTCTGAACATTCACCACCGCAACGCTCGTGATCAAATATTTTGCCTCCCTCAACCTTTAACCACCGCTGCTGGCCTGGACTCAAAGCAGAATTATTCTCTCGCGGCAGATTCTCGGGAAGGAATAAAAACCGAGTGGCGCGCGGTCTCCTGACAAAGCTCAGCGCCTGCTCAGCCGCCAGAAGAGCACGAGGCCGAGGCCAATGAAGATCACATTGGGCAGCCACATGAGCAGATGCGGCATGGCGTCGGGTTTCTCGCTCATGCGGTCAGCGAAGATGACGAAGGAATAATATCCCACCGCCACACCGAGGCTGAGCAGGAAACCGACGGCGGTCTCGCGACGTTGCGCCGTGATGCCCAACGGGATGCCGACGAGCACGAAGGCGATGCAGACGAGCGATAGACTGAAGCGCTTGTTCAACTCCGTGAGCGCGTCGGCCTTGCCTAGTTTGTCGAGCGGCAGATTGGTCGCGCTGTTGACACCCGTCCGCACCTCGTCCCACAGCGCGCCGGTGGTTTTCATGTCGGAATTCACGCGGTCGGTTTTCTCCTTGAGTCGCGAGAGCGGAAAGGAGAGGACAAACTCCTTCAAGCTGATGTGATCCATCGTCGGCTCGCCGGCCCCCGGAGGAGGCATGACGACGGACTCGATGAGCGCGTCACGCATCTCAAGCTCGAAATCGAGCACACCGGGCGTGATCCTCAGCTCGGCGCGTCGCGCCCAGATGGTGCGTCCCGCTTTGTAAGAGGAAAGCTCCACGATTTGGAGGTCCTGCATCTTGTTGCCGTCACGCTTGCCGGTGTAGATGCGGTAGCCGGGGAATTTATCGAGCACCTTGCCTTCCTGGAAAAGCGATGCGGGATTTTCCAGCGCCATGTCGCGGAAGAGACGCTTGGTTTTGTTTTTTGCGTAGGGCGCGAGATCGAGATTCACCCAGAAACAAATGCCCGCCATCGCCGCCGCAATGACAAACACCGGAGCGCAGATGCGCGCCATCGACATGCCGGTCATGCGCAGCGAGACCAGCTCATTGTCAGCCGACATGCGGCCAAAGCTCAGCAGGATCGCGGTGAGAAACGCCCACGGGATGGTGAAGATGAGCGAGAACGGGACGACCAGCCCGATGAACTGGATCACCACATCGGTCGGCAGCGAGGTGTCGCCGAGGAGCTGGTCGAGTTTTTTGAAAACGGTGCCGAGAACGAAAACTAGGCTCAGCACCATCACGCCCATGAGCGTGCCTGACCAGACCTGACGGCCCACATAACGGTCGAAGATGCGGATCATGGGCCGTGGATCACGCGGCTAGTTTTTCACCGTCGCGGGTTCGTCCTCGAAGCGGATGATATACTCGCCCTCTTTCTGCAAATCGAGCCGGTCACGCGCGGCCATCTCGAGATAGTCCGTGTCACTCTTGATCCAGTCCACGCGGCGCAGACGCTGGTCGCGCGCATCGCGCAGCACATCGCGCTGTTTCGTGAGCATCGCCACGCGCGCCTTCATCGCATCCTGCTCGCTCTTCTTCGGACGGAAGATGATCATGATGCTGGGCACGATGAGGAGCACGAGCAGGAACTTGCCAAAGCGCACCACAAGTGTGAGCCACCGGGTGCTCGTGTCCTGCGGAATTCCTGCTCGTATCTCCTCGTATTTCATGGCTCAGATTTTCATTTTCCCGCCGAAGATGGCGCGGTCGCCCAATTCCTGCTCGATGCGCAGGAGCTGGTTGTACTTCGCGATCCGGTCGCTGCGGGAGAGCGATCCGGTTTTGATTTGTCCGGCGTTCGTCGCCACCGCGATGTCGGCGATGGTGCTGTCCTCCGTCTCGCCCGAGCGGTGGGAGATGACGGCGGTGTAGGCGTTCTCTTTGGCAAGCTCCACGGCGTTAGCGTCTCGGTCAGCGATCCGATCTGGTTCACTTTCACGAGGATGGAATTGGCCACGCCCTTGTCGATGCCTTTGCGGAGGAACTCCACATTCGTCACGAAGAGGTCATCGCCCACGAGCTGCGTCTTCGCGCCCATCTTGTCGGTGAGCACCTTCCAGCCGGCCCAGTCATTCTCCGCGCAGCCGTCCTCGATGGAGATGATCGGGAATTTCTTTTGCAGGCCCGCATAATAATCCACCAGTTCCGCGGCGCTGCGCTCGCTCTTGTCGCTCTTCTTGAAGACGTACTTCTTCTTCTCCTTGTCGTAGAACTCGGAGGCCGCCACGTCGAGGGCGAGAAAAATATCATGGCCAAGTTTGAAGCCTGCCTTGTCCACCGCCTGCGCGATGACCTCGAGCGCGTCCTCAGCCGATTTCAGCGTCGGCGCAAAACCGCCCTCGTCACCGACAGCTGTCGAGAGGCCGCGATCATGCAGGATCTTTTTCAGCGCGTGGAAAACCTCCGCGCCATAGCGCAGTGCTTCCGAGAAACTATCCGCCCCCTTTGGCATGATCATGAACTCCTGGAAGTCGATCGGCGCGTCGCTGTGCGCTCCGCCGTTGATGATGTTCATCATCGGCACCGGCAGCACCTTCGCGTTCGGACCGCCGATGTACTTATATAGCGGCATCTGATACATCTGCGCCGCCGCCTTAGCCGCGGCCATCGACACACCGAGGATGGCGTTCGCTCCGAGCTTCGATTTCGTCTTCGTGCCGTCGAGCTTGAGCATCTCGTGATCCAGCGCCACCTGATTACTCGCATCACAGCCGATCAAAAGATCAGCCAGCTCATTGTTCACCGCAGCCACGGCTTTTTGCACACCTTTGCCCAGGTAGCGCTTCTTGTCGCCATCACGCAGCTCCAGCGCCTCATGCTCACCGGTGCTCGCACCGCTCGGCACAGCCGCGCGTCCGAGAGCGCCGCCTTCGAGAAGGATGTCCACCTCCACGGTTGGATTGCCACGCGAGTCGAGAATTTCCCGGCCCGTCACCTCTACAATTGTCAGATCACTCATTTTCTATTTCGTTAAGTTTTGCTAATTAATGCGTTGTTGCAAGAAGTGTTTCCCAAAACGCAAAATGACCTCCTGCGCAAGCAGTAACCGGGCCTGCCGCGATCTCGTCAAAGTTTCGGGAGCGGAAAACCCTGTCGCTGCACCTCGCTGAGGTTTTTCGGCGTGATCGCCGCCGGCTCGACTTCGTAACGCGCCTTGGGTTTGAATGACGCGTCCGATGCCGCCTTCATGCACAGCCTCCAGGCAAAATCCACGAGCAGCGGACGATGCACCGTCGCGTCGATCTCGCCGCGTCCCAGCATCGACAGTCCCGCGTCATTACCCGCCACGCCATCCGTTCCGATGACGAGCACACTCTCGCGCTGCCCCAGTGCGGAAAGCGCCTCGCTCGCATGCTTCGCGATCAGGTCGTTGTGCGCGTAAATGATGTCGAAGCTCTTCTGCAAACGCGCAGCCTCCTTGATTCGCTCCGCCGCGCCCTTGGCATCCACATCCGCAGGCGCATCATGCACCAGCACCACTCCCGGGCTGCCCGACAGCGCCGCCGCAAACCCATCCGCGCGCGCGATGCCCGACGGATCCCCCTCCCTCGCGCGTAACTGCACCACACGGCCCGTCACCTCGCCTGTCCCCTCGGCCTCCGCCTTGCGTTTCAGCGATTGCAGCGCGATCCCGCCAGCCTCCGCGCCGAGTTTCTTGTCATCACAAAAAACCACCGATGAGCAGACATCATCGGTCAGCCGCCCATCAAGGCCGATCACAGCCGTCCCGCCGTTCTTCAGCATCTCCAGCGCCGCCCCGATTCCGCCCGGCTCCACGGGAGCCACAAAAATGATCGCCGGTTTCTTCCCGCCCTCGGCGGTCAGTTGCTCGCTTTGAATCACCGCGTCATTCTTCGCATCGAGAGTAAACAACTCATACCCTGGCGACGCCCGCACCATGTCAGCCAGCGCGAAAGCTTGCGCGCGCTGAAATGGATCAGCCCCGTCCGCCACGCTGAAAACCACGCGCTTTCCGCCCGCCGTCGGATTCTTGGTGCGCGGCAGCGGCAGCACGATCCCAGACGGATCAAGCGCGCCATCCTCCACTCGCCGCACATCCGAGTCCGGCGGCGGCTTGCACGCGCTGAGCGCGCCCAGCACCCAGGCCGCGACCACGATAAACAATTTTGATCTGAAAAAATTCTGTTTCATTCGAGACCGCACCTAGCCGCAATTCCAAACCCACGCAACCGACCTCATCTTCACAGGTGCAAAGGTCAGGCTGAAATCACGCGCGTGTCACTCACCTCAAAGCTCAGCCACACAGCGGCACCGCGCACAAGACCCTCCGTGGCCTGATCGCGATCGTTCTTCCTCGCCACCCACACCATCTGCGTCCCGACCTCCACGCCATAGCGCGACTCCGCACCAAGAAAAATCACGTCCCTCAGAATGCCAGCAAACCCATGGAAGCGCGAGTCCGTGACCCGCTCAGGCGAACTTGATAGAGCGATCTTCTCCGGCCGAATGCTCACCAGCATCCGCCCTCCACCACCCGTGCCCGAGACACGCGCCACCTCCGCCGCGATCTCCCCTTCCAAAAAATTCGTGTCTCCAATAAACGACGCCACAAACGCCGTTGCAGGACTCCCATAAATCTCACGCGGCGTGCCGAGTTGCTCCACCCGTCCATGATTCATCACCGCGATGCGATCACTCAGGCTCATCGCCTCCCCCTGGTCATGTGTCACAAACACAAACGTCGTGCCCACCTCCGCATGAATGCGATTCAACTCCACGAGCATCCGCTGCCGCAACTTCAAATCCAGCGCCGCCAGCGGCTCGTCCAGCAGCAGCACCTGTGGCTGATTGATCAAAGCCCGCGCGATCGCCACCCGCTGTTTCTGTCCGCCGGAAATCTGCGACGGCTTCTTCTGCGCGTGCTCCTCAAGCTGCACCAGCGCCAGCATCCGCTCCACCTCGCCCTTGATCTCAGCAGCTTTCCTCTTCGCGACACGCAGCCCAAACGCGATGTTCTCCCAAACCGTGAGATGCGGAAACAGCGCGTAATTTTGAAACACCGTGTTCACCGGCCGCCTCTCCGGCGGCAGCGCGGTGATGTCCACACCATCAAGCAAGATGCGCCCCTCATCCGGCTGATCAAACCCAGCGGCAAGCCGCAGCAGCGTCGTCTTCCCACATCCGCTCGGCCCCAGCAAAGAAAACTTCTCCCCGCGCTCAATGGAGAGCGACACACCATCCACCGCACGCACCGATTCAAAGGCGCGGGTGATGTTTTCAAACTGAAGAAAGCGCGCTGACATGCTCGTGATGGTGCTCACAAATCAAATCACCGCGAGCAAAGATAAAACGCCCGCTGCCTTCGGGAAAGACAGCGGGCGCTCTCGGGTGGGGGTATTTATCGGGACTGTGTTGCGGTGAAAATCACGGCGCGCGATCCAGGCAGTGCATGATCCAGCCGACGAGGCCGCTCACGCCGAGGGCGACGATGCACAGCTCAAGCAGCAGATAGACGCGACGGCGGCTGAGCACCATTTTCTGCTGAAGGCTCAGGCGCCGGGGCTTGCCCTTTGTCTCCCAGGTGGAGCGCTCAGGCGGCGGGAGCGTGTCGTAGCGCTCGATCTGACGCTGACGTGCGAGACGTGGCGCGGCGGCGATGACGCACTCGAGGCGCGTGATCTCGTCCTGGATGCCGCGGCTCGTGGTCGTGAGCCGTTTCTTCTTCGATGGCGCGTCTTCGTTGAGGAGATCGCGCGCGGTTTTGGAGCGTGTGTTGGGGACTCTTTTATTGACAGCCATATCGGGGTGGAGGGCTGGAGGTTTTTATTGTGGGGATCGTTGAGTGAAAATCAGAACATGAATTTTGCCAGGAGCAGCGCGAGGAAGATCGCGCCCATGAGCGGAAGAGTGAAAGCAAAACCACGACGCATCCAGGAGCCTGCGTCATCCGTGTCAAAGAGCGCGCTGCTGCCCGCGCCTTCGATTTCGAGATCAGCGAGGGATGCTGACTGCCCCGGACGCGTGGACTGGAGACGGCGTGAGCACTTGGTGTAATCATCCCCTGCGTCCTCGATGGCGCAGAGCGCGCGGTCCATCTCGTCATCGACTTGTGTGGGCTGCCAGCGCTCGGGTTGGAGGCTTTTGAGCACATCGAGATGGCGGGTGAAGGTGTCCTTCGTGATGGAGAGTTCCTCCACGAGCTTTTGCGCGTCGTAAAGATCGCGCTCGATTCCGGCGACGGAGCGGCTGAGCTTGTCGGACAGATCGCGCTTGCCTGCGACAAAGCGCTCCTGTTTCCCGCGCAGCACTTCGAGGTGCAGCTTTTGCTTTTCGATCTCCTCTTGCTGTGCGCGTAGGTCGGTGAGTCGCTCTTGGGCTTCGCGGACTTTCACATTGACGTTCTCGAGCGGGGTCGGTGCGCCGCCGTCGAGGAACTCGTCGGCCCGGTCAAACATGAACACGTCGTCGTCGAGGGTGGAGGTGGCGGAGGATGTTGCGGAAGGTCTTCTGGACATGGGATGTGTTAGAATTTTGGTATTTCCATGCCCTTTATATTACAGAGAGCCTAAATACGCTAGACTTTTTATCCTTTTTCTTGCCAGCCAGTATGGGACGACGCCGAATACGAAGGTCGTCAGTCCCACTGCGGCGAGCGCAGCCAGCTCCCAATGCAGCTTCGTGCCGGGCACCGCAATGCCACCGATGCGGCCGTTGCGCAGTTCGAGGAAGGCTGGAACGACGAGCGCGCCGAAGCTGAGAAGAATGTACAAAAAACTCGTGATCAGGCAGAGTGTGCCGCCAAAGCCGGAGACGATGCGCGCGGGATTTGGCTCGCGGAAATTGGGCAGCAACGCACCGAGTGACAACGCCAGCGAGGTGAGTCCGTAGCTGAGCAGAATGATCGCTGCGATGAAGAACGCGATGCGCTGCGCGGGGAGCGAGATGGTGAGGCATGACACGAGCACGAGCATCGTGGTGAGCAGGGCGAGGAGACCGGCAGAGAGGCGGAGCTTGAGCGAAAGGATTCGTTCGAGCGGCAGCGGCGAGAGGCCCAGCATCCAGAGACGCTGACCTTCGAGGCTGAACTGCGGAAAAATGAAACGCGTGGTCAGCGTGGAGATGGCGAGGCTGGAGACTAGCACGTTCAGGTAGCTGAGCACCGCGCTCCACACCGGGCTCTGCGTGTCGTAACCGAGGCGGCGCAGATTCGTGGTGTACATAAAGAGCAGGCCAAAGATGAGCGCGCTCTGCCCCCACTGCGTAGGCTCGCGCACAAAGGTGATCATGTCCTTGCCCAGCAGCGCGCACGACGCGCGGTCGAGTCCGAGCATTCGCTGCCACCACCTTCGTTGCGTGCCACGCAAGATCGCAGCCTCGTCTCGAAACCATGGCACCGCATTTTTGCGCGAGCAGCTCGAAGCACCTGCGGCCATCATGCGATTCCATGCCGGCATGTAGAGCCGCGCCGCGAGCCATGCGGT
>JANPIW010000331.1:0-6918 GCA_031425215.1 Verrucomicrobiaceae bacterium
CGAACCCGCCCCGACCGCCATCCCGCTGCAAGTGCGGGAGAATCTGCGCATCGTTTATCAAGTGACCGATGACGCGCAGCACGAGGGCGTGAATCGCGGATTGTTCTACGCGCGCAAACTCATCGACACCTATGAGAAACAGGGCATCGCCGCCAATCAAGTGCATCTGCATCTTGTCTATCACGGCACCGGCATCGCTGCTGTCGTGAATGATGCGGCCCGCAAACGTCTCGGCTCCGAAGCGGTGAATCCGAACGGCGAAATCCTCGTCGAACTCATCAAGCGCGGTGTGCAGATCGAACTCTGCGAAAACACGATGCAGCAGAAAGGCGTCTCCGCGACCGAGCTGATGCACGGCATCAAGCTCGTCGTCGGCGCCTTTCCCCGGCTCATTGACCTGCAATTGCAAGGCTACGCCTACATCAAGTTCGAGTGACATCGCCCGCTGACGCAGCGGCATCCATCATGTACACACTCGCCATCCTCGGTGCAGCTCTCATCGGCCTCTCTCTCGGTCTCACCGGCGCGGGTGGTAGCATCATCACGCTGCCAGTGCTGGTGTATCTCGCCGGACTGCCGCCGAGGGAAGCCGTGGGCTTGAGCCTGTTCGTCGTCGGTGCCGCTGCGCTGGTCGGAGCCGTGCAGCACATACGCGCGGGTGAGTTTCATCTCAAAGCCGCTGGCATTTTCTCACTCTCCGGCATGGCGGGTGCGGCAGGCGGTGCCTATCTCACGCCGCTGGTCTCCGGGCGCGTGCTCATGCTCATCTTTGCCGTGCTCATGCTCGTGATCGCCCTGAACATGCTGATGAGTGCAAAAAAAGAGCCTTCGATGCTCGCCGAGTGCAAGCCGTTGCGCTGTCTGCTCGCCGGGCTTGGAGTTGGCGTGCTCACCGGCTTCATCGGCGTGGGTGGTGGCTTCCTGCTCATGCCCGCGCTGGTGAAATTCGCGCGCCTGCCGCTGCGAGTGGCCACGGGCACCTCGCTCGCAGTCATCACGTTCAACTCCGCCGCCGGATTCATCAGCCATTTTGGCGAAGCCCCGCCGCGCTGGACCATGGCGCTCACTTTTGCCGGTATCGCCGCCATCGGCGTCCTCCTCGGCAGCATGTTCGCCGCACGGCTCCCCGTGGCGCGGCTGCGGCAGGTCTTCGCGGTCGTGATCCTTGCCACCGGAGCATTCGTGCTCTGGCAGAGCCTATCATGACGACTATCGCTCCGCCGCCTTCAGCAGGGCGTGCATTTCAAACCACCATGATAACTTCATCACCAAAAACCATCGTCATTGTCGGCGGCGTCGCGGGCGGTGCCTCGTGTGCCACGCGCCTGCGCCGCATGGATGAAAACGCGGAGATCATCGTCTTCGAGCGTGGACCGTTTGCCTCCTTCGCGAATTGCGGGCTGCCTTATCACATCGGTGGCGTCATTGAGCACGAGGACGCTTTGCTCGTCGCGAAAGGGCCGCTTTTCAAAGAGCGCTTCGCCATTGAGCTGCGCACGGAGCACGAGGTCGTGGCGATTGATCGCAAAGCGCACGAGGTAGAGGTGCGCGATTTCACGTCGGGCCAAAATTACCGCCAGCATTATGATGCGCTGGTGCTCGCGCCGGGTGCGGCACCCCTGCGTCCGCCACTGCCAGGGATTGATCTGCCGGGCATCTTCACCCTGCGCAACATCCCCGACACGCGCCACATCAAGACATGGATCGAACAACATGCCGCAAAGACTGCGGTCATCGTCGGTGGTGGATTCATCGGCCTGGAGATGGCGGAGAATCTCAAGCTCGTTGGCCTCGATGTCACGGTGGTGGAAATGCTCCCGCAGGTCATGCCGCCGATGGATGCAGAGATGGTCGCCCCGGTGCATGAACATCTCGCCGCGCATGGCGTGAACCTGGCCCTTGGCACCGCCGTCGCTGGCTTTGCGCAAATCGATGACCGCCTCGAAGTGCAAACGAAGGAAGGCGCGACGCACCTCGCCGATGTCGTGATCCTCGCCATCGGTGTGCGTCCAGAGACGGCGCTCGCCAAAGCCGCCGGACTCATACTCGGCGAGCACGGTGGCATCCGCGTGGACGAGCAGATGCGCACCAGCGACCCGCACATCTGGGCTGTCGGCGATGCGGTGGAGGTGCGTGACCGTATCACGGGCGCGTGGACGCTGCTCGCACTCGCCGGTCCTGCGAACCGCCAGGGCCGCATCGCCGCCGATGCCATCTGCGGACGGCCTGTAGCCGTTCACGGCACGCATGGCACCGCGATCTGCGGCGTCTTCGGCCTCGCCGTCGCTTCCACGGGTGCGAGCGAGAAAGTGCTGCAACACGCGGGCATCACAGACTACGAGAAGATCTACCTGCACGCCGGACACCACGCTGGCTACTATCCCGGTGCGGAGAAGATTCATCTCAAGCTGATATTCCGCAGCTCAGATGGCCGCATCCTCGGCACGCAAGCCGTCGGCATGGCGGGCGTGGACAAGCGCATTGACGTCATCGCGATGGCGATCCAGAAAGGCGCGACCGTTTATGATCTGGAGGAAGCCGAGCTTTGCTACGCGCCGCAGTTCGGCTCGGCCAAAGACCCGATCAACTTCGCAGGCATGATCGCCGCCAATCATCTGCGCGGCGACGACCCGATTATCCATTGGCAAAGCCCGCAGCTCGCGAATTACGATTTGCTCGACGTGCGCGGCCCGGACGAATTCGCCGCCGCCCACGCGCCGGGCGCGCGCAATCTCCCACTCAATATGTTGCGCAGCACGCTCGGTGATTTGTCCAAAGAACGTCCGCTCGCCGTCTATTGCGCCGTCGGTGCCCGAGCGCACAACGCCGTGCGGCTCCTGCGCCAGCACGGCCTCAACGCGGAGAACCTCTCCGGCGGCTACACCACGTTTCGTCACGTCTCCGCCTCGACACGGAAATGAATACCGCCACAGAGATCACCATCGCCGCTCTTGGCTGCATCGGACTCGTAAGCCTCGCGCTGTGGTGGTTTGCGGATCACCGTCGCGGCATCGCATGGGCTGTCTCCTTCATGCGCGGACGTTTTCCTGATGTGTCGCATTTGTCGCCGTCAGCACTTGATGCCTGGCTGCACGACGCGCAACGGCCCGCGCCGCAGCTCGTGGACGCTCGCTCGGAAGAGGAGTTCGCGTTGAGTCACCTCGCCAACGCCCGGCGCATTGATTCTGAATCCACCGCCGCAGCCGCGCTCTCCGCGCTCGATCCAGCGCGCCCCATCGTCATCTACTGCGCGGCGGGTTATCGCGGTGCAACTCTCGCCCGTCGTCTTCAGAACGCGGGCCGCCGTGACGTGTGGAACCTCGCAGGCGGCATCTTCGCCTGGGCGAATGCGAACCTCCCTCTTGAACGCGACGGGCGACCCGCGCAGCGCGTGCATCCTTACTCCCGACTTTTCTCCCGGCTGCTGAAGCCGCAATAACGGACCCTCACCACCACGGATCAACCGGGCGCAAGATCTGCCGCACCTTTGTCATTTGTTTGCCGAACTCCGCCAGATACTTTGGTCTCAGCAAGTGGGGCTTACACCCCATAGCAACCCTGTCGCTGGCCGGTACGTTGCCATTCACACCCAAATGAAAAACATCCAAGTCTATGACCCGCCCATGTGCTGCTCGACGGGTATTTGCGGAACAGATATTGATCCTGATCTCGTTAATTTTTCCGCCATGCTTTCTCAGCTCGGCACGCATGACATTAAGATCGAGCGCTTCAACCTCGGACAACAACCGATGGCCTTTGCGCAGAATCCAGCGGTTAAGGCCTTCCTGGACAAGGAAGGTGCGGAGGCGCTGCCGTTGATCTTCTGGGATGGCGAGGTGCATCTCAAAGGCCGCTACCCGACGAAGGACGAACGTCCCGGCTGGTTCCGCGCGGCCCTCGGCAAAGCGGAGTTGGCATCATGAAACTGCCGTTCTATCAGCCCGCTGCCGCCACCACGACACGCTTTCTCTTTTTCACCGGCAAGGGCGGCGTTGGGAAGACCTCGTTGTCTTGTGCGACGGCCTTGAAACTCGTGGATGCGGGCAAGCGTGTGCTACTGGTGAGCACGGACCCGGCTTCCAATCTGGATGAAGTGCTGGAGACGAAGCTCACGAACAAGCCCACCTCCATCGCCGGTGCGCCGGGTTTGGACGCGATGAACATCAATCCCGTCGAAGCCGCCGCGACCTACCGCGAGCGCTTGATCGGTCCCATGCGTGGTCTGCTGCCAGTGGCGGCATTGCGCAGCATGGAGGAACAGCTTTCGGGTTCATGCACCGTGGAGATCGCAGCCTTTGATGAGTTCTCGGGACTCATTGGGAATCCCGAAGCCGCGAAGGACTATGATCATGTGATCTTCGACACCGCTCCGACCGGCCATACGCTGCGGCTGATGAGTTTGGCGAAAGCTTGGGATCAGTTCCTCGACAAAAACACCAGTGGCACCTCCTGTCTCGGTCCGCTCGCTGGATTGGAAAAGCAGCGCGCCATTTACGAGTCCACCGTGAACACCCTCGCCGATGCAAAAGCCACGACGCTCGTGCTCGTGAGCCGCCCGCAAGGTGCTGCGTTACGCGAGGCAGAGCGCACCTCCAAAGAACTGCGCGCCATTGGCGTCGGCAATCAATGCCTCGTTGTGAACGGCACCTTTGAAACCAAGTGCCCGGAAGACGTGACCGCTCAGGCCATGCAGCAGCGTGGTTTGACGGCTTTGACGGCGGCGAGTGAGTTCATCAACTCAATGCCCAGCTTTATCGTTCCGCTGCGGCCCATCAACATCCTCGGTATCGGCGGCCTGCGCGTGCTGCTGAGCGGCAATGTCCAAGGCAAGGGCGTGAAGGCGGACGAGAGCGGCTGGACACCACCTGAGATGGAAAGTCTCGAAGACCTCGTCGCCACCATTGAGCAGCAGGACAACGGCGTGATCATGACGATGGGCAAAGGCGGCGTGGGCAAGACCACCGTGGCCGCTGCCATCGCCGTCATGCTCGCTCGGCGCGGCCATTCCGTGCATCTCAGCACCACCGACCCCGCCGCGCATGTGGCGCAGACCTTGCATGGCAAGGTGGAGGGCCTCACGCTCAGCAAGATTGATCCCGCAGCGGAGACCGCCGCCTATCAAGGCGAGGTCATGCTCGCTCAAGGCGCGGCGATGGATGAGGCAGGCCGCGCATTGCTGGAGGAAGACCTGCGCTCGCCCTGCACCGAAGAAATCGCCGTGTTCCGAGCCTTCGCGCGTGAGGTCGGACAAGGCACGAATCGCTTCGTCGTGCTCGACACCGCGCCCACCGGGCACACGCTGCTCTTGCTCGATGCCAGCGAGGCTTATCAGCGCGAACTGGAACGTCAGGCGCGCAGCACGCAGCCCGAGGAAGTCCTCAAACTTCTCGAACGTCTGCGCGATCCCGACTTCACACGCATCCTGCTCGTCACCCTGCCCGAAGCCACGCCCGTGCATGAGGCCGCCGCTTTGCAGGAAGATCTGCGTCGCGCCCGCATCGAGCCTTTCGCATGGGTCATCAATCAAAGCCTGCTCGACAGCGGCTCCTGCGATCCCCTGCTGCAATGTCGGGAAGCGTCTGAACATCGCTACCTGCGCGAAGTGGTGGAGAAACATGCCAAGCGCACCGCTTGGCTCCCCTGGCAGCCGGAGGAACCCATCGGACCGGATGCACTCGCTCATCTGGCATCATCAAACCTTCAGCACGCACTGGCCTAAAGTTACCATCCCTATAGCTGGGAATTCAGATCTCGACCGCACATTTTATACTCCATGAAAACACCTTTGCTGATGGAAACTGCCTCGACTGCAAATCCCGCTGTCACCGGAAAGGTGACCCGTGGGATGCTGCGAGCGCGTGCGGTAGAACTGGCGGGCCTTGATGGTCGCGCACCGCAGGATGCGTCGAAATCGGACTGGGAACAGGCCAAGCAGGAATGGATGAACCCTGACACGGAGGCGCAAGAGGAAGCGGCTGCCAGTGCCGAAGAGATGGAGGTGGGGAGAGGGATCGACCCGCAACTAGCCGAATAGACCGTGGCGGGTGGGGTTTCACCCCATTTCAAGGGCGCGGCTTGGCTTCTATGACGGTCATCTTAGGATACACAACAAAGCCCCGAACGCCGAAAAACAAAAGCCATTTGCCGCCGCCGCAACGTTGGATTCGACGGCACCGCTTGATGATAATGCCGCACCTTCCGTCCCTTCGGCGGATGAAGTGGCCTACAGCACGAATTTCCGCGATGAAGATTCACCGCCTCACGATCGCCGACGCCTTTGCCAGCCTGAAGAGCGGGATCGAGGGGCTGAGCGATGCCGAAGCGCAGCGGCGGCTCGCGGAGTTCGGGAAAAATGAAGTGGAGGAAGTCGCGCACGAGCCGCTGCTGCTCACTTTCGCGCGGGAGTTCGTCCACTTCTTCGCGCTGATTTTGTGGATCGCCGCCGGGCTCGCCTTCTTCGCGGAATGGCGGGAGCCGGGGCAAGGCATGGCGACGCTCGGATTCGCGATCGTCGGCGTGATCGTGATCAATGGCGTGTTCTCGTTCTGGCAGGCGTATCGCGCCGAGCAGGCGCTGGCGGTGCTCAAGAAATTGCTTCCGAGCGCGACGAAGGTCGTGCGCGCCGGCACAGTGCGGCAGTTACCGGCGACCGATCTTGTGCCGGGCGACGTGATCCTGCTCGAAGCCGGCGACATCCTTCCCGCGGACTGCCGGCTGGTGGAAGCGTTCAGCGTGCGGGTGAACAACTCGACCGTCACAGGCGAATCGCTGCCGGTTTCGCGCGACGCCGAGCCGTGCGACGAGCCCGAGCCGATGCACGCCCGCAACACGCTCCTCGCCGGCACCTCGCTCGTCTCCGGCGAAGCGAAGGCGCTCGTCTTCGCGACCGGATCGCATTCCGCATTTGGAAAGATCGCG
>JANPIW010000332.1:0-8606 GCA_031425215.1 Verrucomicrobiaceae bacterium
CTCTTCTACGTCGCCGTCACGCGCTCGAAAGACGAGCTATACCTCAGCTACCCGCTCATCCACCACCGCGCGCACGATGGCGACATCCTGCAACGCCCCTCCCGCTTCATCACCGACGTACCGCCTGAGTTGATCGAGACATGGAACGTCCGCAGCGTATGAAAAACACAGTCACACTTCTCCGTCGCATCGCATTCATCGAGGGGGTTTCCTTCCTCGTTCTTCTCGGCATCGCCATGCCGCTCAAATACATGGCCGGGATGCCGCTCGCCGTGAGCATCGTCGGCATGGCGCACGGCATTCTCTTTGTTCTCTTCGGCTTCGCCCTGATGCGCGTGATGATGACCACGAGCTGGCCGATGAGCCGCGCCGCGCTCGTCTTCATCTCCTCGCTTCTCCCCTTTGGCCCGATGTTGCTCGATGCGCGGATGCGGCAGTGGGAGCGGGAGTGAGGAGAAAGGCGGCATCAAATGGTGTCCGTGAGGTGCCATTAACGCCAACTAGCCCATGTCCCGTGTCACTGCGGACGTCGCGCGTGAGCAGGAGGAAGTGCGCTCGCCCATTTCCTTTCAGCAGCCTGACAGCTCCTGCCTGAACTGCGCTCATGCTGGTCGCTAGCAACGAGGTGAAGGGCTTCTGGAGGGCCAAATGTGTGCGCCCCGCGATGGCGAGGGGATGTACCTGGGCATCGCGGGTTATAAATTCTATTAGCCGGGAGGCTCCCTCGGCATCGCGGGTGCGGCCCGCGATGGCGAGGGAGGGTACCTCGGGGGTGCGGGCGCGGCCCGCGATGCCGAGGGAGGGTACCTCGGCCCTGCGGGTTATAAATTCTAGCTATCGGGAGGCTCCCTCGCCCCTGCGGGCGCGCCCCGCGATGCCCGGGGACATCCCCTCGCCCCTGCGGGCGCGGCCCGCAATGGCGAGGGAGGGTATCTCGGCCCTGCGGGTTATAAATTCTAGTGGTCGGGAGACCCCCTCGGCCTCGCGGGTTATAAATTCTGTGTATCAGGAGACTCCCTCGGCCTCGCGGGTTATAAATTCTGTGTATCAGGAGGCTCCCTCAGCCTCGCGGGTTATAAATCCTGTAACGCCGGACGCTTTTTTGCTATCCCGGGGCCGCCGCGTGATTCCGGAGCGCATTCTGGCGGCTTCTCGGTTGATAAACCCAGTAGCGACCCGCAACGTGCCTGGCACATGAATATCCCGGCTGCACGGGCGCACCTTGCCACGTCTGCTGCTTGTGGTACTCTCGCAGCCATGTTTTTGCGTTTTCCCACAGCGCGCGTCACCCTGCGCGGTTTTGCTCCATACCTTGCCGTCCTCATCGCATCAGGCGCGCTGGTTTCGTGTGAGAAGATCAAAAGCAAGCTCGAGCGCCTCGCGAACGCCAACACCTCCAAGCCCGCGCCACCTCCGAAACCCGAGGAAGCGCCGCTGACTCCCGAGGAGGAGGCCATGAACAAGACCCTCCAGGATCCGGCTCTTTTCTCCGACGCCACATCCGAGGAGCCGGCGCCGAAGGCCGTCGCCTTTGAGCTGAACAAATCAGCTCTCGTCTCGGTGCTCGGGTATCATGATTTCAAAGAACGCGGTGGCGCGCCCATGCTGATCGCCGCGCCAAAATTCCGCGCGCAGATGCAGGCCATCAAGGATTCAAAGATTCCGGTGATCCCGCTGCGCGATCTCGTTGCGTGGAAGAAGGGCGAGAAAAACATTCCCGAGGAGACCATCGTGATCACGATGGATGATGGCTGGGAGGGCGTGTACCTGCACGCGTTTCCCATTCTCAAAGAGTTCGGCTTCCCATTCACCGTCTATTTGTACAAGAAGTATGTGAACACCGGCGGGCGCTCAATGACCTGGGAACAGATCCGCGAGATGATGGCCTTTGGCGCGGAGGTGGGCAGTCACAGCGTCTCGCACGACAGCCTGACGGGACGGCACGGGAAAACGGAGGCGGAACAGAATCTCTGGCTGCTCACTGAGCTGAAGGAGTCGAAGGAGTTTCTCGAGAAAAACCTCGGCGTGCCTGTCACATCGTTCGCCTATCCGTATGGCAATGTGAATGACGTGGTTGTCGATACGACCCTCCAAGTCGGCTATGAGTCAGGTGTGACTGTCAGCCCGCAGAAAGTGACGTGGGAAACGCACATGGGCCGCATTAGTCGCTACATCATTCACGGCGACAGCGACGGGAATTTCAAACTGGCCACCAGCTTCCGCGGCCGGGGCGAACTGGGCAACTCGCGCTTCATGCTCGCCGACGCGAAGGACGCCGCTGGAAACTCGCTCGTCGATCTCAAGCCCGCGCCCGATCAAGTGATCACCGACCGCCGCCCGACCATCGAGGCTGATCTCACGCGCCTCGGACCGCTCGTGCCCGAAAGTGTGAAGCTGCGCGTGGGCGGCCTGGGCACCGTGCCCGCTGTGTTCGATCCTGTCATCAGCCGCATCCGCTACCAGCTTCCTTACCGGCTGCGCCGAGAGGAGTGCTATGTCACGCTCAGCTTCAAACGTGACGCAACGCAGCCCGAGGAAGTAGTGAGCTGGAAATTCAAAGTCAACCTCGCCGCCGCCTATCTGCCCAAGAACGACGAGACGCCGCTGGCTGATCCCATCGTGATCCCGGCTGCGGTGCCGAAGTGACCGGAGGGCCACGCCGCACAAAAGACGTGTGTTTTGGCGAGACGGCTACACAAACAGTGTGATGTCGCATTTTCATGGAGTGTGAGAAATGCGGGCGATCTCCTCATGTGGGACCGGACACTCCTTTTCCTGGACTCCACTTTGATGTCTGCATGAAAATCAAAGTGGTGCGCGAGGGGGGACTCGAACCCCCAAGCCTTTCGGCACAAGATCCTTAGTCTTGCGCGTATACCAATTCCGCCACTCGCGCGCACGTCCTGGAAAGGGCGCGCAGTATAGCAAAGTCGCGAGGGATGCAACCTCGATTTCCTCTCCCGGCGAAAACAGTTTTCATCGCACGTGCCGCGGCTCTCAGCACGCGGCTTTACGCAGCACCGCGAGGCCGTACGCGAGCGTGAAAAGCGCCGCGCTCCACGTGACGATGCACACGCCCCACCACACGCCCCAAGTCTGCCAGCCCAGCGTGAAGGCGAGAAAATGAAACACCACCAGCGGCGCGACGATCTGGCGGTAGAGACCGATCCAGAGTCCGAACATCGGACGTTTGAGACCCTGCATCATGTACACGGTTTGAAAGAGAATGACGTAAGCGCACAGCGTGACTGAGGCCACGCCGAGGTAGTCGGTGCCCAACTGGATCACCGCGCCGTCTTCCGTGAAGAGGCGCATCATGCGTGCCCGCATCAGCCACACGATCACGCCGCCTGCGAGCATCATCACCAGTCCGTATCGCACACATGCGCGCCATGAGTCGCGCACGCGATCCATGCGGCCCGCGCCGTTGTTCTGGCCGACGAGGGCGAGCACGGCAAAGTTCAGCCCGATGGTGGGCAGCAGCACCATTTGCTCGATGCGCGTGGCGATGCCGTAGGCGGCCACGGCCTCCTTGCTGAAGCGGCTGAGGAACCAAGTGATGACAAAGATGCCGAGCGCGACGGTCAGCATGTTCAGGCTCGCGGGCATGGCCTGCGCGGAAATGTCGCGCAGTACTCGCGCATCCGGCTTGAGATTCATGCCGCCACCCAGATCGCCACGCCGCACATGCCGCCATATATAGACGCAGCCTGCCGCCTGGATGACGAGACGGTGGCCAGCGCCAGGCCCGCGATGCCCATGGCCGGCACACCGAGGCCGCCGCGCATGAACCATGGATCGAGGATGCAATTTGCGATGAAGCCGCCGATGAGCGTATTGCGAAAGACTGTCGTGTTGCCCTTCGCGTTCAGCACGGAGACCAGCGTGCTTTGCAGGAGGAAAAACACGCTGCCGACGATGATGACATTCATGTACTCCAGCGACATGTCCAGATAGCCTGCCTCCTCAGCGCCGAGCTGGCGGAAAAGCGATGGCGCTGCCGCGAGGCCCGCGATGGTGAGCACCGCGCCCGCACCGATGCTGAACACGATGGCCTGCGAGAAAATCACGCGTGCCCTCTCCGTGTCGTTCGCGCCCAGGGCGTTCGCGATCAGCGCCGTGGCCCCCTGGCCGATGCCCGCCCCCATCGCCAGCACGATGAAGAACACGGGGAACGACAGCGACAGCGCTGCCAGCGCGTCCGTGGAAATCTGCCCGGCGAAATAGGTGTCCACGAAATTGAACATCGTGTTGAAAAAGTAGCCGATGCTCGCTGGAAGCGCGATGCCACGGACGAGGCGCGGGATGGGGTCTTGGGTGAGGTTCATGACTTGAGATTTGGAGGCGGCTAAGATCGGCAGTGGCAAAAGCGTTGATGCAGCCGCTAGTCCATGAGCTATTCTCCCGCCACCATGATGTTGCCCCGACCTTTCGTCCTCTCGTTCCTGCTCAGTCCGTGCTGCGCGCTGGCTGTTGATTTCAAAAAGGACATCGCGCCCATCTTCAAAAAGCACTGTTATGAGTGCCACAGCGAGCAGGCCGACAAAAGAAAAGCCGGGTACGTCTTCGACGACATGCACACGCTCGTCCTCGACATCGGGCCGAAGGGTTTCATCGTCCCCGGTGATGTGGAGGAGAGCCATCTCAACGAGGTGCTCACGAACGCCGAGAGCGAGAAAAACCACATGCCGCCCGAGAGCAAAACCCCTCTGAGCAGCGGTGACATCAAGAAGATCCAGGCATGGATCAAAGAGGGTGCATGGCTCACCAGCACCACGCTGCAGGCCCCGCCCACCGGCCTGGAGAAAAAGAAATGGCGCAACACTGAGGGCCTGGAGATCGAGGCCAGCTTTGTGAAGCTCGATGGCGCGAGCGTGCATCTCAAAATGACCGATGGCCGCGTGCTGCCCTATCCTGTAGAGAAACTCTCAGCCGACAGCCAGGTGCTCATCCGCAAAGAGCTGCTGGCTTTGTCAGGCGAGAAAAAAATCGCGACGAAGTGATGGGCGGGAATGTCGAACTCATCGAGTACCACGGCGCGGCCCTGGAGCCGCATCTCGACGCGCTCGGGCGGCTGCGCATCGCAGTCTTCCGCGAGTTCCCGTATCTCTATGACGGCAGCCTCGAGTATGAACGCGATTATTTGCGCACCTATTTGAAAACAGAACGCAGTCTCGTGGTGCTGGTGCATGACGGCGGAGAGGTGGTGGGGGCGACGACGTGCCTGCCCATGGTCGAGGAGGGGCCGGAGTTTCAAGCGGCCTTTGTCAAAGCGGGCCATGCGCTGGAGGACATCTGCTATTTCGGCGAGTCGATCCTGCTGCCGGATTATCGCGGGCGCGGCGTCGGTAAAGAGTTCTTCCGTCGTCGCGAAGCACACGCGCAACGTCTTGGCGCGCGCATCACGACCTTCTGCGCGGTGGATCGGCCGGCGGATCATCCGCAGCGACCGCCGGGCTACCAGCCGCTCGACGCGCTGTGGACGAAACAGGGCTATGTGAAGCAGTCGGACTTGCAGGCGACGTTTGTGTGGAAGGAGATCGGCGAGGATGGAGAGTCGCCGAAGACACTGACGTTTTGGACGAAACATTGGCCGCGACCATGACTCTCGATCTCTGGACCTTCGATGTCGGCGTGGCCGTCGCTTCTCCCGAAGCTTACGCCGAGGAATGCTTGCACCGCTTGGAGGAGTCGTGGGACAGCGGCGCTGATCTGGTTTTGTTTCCCGAGTTCTGCTGGATGGGACTGCAGCGTTTTGTCTCAGGCGGCGATGGTTTGCGCGGCGTGTCGCGATTGTTCTGGCAGGACATGCTGCCGCGGATGAGCGCGAGGCTCGCGCGCGCGAACAAGACGGTGGTGCTGGGCACTTGTCCTTTCCTCGACGAGAACACCGGCACTCTGCGCAATCGCGCGCCAATCTTCTGCGCGGGTCGCGCGCTCTGTCAGGACAAGCTCAACCTTACGCCATGGGAAGACGCGCTCGCGCCTGGAGAGCGACTCTTGCTCTGGGAGTTCGCCGGCCTGCGCATAGCGGTCGTGATCTGTCTCGACATTGAGGTGCCGGAGCTTGCTGCAAAGTTGCGCGGCAGCGGCGTGGATTTGATTTTGTGCCCGAGCGCGACGGAGACGATCCTCGGCGTGGAGCGCGTGAACCGCTGCGCCTCCGCCCGCGCGGTTGAGCTGGGCTGCTGCGTCGCGGTCACGCATCTCGTGGGCAAAGCGGAGTCGGAACTCATCGATGAAAACGTGGGCGGCCCTGGATTTTACACCCCCTCGCAAAGCCTCTTCGCGCAGCACGAGCGCGAGCGGCGCGGGGTGGCGCGCACGCATGGATTCCACCGAGAGCGTGTCGAGATCGATCCCGCGTTGCTCGCGGCGACGCGGAAGATGCGGGCGGAGACAAATCCAAGCTTGCTCACTTTAAACGAAATCGCTAAGCTCGAAATCGTAAGCCCTATCCTGACAAATCCAAACCAAACAACAAACAACAAGAAGCAAACAGCATGTTAGACGAGTTCAAAAAGTTCATTCTCAAAGGCAACGTCGTGGATCTCTCCACGGGTGTGATCATCGGCGCTGCCTTCGGCGGCATCGTCACCGCGTTCACCAAAGGCATCGTTGAGCCGCTGCTCGGCATGTTTGGAGGCGGCCCCAATCCTGATCTGAAGATCAAAATCGGTGAGAAGACCATCGAGGTGCTCGAGAAGAACGCAGCGGGCGTGGAGGCAAAAGTCTCGAAAGTCTTTCAGCTGCTCCAATTCGACATCGGATTGATCATCGCCGAAGTCATCGGCTTTCTCATCTCCGCCGCCGTGGTGTTCTTTGTCATCGTGAAACCGGCCAACAAGCTGATGTCGATGATGAAGAAACAGGAGGCCGCCGCCCCGCCGCCCGCGCCTCCGGAAGACGTGAAGCTGCTCACGGAGATCCGTGATCTGCTCAAGAAGTGAACAGCCCGTTTCGTCAGCCCGGAGGATTACCCTCCGGGCTGTCATCGGCCCGAGGCTTCCTGCACTCGACTGCGAAAGAGCAAAAGTTCGGGACACGCCCGTTGAGCACGCTGCCCAGGGATCACACAACATCCGTCGTTCCCGGCACGGCCACAGGATACCATCCGTCCGCATCAGGCTTCACCGGCGGCTGGGTGTTCCAGGTGAGGTTGTCGGGCACGAGGTTCTCCTTGGAGTTCAGCACCTGCTCCCAAGTGATCATCTGGCCCGTGTAGCTCGCCATGCGGCCCATCACACCCATGAGTGTGGAATGCGCCGCGTAATCCGCGTCATTGCGCACCTTGCCGGTGCGGATGTTTTCAAACAGCGCGTCGTGCTCGAGCTGGTAGGGATCGTCCTTCACGCGTGAGCGCTTGCCGCCGGGCGGCTGGCCGTTGATGAGAAAGCGGCCGTTGTTCGCCAGATCAGCCACACCCTTCGTGCCATGAAAGTGCTCGCTCACATCCTTCTGGCACTTGCCGCCGATCTGGCAGCACTGGCTCAGGATTCTCATGCCGTTCTCATACTCAAACTCGACGGTGTGGTGATCAAAGATCGTGCCGTTCTCCCTCGCGCGCCGCACCTGTCGTCCGCCCTGGCCCGTCGCGCGCACGGGCATCACGCCCTTCATCACCCAGTTGGCCACATCCAGATTGTGACAGTGCTGCTCCAAGATGTGATCACCGCTCATCCAGGTGAAAAAGTACCAGTTACGAATCTGGTAATGCAGCTCGCTCTCGCCCGCCTCGCGCGGATAGCCGGGACGCGACGTGCCATTCCAATAGACACGGCCATGGATCAGGTCGCCAATCTCCCCGGCCTGGATGCGCTCGATCACATCGATGTAGCTCGGCGCGTAGCGGCGCTGAAAACCCACGCAAACATTGAGCTTCTTTTTCTTCGCCTCCTCCGACGCGGCGAGCACGCGGCGCACTCCCGTCGCGTCCACAGCCACGGGCTTCTCCATGAACACATGCTTCCCGGCCTTAATCGCCTGTTCAAAAAGAAACGGCCTCGGTCCCGGTGGCGTCGTGATGAGCACGACATCGGCCAGCGCGAAAGCCTTCTGGTAATCCTCAAACTGCGTGAATACTTGGTCCGGCGGCACGCTGACCTGTCCCTCATGCTTCGCCTTCAAGATTTCCAGCGCATCCCGCGCCTTGCCTTCGAGCGGATCGACAACAGCGACGAGCTTCACCGTCGAACCCGCGCTGAGCGCCTGATTACACGCGCCCGTGCCGCGGCCGCCGCAACCGATCAGCGCGACCTTGATGTCATCATCCTTCGGGGCTGCAAAGGCATGGGTCGCTGCGGAGACAATCGCCGTCGAAGCAGCGGAGCGGATGAACTGGCGGCGGGGCAGGGTGATCATGGCGGAAAACAAAGTGACCGAGCCAACGAAGCACATCGGAAATTTCTCGCACGAGCACGCGGTAGCTGAACCGCGTGAGCGTTCAGCCAGTGAGGAGAGGGGGTTCCTTCGCATCAACCCCGGACGACCGAAGGCCCATCGGCTACAATGCCTTGCCCAAAACCGAGAGCAGCAGCTTGATGTCCTCCACCGTGTTGTATCCGTGCACCGCGATGCGGATGCGGCCCGCGTGGTGCATGACGTGG
>JANPIW010000333.1:0-3110 GCA_031425215.1 Verrucomicrobiaceae bacterium
ACGCCGTTCGCGTAGGTGTAGGTCAGATGATAGGTGCGCGGCACGGTGTTGATCGAGTTCGACGGGATTTCTCCCTTGCCCTCCACTTTCACGGGGCTGGAGTTCTCGGAAAAATTCGCGACCTGAGCGGTGTCGATCAGATGCGCGCCCCAGTCGGTGAGCGAGCCGCCGGAGAAATCGCGAATCTGCCGCCACACTTGGTCGTTCGGGAGACTCGGCGTGTAGTCACGCTGCGGCGCGGGGCCGAGCCAGAGATCGAAGTTGAAGCCCTCGGGCACCGGCGCTGTTTGCTCGATGGGAAACACGGGTTTCATGGGCAGCGTCACCTTGATGCGTTGCAGTTTGCCGATGCCGCCATTGCGCACCACTTCGCAGAGCTTGTGATAGTGAATGAGCGAGCGATCTTCGAGTCCAGTGGCGAACACGGCCTTCTTTTTCGCAACGAGATCGGCAAACGCCCGTCCCTCCGCGATTGTGAGCGTGGGCTTTTCGCAGAAGACAAACTTCCCGGCTTCCACTGCCATCGTCGCCATCGGCACATGCCATTGATCAGGCGTGGAGATGACAACCGCGTCGATGTCCTGCCGTGCGATGAGCGCGCGAAAGTCAGCGATCTCCACGCAATCCACGTTGCCGTACTTTTTGTTCACGACACCGCGAGCGTGAGCGCTGCGGCTCTTGAAGACATCGCAGACGGCGATGACGCGGCAGTCTTCCTCTTGAAGAAACGAGTTGAGGTTCACGCCTAGGCCGTGCTTGCCCACGCCGATGCAGCCCAGCGTAATCTGCTTCGATGGTGCATCCGCGCCGAGCAGCCGGGACGATACAAAGCGCGGCGCGGCTCCGGCGGCGATGATGCCGGCCATGCCTGATTTCAAAAATGAGCGTCGCGTGGTGGATGAGGGTTTCATGGTAAGGATGAGGCGGCGTGACGGCTACCGCAGTTCTTCAAACAGTTTTCTCAATCTGCCTCTTGCACGATAAGCGCGCATACGGATCACGATGCTGCTCCAGCCTGTGAGCGCCTGGATTTCCTTGATCGTCCTCTCCTCCAGATGCAGCAGCGTGAGCACGAGTCGGTCTTTCGCGTCGAGCGATTCCATCATGCGGTGCAGCAGCGCTTTTGTGTCTGTATCCACCGTCTCACGCTCCGGCTCATGCGCCAGAGCATCGACCACCGCGCGCTCCTCGTCGCAAAGATCAGACCAGCGCAGCTCCGGTCTGCGTTTGCGCGAGCGCAGCGCGTTGAGGCACACATTAACCGCGAGGCGCGACATCCACTGCTCCAGCGGACGCGCCGCATCGTAGCGCTCCAGCGTTTTGAAAAACTGCGCGAACACCTCCTGCGCCAGATCCTCCTCATCGGTGCGGAATGGCAGATGATTACGCACGATGCGGATTACCTGCGGATAGAGCGCGTCGATCAAAAAGCGCGCCGCAGACTCGTCGCGATGCTCGCACCAAAGCCGCGCTGCTTCCGGGAGTCGGTCGGGTGTTGGAACGTCATCAGTGTCTGGCATGATCGCTCCTTTAACGCCGCGGCAATCATTTGGTCACTGTTGGGCGGATAAAAGTCTGCCCGCCTCCTCGACCGCGCGCGCGATCACGCGCTCCAGGCTGCCGCGCGCGAATGGCGTCTGCCATACGGTGTAGAGGTCGTGATCGTAAAGACGCTGCGGCGGCAGGTAACCGAGGATGCCGTTGGCGACGTTGAGCACGAGGATCGGTGTCGTGGGAAACGCGGCGCGCAGGACGGTTTGCAAAGCGCTGTAGCACTCGAAGGGCACGCCGCAGAGCAGCGCGTCGCCGAGCCGCCAGAGCCAGATTTTTTCCATCGAGGTCGCGGTGTCAGTGAATGACATGCGCACGCGGCGCTTGCGCTGCAGGCGCTCGTATTCAAAGCCTGTCGGATTCCTTGCTAGCGCCGCCTCGATTTCAGCGAGCGTTAGCAGATCGGGTTTGAGATCGAGTTCGATCTCGCTCGCCGTGGCGCGGATGGTTTCGCTCGCCGGAGCGGAACTCGCGCTCCACATCGCGAGCGGCGCGCCGGACTCCACCGCGCCATCGTAGCGCAGATGCGAGTGACCCGTGCTCAATGGCGTGAGCGCCGCCAGTGCCGCGTGACCCAGTTCGCGACCATGACGATCCGCAAGCGCGACATCGCCGCTGTATTGCTCCGCTGGAGCATACTCGCCGCACGCACCGAGGAGGAAAAGGCACGGCGCGCTTCCTGTCTCCGCTTCGACCACCTCGCGCATTGCGCCGGGGTAGTCGGGCGAGATGAGTTTGTTTTCCCAAGCCAGCGTCGTGGGATGACAGGCGTAGTTCACGAGCGTGGCGATGGTTTTTCCAGCGTCGTCGATGACGCGCACGGTGAGCAAGGTGTCGTCGGCTGTGGCTGCGGGATTGAAGCCGGTGAGATGGCGCTCCGGTTTATTTGGATCAACGAAATCGCGTTCCGTGGCGAGGGCGCAGTGGCCGTGACGGAAAAGCATCGTCGCAGGTTGCGCCGCGCTGATCGCCGCGCGCGCGCCGCTCACACAGGACTCCGTCAGCCACGCGAGATACGCGCGCGCCGTCGCCGGATTCGCCTCGGCGGGAGCGTCGCTGTCGAGCACCGGGCCGCTGTGCGTGTGCGTGAGATGCACGATCACATTCTCATCCGGCAGCGCGAGCTGCTCGATGATCGCGGCGCGCAACGCATCCCCATCACGCCTGCTGCGCCACCAGCCCAGCTCGAGACTGAGCAGCAGCATCGCCGCGCCATCACCACTGATCGGCGCGATGCAAAGAGCAGTGCCCGTGAGCGGACGATGCACACCCTCTGCAAACCAATGCCGCGCCGCGCCCCAGTTTTTTGCGCACACATCCAGGCCAGGCGTGATGTCCCACCGGCTCACGCCGATGCGCGCGCGGAGGCCGGGATGGAGGTGGTGGTGAAGTGGCATGGGAATTCACAAAACGACACCTCCGCGCGCGACCTTCCACGAGCCGAATGATGCGCGCAGCGCTTTGGAGTGCGGTGGCGCAGCGAATCACCGAGCGGAGACACCGCTTTTGCCTCTGACCACTCACACGCCTCCGACCTTCTCGCGCGTCCGAAGCAAAAG
>JANPIW010000334.1:0-10551 GCA_031425215.1 Verrucomicrobiaceae bacterium
CGATGGTCACGCCCACATAGACGAGCGTGATGTTTTTCCCGGCCAGTCCGACGGCGGCCACCACGTTGTCGAAGCTCAGGCTGAGGTCGAGGAAGGCAATCATGGCGATGGTCTTGCCAAAACTGTGCGTAACCGAATGCACGGACGGTCCGCCCTCGAAGCCGCTGTCTTTTTGCTCGGCGAAATGATTGCACATCAGCCAGATCAGATAGGCCGAGCCGAGGATCATCAGCCAGTGGTTGTTCACGATGTAGCTGGCGATGAAGAGCGCCAGGATGCGGAAACCGTATGCGCCTGCATAGCCGATGTTCATGGCGAGCTTGCGCTTTTTCTCCTCGAGGTGCGAGGCCATCGCGGCGATGGCGAGCGCATTATCCACGGAGAGCAGGCCCTCGATGAGAATGAGGCTCAGGATGACTAGCATGGACTCGACCGTGAAAAGAGATGACAGGTCGGCGATAAAAAGAAATGGCTCCAGCAGCATGTGGCGCGCATACATGGCAGGACGGGGCGTGATTTCCAGCGGGAAAAACATTCGCATGTCACGCAGCGCGACAAGTGATCGCTGTAATGCCAGATTGGTCGCCGTGTGTCAGCCTGATGTCGGATGACGCGTCCGACTCTCCCAACCACATGCGCCGCCTCTTCCTGCGAGTCTTCATCGCGCTCAGTCCTGTGCTTTGCCTCGACGCAAAGGCGCAGATCAACTACTCAGGCGGCGTGGTGACGCAGGATTTCAACACGCTGCCCGTCAGTGGCTCCTTCACGGCCGCAGGCACCGCGCCCGTGCCGCTCACCGCCGCGCCGTTCAATGGTTCGGGCGCCTCGGGATGGACCATAGGAGCCGCCTCGTCCACCAGCGCGAAGCTGAACGCAGACGGCGGCGCGAGCGCGACGGGCAGCCATTCCTCCTACGGCACGGGCACGCAGGCGGAGCGCGCGCTGGGCTTCCTCGCCAGCGGCAGCTACACCGGGCGAGCGGGCCTGACACTCGTGAACAACAGCGCCACGCCGCTCACGCAGTTCACCATCACCTTCACCGGCAAGCAGTGGCGCAATGGCGGCAGCGGCACGGCCAACACGCTGGCGTTCTCTTATTCGCTGAATGCCGCCGACATCAGCACAGGAACCTTCACCGCTGTCACGTCGCTCGATTTCACATCGCCCATCGTCAGCCTCACAGCAGCCGCGCTCGATGGAAACTCCGCCGCGAATCGTGTGTCGATCACTGCCACCGTCTCCAATGTCCCCTGGGGTGTGGGCCAGACACTCATCATCCGCTGGACGGACACAGACAACACTGGCTCCGATGATGGCCTCGCGATTGATGACTTCTCATTCTCGGCGATCCAGTTTCCCCTGCCCGTCATCACGCGCATCCACACCGTGCAGGATGACGTGGTAAGCAGTCCAATGGTCGGCCAGATGGTCACCCTGGAGGCTGTCGTCACGGGCGATCACCAGGGCGGCATCACCACGCTGGGCGGTTTCTATTTGCAGGAGCTGGCGGCGAGTGCTGACGGCGATGCTGCGACATCCGAGGGCATCTTCGTCGCTGATGCAGGCGCGTCCGCGTCGATCGATGTCGCCGTCGGCGATGTCGTGCAAGTCACCGGCACCGTTGCGGAAACAAGCGCGATCACTTCGATCACGAATCCAACTTTCATCGTGAAAGCCGGCACCGCCACACCGCCGGCACCGACTGTGATCACGATGCCAGCCTCGACACTTTCCGGCCTTGAGCGCTACGAGGGCATGCTCGTCTCCATCAATCAAACGCTCACCGTCGCCGGCAATGAAGTACTCGGCTCCGAAGGCGAGTTGACTCTCGCCGTGAGCGGCGCGGTCGATGTGCCCACCGATTTTATTGATCCCAACGACTCTCCCGCCAGCGGCACCAGCTCCACAGGCACATCGAATGTGGCCGCCGTCACCGCGCAGGACAGCCTCAATCGCCGCCGCATGATCACGCTCGACGACGCGAGCCGCCGTTCGTATCCCGGTCCCACGCCCTGGCTCAACGCACAAAACACACGCCGCTGCGGCGACACTGTAGCTGGCGTCACCGGCTTCATCAGCTACGCGAATGGCGAAAACAAAATCCAGCCCGCAGCCGCCGTCATTTTCACCGACGCCAATCCGCGCTCCGCGCTCGCACCCACTGTCGGCGGCCGCATCAAAGTCGCCGGCATGAACGCGCTCAATTATTTCCTCACTTTCGGCTCGCGCGGCGCTTCGAGCGCGACGGAGCTTCAGCGGCAGCGGGACAAGCTCGTAGCCGAAATCATCGGCCTCGACGCGGATGTCGTCGGCTTCATGGAGATTGAAAACACCGGCACCACCGCGCTCGACAACCTTATGAACGCGGTGAACAGCGCGCTCGGCTCCGTCGTGTACGCCCATGTGCCCGAGCCAGCGAGCACCGGCGGCGATGTCATTCGCGTGGCGATGATTTATAAACCTGCCGTCGTCACACCTGGCGCCATGAGCTTCTCTGATGCTGATCCCGTCTGGAACCGCCATCCCCTCGCCGTCGTCTTCACCGAGAACAACAGCGGCGCGCGCTTCATCGCCTGCGCGAACCATTTCAAATCCAAAAGCAGCGGCGGCGCATCAGGCGCGAACCTCGATCAAGGCGACGGCCAGGGCGCTTTCAATGACCAGCGCAAACAACAAGCCGCGCGCCTCGTCACCTTTCTCAACACCGTGAGAACAAGCGCTGGCACCACCAACGTGCTCGTCTTCGGCGACCTCAACGCCTACTCCCAGGAGGACTCCATCGACATCCTCCGCGCCGCCGGTTACGCCACGCAGAGCAGCGGCACGCACTCGTACATTTTTGATGGCGCGCGCGGACATCTCGATCACGTCATGGCATCCGCATCTCTCGCAATGCAAGTCACAGCCGCCGCGACATGGCACATCAATGCGGACGAGCCTTCGTATCTCGACTACAACCTCGAAAACAAATCCGCCGCGCAGCAAGCCCTCAACACCGGCACGCCATATCGCTCTTCCGATCATGATCCCGTGCTCATCGGCCTCACACTCACGCCGCCTGCGATCACCTATGCGAGCTGGTCCGCAAACATCACATGGCCGCCCGGTGCAAACACCACGCCCAATGGCGATGCCGATCACGACGGCGCGTGCAATCTCGAAGAACTCATGAGCGGCACAAACCCGCTGTTGCACGACTTGCATCTGCGTCCCGCGATCATGCTGAGCGGCGCCACATTGCAGCTCGACTACCGCCACAAATCCAACGTCACCAGCCACATCGCCGTGCCGCAATGGTCGCCCAATTTGAGCACATGGACTGATCTCGCGCCCGGCGCTGTTGTGAGCACGCTCGATCCCACGCTGAACATCCGCCGTGTTGTCTTGAATGTGTCGGCGGAAACGTCTGGCTTTGTGAGGATCGACTTCCGCTAGCGCGTAGGACGGAGAGAGATCGACGTGGCTGCATCGTTTAGCCGCGCACATCCCATGCACCGCATACTTCTCTTCCTCCTGATCTCCACCTCCGCGCTAGCGCAAACCACCGCGCCGCGGCCGAACATCGTCTTCTTCCTCATTGATGACCTCGGCCGCACCGATGTGGGCTTCATGGGCTGCAAAGACATTAAGACTCCGAACATCGACAAGCTCGCGCACGGCGGAGCGATCCTTGACGCGCATTATGTGCAACCCGTCTGCTCGCCCACGCGCGCGGCGCTTATGACGGGCCGCTACGCCACGCGCACCGGCGTTTACACCATCGTGCGGCCTCATGCGAAGTGGGGCCTGCCGCTGCAGGAGCGTACGCTCGCCAACGCGCTGCATGACGCGGGTTATGAAACTGCGATCACAGGCAAGTGGCATCTCGGCGAGTTTGATCCCGCGTATGTGCCGACAGCGCGCGGCTTCGATCATCAGTACGGCCACTACTTTGGCGCGCTCGATTACTTCACCCACATCCGCGACGGCTCGCACGACTGGTATCGTGATGACAAGGAGCTGAAAGAGGAAGGCTACAGCACACACCTCCTTGCGCGCGAGGCTTGCAGACTCATCACGGAGAAGGGCGAGGCGAAACCGCTCTTCCTTTATGTGCCCTTCAACGGTGTCCACTCGCCGATGCAGGTTCCCGAGAGCTACAAGCAGCCTTACGCGGCGTTGAAAGCGAACCGGCAGACGCTCGCAGGCATGTTGTCCGCCGTCGATGAGGCCATCGGTCAGATCGTCGCCGCGCTGGAAAAGAAAGGCATCCGCGAAAACACGCTCATCCTTTTCTCCGCCGACAATGGTGGCCCGACTCCCGTCACACTCTCCACCAATGGCGAGCTTCGCGCCGGCAAAGGCACGATTTACGAAGGCGGCGTGCGCGTGTGCGCCTTCGCCAACTGGCCCGGCCAAATCAAAGCCGGTGTCACGATCAAGGAACCCATGCACATGATCGACTGGTATCCCACGCTGGTGAAGCTCGCAGGCGGCACGCTTGAGCAAAAGCTCCCGCTCGATGGCCGAGACGTGTGGCCCATGATCACAAAAGGCGCGCCCACGCCGCACGACGCCATCCTCACCGTGCAATCGCCAACCCGCGCCGCTGTGCGCATGGGCGACTGGAAACTGCTCGTCAACGCATCAGAACTAGACAGCGAGGAAGGCACCGCGAAGAAGGGCAAGGCAAAAGCAAAAGGCAAGAAACGCGCGGGCACATCCGCCAGCGAGCTTTACAACCTCGCCTCCGACATCGGCGAGACCAACAACCTCGCGGAAGCTGAAAATGACCGTGTCGCGACGATGCGGGCAAAGCTCAATGAGATGCTCAAGGACGCGGTGCCAGAAGGACAACTCGGCAAGGAACCGGGAGCCAAGTAACGGCATCAGCCTTTCGTGATGGCCTCGTCCAGATTCAGCAACGCCGTCGCCACATCTTCGAGCGCGGCTGTATCGTCATTTGCGGCACGCGACGAATAAAGCTTCATCAGCGCTGCAATCTCCTCAGTGGCCGGCTCGCGCGAAAGCACGATGCGAAATCCATGTCGGATGCGCGCATCAGCGGCCTGGCTTGGCGCTTCCTTTTTCATCCGCGCCGCGAGCGCACGCGCGGCCTCAACGAAAACAGGGTCGTTCAGCAGCGTGAGCGCTTGCAGCGGCGTGTTCGAGCGTGAGCGGCGCAGCACACAAGCCATGCGCGCGGAGGCGTCAAAATTCATGAAGCTCGGATACGGAGAGCCGCGCTTGAGCACGACGTAGATGCCACGGCGGTATTGAGCCTCGCCGGTGCTGACCTCGTACTTGTAATTCTGGCCACCGACTTTTTTCCACAGGTCGTCTGGCTGCGGCGGACGAATGGAAGGCCCGCCCTTTTGCAAACTGAGCAAACCACCGGCTGCGAGCGCGTTGTCGCGAATCGCCTCAGCATCGAGCCGGAATCGCGGCCCGCGCCAGAGGAGTGAGTTCGCGGGGTCTTTCTGCGACGCTGACGAGAAGTGCTCAGTGCTCAGTGTTAAGTGCTCAGTGTCGCGCTTCAGAGACTGAGAACTGAGAACTGAGCACTGAGCACTTGATTGCCGATAACACTCGGACATCACGATCCCCCTCACCAGCCGCTTCATGCTCCAGCCGCTCTCCATGAAATCGACGGCAAGCCAGTCGAGCAGCTCGGGATGCGTGGGCGGCTCGCCTTTGATGCCGAAGTCCTCGACGGTGGTGACGATGCCCTGGCCGAAAATCTCGTGCCACACGCGGTTCACCTGCACACGCGCGACGAGAGGATTCTCGCGCGACACGAGCCAGCGCGCGAGATCGAGGCGGTTCTTTTGCCGCGCAGATGGCTTTGGCAAAATAGTGGGCGTGGCCGGCTGAACCTTGTCGCCCGGATCAGTGAACAGGCCGCGATTGAACATCGTGCTCACGCGCGGCTGCTCCATCTCCTTCATCACCTCCGTCGTCTGCGGCGCGAGCGCGGCGATCTGTTTGGTGATCGCGGCTTTGGCGCGCTCCAGCTTTGCGAGTTGTGGATCGGTGGAAAGCGCTGGCACAGCGGACTTTGCCGCTGCTTTGCCTCGACGCTTCTTTGGCGTGGGCGCATTTCCCTCCGCGATCACCGGCTCCGGCAGCACGGACTCGGGCGAGACACCGTGGATGGCGGAGATGCGGAAGCAGCCAATGCTGCGCCCGCCTTTGAGGTTCTGCACCATGCGCACGGAGAGGTGCGAGCCAGCGGCGATGTCGAGCGGCTCGCTCAATGCAAGAACGGCCCAGTGCGATTCGCTGAAACGCGGCGCGATGGCCCAGCCTGTGTTTGTCTTGCCATCGACCGCGCCGACGACATCCCATTTGTCCTGCGAATGGCTGGCGAACGCGTCATCGAACTTGAGCTTCTTCTCCACGCCGTCTGCTCCTTTGAGCACCGCCTCAAATTCATGCAGCACAAAGTTCGTGCGCGTCGAGTCGCCACGACCAGGGCCGCCACCTGGGATCGCGGAATGACGCAGTGCTTCGAGTTTCAGGCCGGTGATTTGCTTTCCGCTGATCGCCAGCTCCACGCTGTAGGTGTCCGTGTCAGGCAGCTCGCCGTTGATGAGAATGGATTTGTCCGCCTGCACTTCGCTCTCCGCGCCGCCTTCGGAATCAAAGGCCGTGATGGTGAGCGGCAGTACCGCATCATCGCGTGTGACCACGGTTTTTCCCGCGAGCTTTTGCTTTTCTTTATACGCAGCGATCTCAGCATCGGCGGATTTGAGTTTCGCCGCCAGCTCCTTGCGTTGCACTTCCTTTGCCGCATCGCTGAGCGCGAGCGGAGTGCCGCGAAACTGAATGGAACCTGGAACATCAGGATTAGTGCGGTCGGCTTCCTTCTCGGAGTTGTTGAAGTAAGCGAGGAGCTGATAGTAATCGCGCTGCGTGAAGGGATCGTATTTGTGGTTGTGGCACTGCGCGCACTCCAACGTGGAGCCGAGCCATACGGCGCCTGCGGTGTTCACGCGGTCCAGCACCTGGTTCACGCGGCTCTCCTCGGGATCGGTGCCCGCCTCGACATTCGTCGGCGTGCAGCGGTTGAAGCCGGTGGCGATGAGCTGGTCCTGCGTCGCGCCCGGCAAAAGATCACCGGCGATCTGCTCGATGCTGAACTGGTCATATGGCATGTCCGCATTGAGAGCGCGCACCACCCAGTCGCGATACGCCCATATCTCGCGCAGATCGTCGCGCTGAAAACCGTGCGAGTCAGCATAGCGCGCGAGATCGAGCCAGGGCCGCGCCCAGCGCACGCCGAACTCGTCGGATTTGAGCAGCGTGTCCACGAGGTGCTCATACGCAGCCTCATTCCCATCCGCTTTGATAAAGGCATCCACCATCGCGATCGATGGCGGCAACCCCGTGACATCCAGCGCCACACGCCGCGCGAGCACCGCGAGATCAGCGCGCGGAGACGGGGCCAGCTTCTCCTTCTCCAGCCGCGCGAGGATGAAACGATCAATCTCCGTGCGCGGCCATGCCGAGTTCTTCACCGCTGGCGGCGCTGATTTCACCGGCGGCACATAGGCCCAGTGCATCGCTGTCGTGACATTCTCAGGCCACACCGCGCCTTCGGCGATCCATGTTTTGATAGCCGCGATCTCGTGCGGCTTGAGCAGCTCACCACGATTTGGCATCACTTCCTTGTCGCCCTTCTTCAGAGAAATACGCCGCACCAGCTCGCTGGCATCCGGTTTTCCAGGCGTGATCGCCGTGCCACCATCGCTCGATTTGAAAGCATGCTCACGCGCATCGAGCCGCAGCCCCGACTTTTGTTTGTCCGCTCCGTGGCATTCAAAACAAGCGCGCCGCAGCACCGGCAGCACCTCGCGCGGGAAATCCACCGCTGACGCGGAGCGAGCGGCGAGGAGCAAGAAGGCGCAAATAAAAATACGGGGGGGACGCATGGCAGCAGGGAACGACTCGCGACGCGGGCGGCTTTCACTTTGGAGTGCGTGTGGCGGAGACACCGCTTTTACTTTTCGGAAGGGGAGTGTCCGTCTGGAAACAAATCTACCTCGAGTCATCACCATTTGTGATTTTGACGTTTCATTGAGGGCAGTAGAATGGGACGAGGTTTCATTCTACGGCCCCCATTCTACTGCCATTTGGATTCACAAAACCTTGAGCATGGAGTTATATGTTTCGAGCGCGCCCTCAGCGAAGGAAGCGAAAGCGGCGTCTCCGTCCCTCCGGGACTACGCCTCCGCACTCCAAAGTGCTGCGCGCGGCCTCACTTGTCCGCAGCCTCGACGGGCACGATGTCGGCGCGGAGGAATGCGGCTTGCAGCACATCACCGTCCAGCTCCGCGTTACCCTCGGGCTTCCACACGCCGAGCAAGCGCGTGCTGCCGGAGAGCATGGTGATGGAGGTGGACACCTTCGCCTCGCGGAATTCTGTGCGCGGCGCGGCCAGCCGCAAAGTCTGTGGCGGAGGCGGCTCAGTGATCACGCGCTGCACGGGCGGCGAGTAGTCGTATTCGAAGGACAGATTGAGATCGAGCGTGGTGTTGTCATTGCCGACGGTAGGCTCGATCTCCAGGCGAAGACCGACGGGGCTAACTTCCGATGTGGCGCTGATCGTTGTGCTGCCATCGCCATTAATGACTGTGGCTTTGGCGACAGCGCCGCTCTTGGCATCATCGGATTTGGGAGCTGATGATGATTCGGTGCGCGATGCGCCGCCGATGCCGGTTTCCGTGGTGAGAGAATACTCGATCACACTTTCCGAGGTCGCGCGCTGTCCTGATTTCGTCTCCAGCCAGACCGAGCGCAGCACTTTGGCTTTTCCCTGAGCCTCTGCGTCCTCGACAGCCTTCCAAGCTGCGGTGTGATCAGACAGCGACATCGTTTCGCGGGAGAGCTTGCGGATCAAAGCGGCGTCCGCTTGGATGATGTGGGCGCTAAATGATACTTGGCGTGGTTTGAATCCATAATCGAGCGGCAGCAGAAAAGCCTCGATCAATTCGATGTTTGACGGTGTGTTGCGCGCCACCAGTTCGGAAGTCTCGCGGAGGTAATTTGCGGATGCACCCTTTGGAAATGGAATGCCCGCCGCGCGCAGAATGTCTTCAGCCGTGACTCTACGCATGAAGCGCGGCTCGTTAGCTGCGGGTCCAGAGGCGAATGGATCGGCGGGGGGCGCAGCGGCAGCACCACCTTGAGGTTCCGCGCTTCCGACGGATTCAAAATCCGGCGGCACACGAAACCTCCGCACGATCATCCCTGGCGGCAGGTTTGGATCGGCCACAGGCCGTACTGCTTTCGGTGTCGGCTCCACCGCCTCCCCATGAGCTTTCACGAGCTGCTCCACGCGCCCGTCATCGAGCGGCAGCACACGGACGAGGCCCAGGCGGATGAAGGCGGCGCGCATCTTGTCCGCGCTCGCCGGATCGATCGCGCCGTCGAGTGCGAAGACACCGAGCATTCGCGTCGCGCCATCTCGAAAAGTTAGCGAGGTTTGAATTTGTCCTTTCGGCAGGTCGAGCCATTCTGCCTCGATCTTTGCCGCCGTGGCGCTGGTCAGTCTGTCCCAGCGCGGAATCGGGCCGGAGTGCTGGTGCGTGAGCGCGATGTTGAGGTCGATGATCTCGCCGTCGTTGCCGATGGTCGGCTCCATCTCAACCTGGGTTCCGAAGGGGTGCTCCTCAACAAAGGTGGCCTGCGCCCCGTGCTTCTCATCTCCGCTGAGTTCAACGGGAACATGAATGTTCGCCGATTGCGCAGATGACATTTTTTGCCCCGATTTCGTCTCGCCGCGCATGGTGGTGACGATCCTCGCCTGCGCGGCCACGAGCTGCTCCAGGGCGGCAGCGTGATCGGACTTGCCCGTGACCCCGTCGCGTATCGCGGCGCGCACGGCGGCGGCAGGTGCCTCGACGATCTCGATCTGCCATCCGACGAGCTTTGGCGATTGATTGTACATCGAGTCGGCGAAGGGCTTGAAGACATCGTGCGCGGCAGCCATCGTGCGCAGCACGAGCGTGGAGGTGGCTGGATTGAAACAAACGAGCGAGCCGGGCGGAAGGTCGATGCCTTGCAGCTTGAGGTATTCCTTCACCACCGAGTGGCTGCGTTTGAGAAACACCTCCATCTCTCCCTTGCTCGCCGAGGCGGGCGGCAGTGCCGGCGCGCGGAGCTTGCCGCGTTCTTTGGAGACGAAGCCGGTGGTGAGTTCCTCCGAGGGAAAGCGATAGGCCCGCGTGGAGAAGGCATACGGATCACCAGGCTTCGCTGCCCTCTCCTGCGCGGTGGCGTTGTTGAGGACCGCTGATGTGATGAGCGCGCAGACGATGGAAAGCAGGAATGTGGTTTTCATGCCTGCGGTTTTACCAGCCCGGAGTGTCTCGTCACAAGACAAATAATTGCGAACGGCCCTTATCGCGGGGCAGCTCTTTGGAGTGCGGTGGCGCAGCCCTGAAAAGGCGGAGACACCGCTTTCACTCTTCGCTCATTGAATCTGCACACAAGGCTTCACCTCGCTTGAAGCACGATTCTTCCGAACAGCCAAAGCGGTGTCTCCGATCGATGACTCGCTGCGCCGCC
>JANPIW010000335.1:0-5934 GCA_031425215.1 Verrucomicrobiaceae bacterium
CGGATTGCCATTCACCACCAACAACGAGTTGTCACTGCCAACTTGGCCGGTGCTGGCCAAGGTGATGGGTGTGCTCCAGTTTGTCCCGCTCGCATTTGTCGCCCACACATATTTGAGATCGTAGTTGGTGTTATCGTAGTAGCTGATGGCCGGGTTGCCGTTGACGATGGCCTGCGAGGTGTACTGGCCTACCAGTGGGATTGCAATGTCGGCATCCACGGTGATGGCCGCCGTCCAACTCGTCCCGTTCACATTATCGGCCCGCACGTATTTGAGGTCGCCATTGGTGGTGTCGTAGTAGCTGATGGATGGGTTGCCATTGACCACCAGCAGCGAGTTGTAGAGACCAACGGAGCCGGTGCTGGCCACAGCTACGGGCGCACCCCAACTCGCGCCGCTCACATCACTGGCCCGCACATATTTGAGGTCTGCAGAGCCAAGATCATAGTAACTGATGGCTGGATTACCATTGATCACCGCAAGCGAGGTGTATTGGCCTACGAAGCCACTGCTGGTCACGGTCACGGGCGCAGCCCAATTCGTCCCGCTCGCATCGTCAGCCCGCACATATTTGAGGTCGAAGTTGGAGTTATTGGCGTAGCTGATGGCCGGGTTGCCATCGACCACCGCAAGCGAGGTGTATTGGCCCACGTCGCCCGTGCTGTCCAAGACTACGGGCGTGTCCCAGCTCGTCCCGCTTGCATCGGTGGCCCGCACATATTTGAGGGCGCTGTTGGTGAGGTCGCGATAGCTGATGGCAGGGTTGCCATTGACCACCGCCAGCGAGGTGTCCAAACCCACCATGCCGGTGCTGTCCAAGGTCAAGGTAGTACCCCAGTTTGTCCCGCTTGCGTCGAGCGCCCGCACATATTTGAGGTCGGTATTAGACGCATCGTAATAGCTGATGGCTGGATTACCATTGACCACCGTCAGCGAGCTGGAATAGCCCGAGCTACCGGTTCCGACCACAGTCACAGGTGCGCCCCAGCTTGTTCCATTCGCGTCGAGTGCCCGCACATATCTAAGGCCGCCAGGTAGGCCAAGGTAGCTGATGGCCGGGTTGCCATCGATCACCACCAGCGAGGTGTACTGGCCCGCATCGCCGCTGCTGTCCACGGTCACGGGAGTGCCCCAGCTCGTTCCGCTTGCATCCAAGGCCCGGACATATTTGAGGTCGTCGTTGGTGGCGTCGTAGTAGCTGATGGCCGGGTTGCTATTAACGATGGCATGCGAGGTGTGCCAGCCTACATCACCCCCGCTGCCGACATCCAGCGTGGTGGTGGTAATGGTCTGCGCGTTCAGCGGCAATGCGAGGAGGAAAATGACAGCAAGGGTTCGCATGAGCGCGCGGCGGGTGATGAGGGTGACTGCGGAAGCGGTGATGATCCACGACCGCTGCCGAATGGCGAGAGAAAAGAGGCGGCGAGTGAAGCGGGCTTGCACGGCGTCATGGACAGCCACGAGAGGGTGGCAGTTCAATGGAGAATCGGTTGATTGGACCGTCTCGGATGCGGGGGATTGAGGATTGTCGGGCAGGGTGCGCCTTCCTTGTGGGCTAAAACCTTGACTCCAACGTACGCTCACGGTCGCTTGGTGGCGTTGATGAGTTCGTCGAGCTTGTCCATGTATTGCTGGAACTGGCTGGGATTGTAGGTGCCGTCGGCGCTTTGGCCGAGGGGCTGGACGTTGATGGGGTTCACAGCAGTGCCGCTGATGGCGGTGGAGAGCTGGCTCTGGGTGACTTTGTCGGCGGTGCCGGCGACGATGTTGGCTTGCAAGCCAGTGAGCTGGCTGCGCATGAGGGCGCTGGAGAGCGCGCTTTTGTTGGCGGGTTGGGCGGGATCGAAGGCCATGGTGGTGGGGGCTGGATGTTGGGTGTTAGATGCTGGATTCTAGATGCTGGATGCTTGATGCTGGATGGGTCAGGAAAGGCAATGGGGGAATGAGGAATGGGGGAAGTGCAAAGGGCGGAAGGGATGAGCGCTCAGGCCGTTTGCAGTTTTCAGTTCTTCCATTCCTCATTCTTCCATTCCGGGATGAAGGAGATGGGAGGAAGGGCGATTGGGGAATGCGGATGGAGGTTTCGAGGACGAGTGCGAGAACTAGGACGAGGACGAGGAGGAGGAGGATGAAGAGGTTCCTCATAACCGGCGATGTGGTTCCATGGCTGTGGGCGTCGTCCTCCATCCAAAGTTGGACGGGGAAGCGATGAGGCCGTGCAGGCGCAAATCGCTTTATCCCGCAAGCGGGAGGGCACTGCGCGCGTAGGTACGAGCCGCTTCCTTCAACATGCGTCATCTCCTTTTTAAATCCTTCGGCATCGCCGCCACGGTGGTTTGTGCTTCGTCCGCTTTGCAGGCTGAGGTCGGCGCGCTGCGCAAACTCGACTTCAATCGCGACGTCCGGCCCATCCTTTCGGACAACTGCTTTGCCTGCCACGGCTTCGATTCCAAGGAACGCAAAGCGGACCTGCGGCTCGATATGCCCGAGAGCGCTCTTCTATTAAAAGACGGCGTGCAGGCGATCAAACCCGGCGATCCCGCCGCGAGCGAGGTGATGAAGCGCATCCTCACGACTAACGAGGATGACATCATGCCGCCGCCGGACTCGCACAAGAAGCTCACGCCGAAGCAAATCGAGACGCTGCGCCGCTGGATCGCGGAGGGCGCGGTGTTCAAGAAGCACTGGTCGTTTGAGACGCCGGTGAAGGTGGTGGTGCCGCCGATTTCAAATCTCAAGTCGGAAGCCTCAACTCCCATCGACGCATTCATCCGCGCCGAACTCGCCGAGCACAAACTCTCCCCTTCCCCCGAGGCCACGAAGGAACAACTCATCCGCCGCGTCACCCTCGATCTCACCGGGCTGCCGCCGACTCCGGCAGAGATCGATGCCTTCCTCGCCGACACGAGCGCGCTCGCTTATGAGAGGCTCGTGGATCGCCTCCTGAAAAGCCCGCGCTACGGCGAGCACATGGCGCGCTACTGGCTCGATGCGGCGCGCTACGCGGACACGCACGGCCTCCATCTCGATAACGAGCGCAGCATGTGGCCGTATCGCGATTGGGTGGTGAAGGCATTCAACGACAATCTGCCTTACGACCAGTTCACCATCTGGCAGCTCGCCGGTGATCTCTTGCCAAACAGCACGCGGGAGCAGCAGATCGCGTCCGGTTTCAATCGCTGCAACGTCACGACGAGCGAGGGCGGCTCCATCGCCGAAGAGTGGCTCTTTCGCTACGCCGTGGATCGCGCGGACACGACGATGGCCGTGTGGATGGGCCTCACCGCCGGCTGCGCCGTGTGCCACGACCACAAGTTTGATCCCATCACGCAGAAGGACTTCTATTCGATGTATGCCTTCTTTTATAGCACCGCCGATCCGGCGATGGACGGCAACATCCTGCTCACACCACCGATCCTCCAGCTCTCGAACGACGAGCAGAAGAAACAGATGGCCGGGTACGACAAACAGATCGCCGCCTCGCAAACCAAAATCCGCGATGCCATCGCGAAGCTCAACTACACCGACCCGAGCACCGTCACGCCGCCACCGCCCGTGCAGACGAGCGAAGTCGTGTGGTTTGATGACGCATTCCCCGCCGGAGCAAAGGTGGAGGCCTCAGGTTCGCCTACGACTTTTGTCACGAGCGACAAAGGCCCCGTGCAGAGCGGCAAGCTCGCACTCAAGCGCACGGCCAAAGGCGTGGCGCAGGATTACTTTTCCAGCGGCGCGAAGTTTGAGATTCCGCCGAACGGAAAAATCTCGACGTGGTGTTACATCGACCCGAAAGACCCGCCCCTGGCCGTCATGGTGCAGTATCACGTCGGCGGCTGGAATCACCGCGCCGTGTGGGGCGAGGAAGGCGCGATCCCCTTCGGCAAGGTGCGCACGCCAGAGAAGGTCACGATGGGCAAACTGCCCGAGACCGGCAAGTGGGTGGAACTCACTGTCCCCGCGGACCGCCTCGGCTTGAAGCCCGGCATGAAGGTGACGGGCTTCGCGTTCACGCAGTTCGATGGAACGGTTTACTGGGATCGCATGAGCATCAAATCGCGTGTCGATCCCGCGAAGGACCCGCAATGGTCTTGGAAAGTCTGGACCGAGAAGAACCAGGGCAAGCGCGTCGCCGAGTTGCCAAACGATTTGCAAACTCTCGTGCGTGGCAAAAAGCCAGCCGAGTGGCCGGAAAAGGATGTGAAGCGGCTCAAAGACTGGTGGTTCGAGAACGAATACCAAGGTGCTCGTGAGATCGTCGATGGAGTGCGCGCCGAGAAACTCGCCGTCGAAGCAAAAAAGAAAACGCTCACCGAAGCCATCCCCTCCACATTCGTCATGGCCGATCTTCCTGAACAGCGCGAGGCATTCATCATGGTGCGCGGTCAATACGACAAGCCGGGAGACAAAGTGAAGCGCCGCACTCCCGAGGTCTTCCCTTCACTGCCGAAGAAACCCGACTACAACCGCCTCGATCTCGCGCAATGGCTCGTCTCGCCGCAACATCCGCTCACCGCGCGCGTCGCAGCGAACCGCATCTGGCAGCAGTTTTTCGGCACCGGCCTGGTGAAAACCGCGAACGACTTTGGATCACAAGGAGAGCCACCCAGCCATCCCGAGTTGCTCGACTGGCTCGCCGTCACCTTCCGCGAGCAAGGCTGGGACATGAAGGCGCTGGTGCGGATGATCGTGATGAGCGCAACGTATCGCCAGTCCGGCGAGGTCACTCCCGCGCTCATCGCTGCCGATCCCGAAAACCGCCTGCTAGCACGCGGCCCGCGCTTCCGCCTCGACGCCGAGACCATTCGCGACAATGCCCTCTTCGTCTCCGGCCTCATCAATCTCGAGATCGGCGGCAAAGGTGTGAAGCCCTATCAACCGGAAAAAATCTGGGAACCCGTCGGCTTCTCCGGCAGCAACACCGCCAACTATGTGCGCGACAACGGCGACGCGCTCTACCGCCGCAGCCTCTACACCTTCTGGAAGCGCACCGCGCCGCCGCCCTCCATGACAACCTTCGACGCACCCGCGCGCGAGAGTTACTGCCTCAGCCGCGAGCGCAGCAACACACCGCTGCAAGCGCTCGTGCTCATGAACGACATCCAGCACGTCGAAGCCTCGCGCAATTTCGCCCAGCGCATCCTCCTCGAAGGCGGCGCCACATTTGATCAGCGCATCAACTTCGCCTTCCGCGCCGCCATCGGCCGCTTCCCCACCGCAGCCGAGGCCGCCATCGTCGAGTCCGCCCTCAAAGATCACGCCACGCGCTTCACCGCGAGCGCCGAGGCCGCCAAAAAGCTCATCACCTACGGCGACTCCAAAGCCTCCGTAGCCGTGGAGCCAGTGGAACTCGCCGCCTGGACGATGGTGGCAAATCTGCTGCTGAATCTGGATGAAGCGGTGACGAAATAATCGCCACGCATCACTTCACTTTTCCCGAGGTCGAGTTCACAGCCCTCGGTCCCTTTTCGGCGGCGCTGTCAGTCTTCGCACCCGACGCCTTCGCGGAGGGCTGCTCGGCTGGCGGTTTCGTGTACCAATTGAGTTGAGGCACTCCGGTAAGCTCGACCCACTTGAAATCGCCGAGCTTTTTCCACTGCAACTCGACGACGACGTAGGACATGCGCGTGTCCCAGCTTAATTTCTTCCGCAGGTCGTCCGCCAGCGGTGAGTTCATGGGCACGAAAACGTAGCCGACGTAATCAGGGAGCGGAGGCGTGATTTCAAAGCAGTCCTTGTTTTCGCGATCCGGCACGTCGTCGTCAAAGTAGTGCGTGCGGCGGATGCCAACGTGGAAGCGCGCGGGCACGTCCTGATGCTCGGTGAGGAAAGTGCGAAGGAAGTCGTCTTTGAATTCCACGAAGGTAAGCCAGTCCACTTTGAACGCTGCGCCCTCCTCCTGCACCATGACAGGGATGGGATAGGTCCACAGTTTGCTGG
>JANPIW010000336.1:0-4120 GCA_031425215.1 Verrucomicrobiaceae bacterium
CAAGTTCGAGACTCCGAAAACTGGTCTGGGCGGATGCGCCCAAGTCGATTGTGATTCTTGAGCACGAGCTGCACACCTCATTCAATGACGGCACAACATACACATTCGTCATCGCGATCGATAGGCAGGCCATGGATGAGATGTGGAGTTCTGCAAAGCTTTCCGTGGGGTCAAGAGACCCACTGCTTCCGTCGTATTTTCCTGATCTCGAGTTTCCGAAGGGAACTCAATTCTATCGCGGACCAAACATCGTTGCGGCATATACACCTTTTGAGAACGCAGCGTATTTGGTTAGGGTTCCCGCACGCAGAGGTTTGCTTTGACGGGCGTTCGTTGGAAGGAACCGCACAGCCGCTCAGGGTAGCCGCCTGCGCAAGCAGGTGATCAGTGGGAGTGTGGCCGCCCCACGTCTGACCGCCCTTGCGGGCGCAGCTACGATGAGGCGCTACGGCACCCTCGGCTGCGGATGCTCCACATGGCCGGCGTCTCGCTGGCCGGTTCCACGTTGCTCTCCATCACCCAGCTCGGCGCGGGCTTTTTCGGCGAGCGCGGTGAGGCGCGCGACGATCTCGGGATGCTGCGCGGATGCTTCAGTCTGCTCGGTCACATCGTTGCGCACATCGAAGAGCGCGAGCTTTTGCGATGGTGCTTTCTTGCCGGCGGCGATGGTGCCTTTCGTTTCGAGCGGGAGGTAAAGCTTCCACGCTCCGGCGCGCACGGCCTGGAGCTGCTTCACGTTGTAATAGAAGAAGCCCGCGTCGTCGTACGGCGACTTCGCGCCCGCCTCTCCAAGCAGGAGTGGCGCGATGTCGTGGCCGTCGATTTTATTTTTCGGCGGCGGCGAGGCGGCGAGTTTCGTGAGCGTGGGCAGCAGGTCCATCATCGTGCAAAGCTCGTCGCTCACGGTTCCGGCGGGCACTTTGCCGGGCCAGCGGATGATGCAGGGCATGCGCTGGCCGCCCTCGCTGGTGCTGTAGCCCATGCCTTTGTAGGGCGCGTTGCTCCCTTGCGGCGGATTGCGGTTCACCGCGCCGTTGTCGTTCGTCCACACTACGATGGTTTTGTCGTCGATGCCGTTTTGCTTGAGCGCCTTCATGACCTCGCCTGCGGACCAGTCGAGTTCCTCGATGGAGTCGCCGTAAAGCCCGTTCGCGGATTTGCCGCGAAACGCCGGGCCTGGATAGCATTCTTTGCGACTGCCCGGCGCGGCCTCGGGGAAGTAGAGGAAGAACGGCCGCTCCTTGTTTGCCGCGATGAACTTCACCGCTTCTTCCGTGAGCCGCCGCGTGAGATGCTGCGCGTCTGCTGGTGCCTCGATCACTTTCTCATCGCGCATCAGCGGCAGTTCGGGCCAGTCGCGGTCAGGCACTCTTCCGCGCTCCATGTCCTCGCTGTAAGGAATGCCAAAGTACGAATCGAACCCGTTGCGCGTGGGCAGGAAATCCGGCTGATCGCCCAGATGCCATTTGCCAATGCAAGCGGTCGCGTAGCCTGCGCCCTTCAACAGTTCGGCCATCGTTTCCTCCTTCGGATTGATTCCGCGCGTAGCCACCGGCTGCAGCACCGCCGCGCCGATGGCGCTGATGTGCAGTCCGACACGACGCGGATAGCACCCCGTCATCAGCGCTGCGCGGCTCGGCGTGCAGACTCCGCTCGCGGAATAAAAACTCGTGAACTTCCGCCCCTCCGCCGCCATGCGGTCGAGATTCGGCGTGCGATGCTTCGTCTGCGGATTGAAGCAGGCGATGTCGCCGTTGCCGAGATTGTCACAGAGGATGACGACGATGTTGGGGCGGGGCGCGGCTGTGGAGACGCAGGCAACCAGTGATGTCAGGAGAGCGATAAGGTGACGGTTCATGCGGATGATAAACGAAGTGCTCAGTGCTCAGTTCTCAGTGCGAAGTCAAAATGCACCGCGCTCGGGCAACACTGAGCACTGAGCACTTTGTCTTCCCTCATTCATCCCTCTTCACCGTCTCCATCGAGAAAGCCGGCACGCACACCGCGATGTACTCCGCGCCATCCTCGCCGGGCGTGCTGTAGCGCACCCACTCGCCAGCGTGTGAAACGACTCCTTGTCCCGCCTGCACATCCATCCAGCCGCCCTTGTGCTCGACGCGCAACGTGCCCCTGAGCACGACGGTGTACTCCTCAAACTCGGGCGTCTGCCCCGGCTCCACCCAGCCGCCGGGGCTGCGCATGTGGGCGATGCTGATGCCGCTGTGGGCGGAGTTTACACGGCCGATGTATTCGTCGATGAGCTTGGGCTTGTTGCCGGCGGCGGTGACGCGGGATGGTTTCTCGATGAGCGTTGGCATGAGGCTTTTATAAAGGAAAGCGCGTCGTTGCACAAGCGACGGAAAGAGGCACAGATTGCAGCCCGTTTTTCGCCACCCTTTTCACCCCTATGAATGCCACACGCCTCCTCATCATTGCATCACTCGCGCTCACTCCGCTCGTCTCGCGCGCCCAGCAGGTCTGGGTCGAGGCGGAGTCGTTCAAGGATCAGGGCGGGTGGGTGCTGGACACGCAGTTCATCGACATCATGGGCAGCGCCTATATCATGGCGCATGGCCTCGGCGTGCCGGTGGCGGACGCGAGCGCGGATGTGATGGTGCCAACTGAAGGCGAGTATCGTGTCTGGGTGCGGACGAAAAATTGGACGGCGCATTGGGACGCGCCGGGAGCGCCGGGACGTTTTCAGATGACGGTTTTCAACAAGCCGCTGCAAAAAGACTTCGGCGACGAGGGCAAAGACTGGATTTGGGAGGACGGCGGCGTGGTGGATGTGGCCGGGATGATGTCGGTGAAAATCCAACTGCACGACATGACCGGTTTTGATGGCCGCGTGGACGCGATCATTCTGAGCAAAGACCTCGAGTTCAAGCCATCGAATGATTTCAAGGAGACCAACACCATGCGCCGCAAGCTGCTGGGGCTGCCCGAGAAAGCTCCTGAGACGGAAGAGTACGATCTCGTCGTGGTCGGCGGCGGATACTCCGGCATGGGCGCGGCGATCTCAGGCGCACGTCAGGCGTTGAAGGTCGCCTTCATTCAAAACCGGCCCGTGCTCGGCGGCAATGGATCGAGCGAGATTCAAGTGTGGGCGATGGGCGGAACGCGGCGCGGTTTATATCCGCATCTCGGCGAGATCGTGGAGGAGTTTGCGGATCGCGCCAGCAACAGCCCGGCGGCGACGCCTGATGAATTCAACGACAAGCTCAAGGAGCAGGCGGTGCGCGCTGAGAGGAGCATCGACCTGTTTTTGAACACGCATGTCCACGCCATCGAGATGGACGGAAAGAAGATCCGCGCCGTCGTCGGTCTGGACACGCGCACGGGCGCGGAGAAGCGCTTTCGGGGGAAATTCTTCGTGGACTGCACCGGCCACGGCACCGTCGGCGCGCTCTCGGGCGCGGAGATCATGATGGAGGAGAAGGGCCGCATGGGCATGAGCAACATGTGGGTGATGCAAAAGAAGGAGCAGCCGCGTCCCTGGCCCAAGACACCGTGGGCGCTGCCGCTCGGCCTCGACGATTTCCCGCCGCCGAGGGAGTTGGGCGACATCGGAAAAAAGAACGCCGCCAATCAGACGGGCTACGACCTCGGCTACACGCCGGTGCAAAATCCGCAGGACTATCTGCACGGCGAATGGTTCTGGGAGAGCGGCTTTGACCAGCATCCGATCAATGACCTGGAGCGAATCCGCGACTGGAACTTCCGCGCGGTTTATGGCGCCGTCTCCGCGCTGCGCACACTTGCTCCGGAAAAGTACGGCAGCTTTGATCTCGCCTGGCTCGCCTACATCGGCGGGCCGCGTGAGTCGCGCCGCATCGTGGGCGACATGATCCTCAATGGCGAGGACATGGTGAAGGGCATCATTCATCCCGATGGCTGTGTGCCCACGACCTGGGATCAGGATCTGCATTATCCGAAAGAGCAGTATGCGAAGAAATTCCCTGACAATCCCTTCATCTCCCGCGCCGAGTTCGGCAAGCACACCGACCGCAAGAACGGCTACCCGGTGCCTTACCGCTGCTTTTATTCCAAAGACATCTCCAATCTCTTCATGGCGGGTCGCACCATCAGCGTTGACCGCAACTCGCTGGGCAGCACGCGT
>JANPIW010000337.1:0-32189 GCA_031425215.1 Verrucomicrobiaceae bacterium
CGGACGATGTCCTTCGTGAGCGCGGATGGCGGGATGGTGATCGTGCATTGATGAATGTAGGGCGGGCTTGTTCCGCATCCTATGCTTTGCATCACCACTGGCGCTCTTGCGGAATTGCCCGCCGCATCGGGCGCAAGAGAGCGCTCGTCCCAGACGGGCAGTCCGGCGAATGTCGTTGCCTGTGCAAAGTTCGCTTCTCGCGCCGGACAAGCCCGTCGTACGGGCAGTCAGCAATGATGCGCGCCGCGCGTGTTCACATAGACGGAGAACAAGCTCTGGCTCGCGGTGATGAAGAGGCGGTTTCGTTTTGGGCCGCCGAAGCAGAGGTTGCTCGCTGTTTCCGGCAGCTTTATGAGGCCGATGCGACTGCCTTCGGGATTGAAGACGTGAACGCCATCGTATCCATCACCGATCCATCCAGCGCTTGCCCACAAGTTTCCTTCGATGTCGCAGCGGACTCCGTCTGAACCTCCTTTGCCTTTGGTGCGTTCAATCGAAAATGGTTTTCGAGTGTCTTGCTGAAGCATCACGGCGGCGGTCGCATCTCGGGACTCTTTAGATAACTTGTTACTTTCTGCGATCCACGCATCGATCATTGCTTGTTCTGCTTTGTTTGGAAGCGGTCCATTCGGATTACTAGAGCGCATTTGCCGAGGCTTTTTGGTTTCAAGAATTTCCAATGACTGTCGCAAGGATTGTGATTTTATTTGGAGATCAGCATCCGCAGACCAATTTGGCAGATTCATCACCGCAAACTCCTTCCCCACCTTCACCTTCGTCCCTTCCACGTCATAAACGCGGATGTTCTTCGGTGCTCCGGTGTCCACGACATACAGCTTCTTGTAGTCGGGTGAGAAACAGAGGCCGTTCGGTTTATCCAGATCGTCGGTGATTTTTGTGATCGTGCCGCTTGGGTCGATGCGATAGACGGCCTCTTTGAGCAGCAGCTCGCCTTTGTTGCCCTCGTAATCCATCATGCTGCCGTAGCCGGGGTCGGTGAACCACACGCTGCCGTCGGGATGCACGGCGCCGTCGTTGGGGGCGTTGAAGGGCTTGCCTTCAAATTTCTCGGCCAGCACGGTGATCTTGCCGTCCAGCTCGTAGCGCACGACGCGGCGGGTGGCGTGCTCGAAGGAAATCTGGCGGCCCGCGAGGTCGAAGGTGTTTCCATTGCTGTTGTTCGCGTTGTTGCGCATCACGCTGACGTGGCCGTCCTCGGGCAGGTAGCGCATCTGCGCGTTGTTCGGGATGTCGCTCCACACGAGGTAGTTGCCTGTGCCATTCCATGCTGGCCCCTCGGCCCAGAGCATCCCGGTGTGCAGGCGGCGGATGGGCGAGTTCCCCTGGATCAGTTTTTCAAACGTAGGATCGAGCGCGATGACATCGGGATCAGGATAGCGCTCCGGCGTCCGCCCCGACCAGTCGCGGGCGATGACAGATGACGCGACGGAGGCGGCGAATGCGGTGAGAAAATGGCGACGATTGGTTTTCATGGTGGATGGAATTACGACGGTTTTAGCGAAGTCGTGCGCGCGTGACAAGACAAAGCTTTGGCCGCGGGCCTCACATGCGCACGGGCGTGACGAGCGGCTGCCCTGCAAAATGCGCCGCCAGATTCCGCACCACGAGATCCGCCATCGCACGACGTGTCTCCTGCGTGTTGCTGCCGATGTGCGGGAGCAAAACAACGTTCGGCGCGGAGAGCAATGCCGCCGGGACATGCGGCTCGTTTTCAAAAACATCAAGCCCCGCTGCCTTGATCGTGCCAGTGGCGAGCGCGTCGATCAGCGCTGCTTCATCCACGATGCTTCCGCGCGCGATGTTGATGAGCGTGCCTACATTGCCAAGCGCGGCCATCACCTCCGCATTGACGATGTGCCGCGTCTCCGCGCCGCCGGGACAGGCGACGATGAGAAAGTCCGCCTCACGCGCCAGCTCGACGAGATTGCTGCAAAAGCGCCAAGGCACATCAGTCTGCGCGTGTCGTCCGTGATACGCGATCTCCATGCCATGCGCCGCGAGCCTGTGCGCGATTGCTTTTCCAATGCGCCCCAGCCCGATGATGCCCGCCGTCTTTCCTCGCAGCGCCGAGGCCATCTCGAATGGTCCGCCCAGCCATTTGCGTTCGTGCAGATAGCGATTCGCCGCCACGAGCTTGCGACTCGTCATCAGCACCAATGCCACCGCGATGTCCGCCACATCATCGGTCAGCACATCGGGCGTGTTCGTCACGCGGATGTCGCGCGCTTTGCAGTAATCCAGAGGCACACGGTCGTAGCCCACTCCGAGGACGGAGATGATCTCCACATTCGGCAGCCGCTCCAGAATCTCGCGGCTGTAGCTCGTCCCACCCTGGCCGACCACTGCGCGTATCATTTCCTCGCGGCCATCCATCGAGGTGTGACAGCGATGCGCCGCGAGAAGCGGTTGCGTGAGAAAATCGGGCAGCGGGGCGAGGAAAAGAATGTCGGCCATGGCGCGATGATGGAGCGATCCGCCGGAATGCTCAAACGGACTCTCCGGCGGAGCGCGGAGAAAAATAGTTTCACAAAGTTTGTAACGATGTTCCGCGAGATGGGTATTCGGCGGTGTGGGGGCACACGCTCGACTGATTTGTCCTGGGTTGGGACATCATTCAGCGGGCGGCGCGTGGGTTGGGCGCCGCCCGCTCGGGGGCATGGGACGCGAAAAAACGCACGTTCATTTTGATGCCGAAGTTTTATCGCGCTCCATGATGGCGCACGTCATGAAAACCCGTCTTCTCATTCTTCCCCTCTGCATTCTGCTCACCCAATGCTCCACGCCAGGTCCCGCGCCCGCGAGCAAACCCGCCGCGTCTTCCGGCGGCATGACGCAGATCATCAATGTTTCCGCCTATGATCCCAAGGAACGGCAGCGCGAGGGCGTGAGCTACTCCGAGCACAACGTGGCCGCCCTCCGCAACAGCGGCGCGCACGGACTCATCGCGCGCGTGGGGAAGGGCGGGAACCTCGACGAGAAATGCGGCACCTTCCTCGCCTCCGCGGATCGCGCGGGCTTGCTCCCTGGCGTTTACTACCGTCTGCAAAACCATGTCGATGCCGTCGCACAGGCGGACCAGTTTGTGAGCCGCGCCAAAGCTCTCGCCAGCAGCCGCGCTTGGAGCGCTCCCTCGCTTCTGCTTTGCGGTGACTTCGACGCGCACTCCCGCCTCTCCGACATCACCCGCTTTCTCGATCGCGTGGAATCGCGCACTGGCGTTGTGCCCGTCGCCTATTTGGAAAATAGCGAGCACCTGCGCCTGCTGCTCAGCCGCGCTGATGCCGGGACAAAAAACAAACTCCGCCGCGCGCCGTACTGGTGTGCGCTCTACTCATCCACCAGCGGCGCGGGCCGCGTCTTCCCCGCGCCCGGCAGCCCGGAAGGACTCACCGCGCAGTACAATGTCTGGCCCCGCTGGACGCTCTGGCAGTATGGCGGCGTCGATTGGGAAGGCGGCCGGTCGCGGCCCAAAGTGTACTCGGGCGGCGGGCGCTCCTTTCCGCTGTACTTCGGCAATCTCGACCGCCCCGTGGAGCGCAACGTCTTCAATGGCAATCAGGCCGAACTCGCGGCTTTCTGGCAGCGGCACGGATTGCCCCTGCGCTGAGGCGGATGTCAGCTCCGCCCTTTCACGCCGCGGCCCATTTTCCGTAGCGGAGCACGACTTCGGGCACGAGTTGTTTCCAGCGTGAGTCGCCGGTGTGGATCATGCGGCGCACGTCGTCGCTGGTCTCGAACATGCATTCCTGCAATCCGTCCTCGATGCAGCGCACGCTGCCGCTGTCCAGCAGGTAGGACAGCAGGTGGCGCTGCTCGGGCGTGATGCGCGCGTCGCGCGCGGTGTGGATCTGCCTCGTGGCCGGATCGCCCATCGGATAGACATAGAGGCGCATGCGGTTTCTGAACAAACGGCCGAGCGCCTCGAGCAAACCGCCGGCGAGATCGCCATACCAGCGGTCGCTGAACAGCTCCTCAAACAACGGCAGGCCGAGCACGGTGCCGATGGGCCGCTTGGTGTGGCGCGCGAGGTAGGCGCTGAGCCGGTGAAACTCCGCAAACTTCGAGATGAGCACTTTTTTTCCCAGCGCCTGGAGCACATCGGCGCGCGCGAGGAAGTCCTCGTGCCGCACCGCGCCGCCCTCGCTGAGGAGATTGTGCATCGTCAGCTCGAGTATCTGCTCGTGCCCGTCCGCATCCGCTCCGAAATCGCGCGCGAAGGCTGCCTCTCCGCGCTCGAGCATGTCGATGTTCACACGCGTGACGGGATCAAAGCTGCCGCGCAGGACGAAGACGGGTTTGTTGAAAAGCGCGTCGGCAGCCTGGAGGATTTCACCGTCGGGACCGAAGAGCGCGGCGTCAGTGAGGCCGGTCTGCACGAGGTGCAGTGCGCAGAGGCGGTCGGAAAAGGCGGGCGATGCAAACGCGGGGCCGGTGAGCTTCACCATGTCGATCTCCACGCGCCAGCGGTTGAGATCGTCCATGAGCGCGCCGAGGAAATCCGCGAGCACGGCGCGCTCGTGGAACGCGGCGTAAAGGAGGTTCACGCCGAGGATGCCCATCGCATCAGCCTGCAGCGCCGCCTCGCCATCGAGCAGGCGCACATGGAGCATGATGTCATTCGGAGCGCCGCGCGGCGTGTCCTGGAAGCGCAGGCCCATCCAGCCGTGGCATTCCGCGCCCTTGTCCTTAAATCCCTTTGAGCGTACCGTGTCGGCGAGCACAAAAAAGGTGGTGCCGTCGCCGATCTTCGCGTTCAGCCGGTCGAGCACGATCTGGTACTCGTGGTCGAGCATCGCCCCGAGCCGCTGGCGCGAGACGTAGCGCTCGCTCTTGCCGTAAATCTCATCGCTGAACGTCATGTCGTAGGCCGACATGGTCTTGGCGACAGTCCCCGATGCGCCGCCCGCGCGGAAAAACCAATGGGCGATCTCCTGCCCCGCGCCGATCTCGGCAAAGGTGCCGTAGATGGCGTGAGAGAGATTGAGTTTGAGGGCTTTTTCGAGTGTGCCGTGCCGTTCGCGTTGTTCCATCGTCAACGATGGCGTGTCAGCAGGATGAATGCCACCGCTGAGTGATCAGCGTGAAGGCGGCGGCGGAGTACCACGGCGCACTTCCTCGGCACCTCCAAGCTTGCGCACCTGCGTTTGGAGTTCCTCGATGGAGCGGGACATTTTCTGGAGCTGTTCCTGGAGCGCGTGCATCTGGTCGGGGCCGGGGCCTGCGTTACCTGGACGGCGCGCGGGGCCTTCGTGCGGAGGCTGCTGTTGCGCGCGATGCTGCGCTTCAAACTCAGCGTGCATTTTTTTCGCGATGGGTTCCAGTCGCGCTGCCTCTTCGGGAAGCCCGGCCTCGCGCAGATTCCGGATCGCCTCGGCCAGATGGCGCAACTTGGCGGGTCCTTCTGACTGGCGTGATTTCTCTCCCTGCGCCTCTCGGTGCTCGCCACGCATGTGCTTCTCGATGCTCTGGCGCAGCTTGTTGGCTTCATCATGCTTGCCGGCGCGATGCAGCTCCTCGATTTCTCTTTTGACGTTCGCGAGGCGCTCGTTCATCGCGCCATCGCGTTTGATCGCAGGGCGTTGCGCGCCCTCGCCACGACGTGGTCCTTCGCCGTGCAACTGCCGCGCTTTTTCAGCCAGCTCGCGAGCCTCATCCATTTTTCCGGCGGCTTTGGCCTTCTCGGCGTTCTGCATCAACTCGCGGATTTCTCCCTCGCGTCGCGGCTTGCCCTCGTCCTGGGCAAAGGTGGTGGAGGCGAGGAGGAGACACGCGATGGCGGAGAGGTTGGATGTTTTCATGCGGGTCATGAAACACGCCTCCATGCGGAGAGTTGCAGTCTCTCAGAACTTTGCGCTGCGTCACTGCGGACGGCCGGCGGTGAAGGCGGCCTCGCTCAGCTCCCAGCCGTTGCCCGCCGCGCGGATGGCGACGGCCTCGGCTTTGTCCGGCCATTTGATTTCGAGCTGGCTTCCAGGCAGCGCGCGCAGCGTGTCCCATTTGCCCGCGATGAATGCCTGCATCACCCACCAGCGCGCTTGCGGCAGCCGGCTTGCATCTTGAAATCCCCACTTCACAAACAGCCCGTCGCTTCTTTTTTCAAAGCTCAGCGTCGGCACCGGCAGCGCTGTCTGGCTCAGCCACGGCGTGGCCGGCGGCAATGCCACGGTCTGATACGCGCGCTGCTTGGTCAGCGTGCCGATCTTGCCTTTGTCATCGTAGAGCGCGCCAAAGTTCCAGTGCAGATGTCCGGGTACGGCCTTCGATTGACGCGCGCGCACCTCGCTGATCTGGCGCAGGATTTCACCGGGGCCGCGATCTTTGCCGATGCGGTCGAGCGCCATGCCGGGGAAAATGTGTCGGCCCATCGTGTTCTGCTCCAGCCACCAATCATAATAGGTGGTGAAGCTCAGCTTCGCCGGCTCGATGGGCCAGTACAGCTGCGGCGCGAGGTAATCCACCCAGCCGCTTTGCAGCCACTTGCGAGAGTCCGCGCCCAGGTCCTCATACGGATCGAGTCCGCCGCCTGTGCCCTCGGGAAAACCAGGCCGCCAAAGGCCGAAGGGGCTGATGCCGAATTTCACCCAGCGCTTCACACCCTTGATGCCCTCGTAAAGTTCGCGCACCAGCGTGTCCACATTCTCGCGCCGCCACGCGGGTAGCTCCAGCTTTCCGCCCGCGGCCTGATAGCGCTTGAAGCTTTTGTCATCGGGAAACGGGGCCAGCTCGCCGTTCGCGCCCTTCACCGGATACGGATAAAAATAATCATCGATGTGAATGCCATCCACGTCATAGCGGCGCGTCACGTCGAGGATCACCGCTTTCGTGCGCTCGCGCACACCCGGCTCTCCGGGGTCCATCCAGGTGTCGATGTGATAGCGCATCGTCCACTCCGGGTGCTGCGCGCAGATGTGATTCCCCTTCGGAGTGAAGCGCGTCGTCGTCGCCAGCGCGCGGTATGGATTAAACCACGCGTGCAGCTCCATGCCGCGCTTGTGCGCCTCCGTCACCGCAAACTCCAGCGGATCCCACAGCGGTGACGGCGCTTTCCCGATCTCGCCAGTAAGCCACGGCGACCACGGCTCGATGCTCGATTGGTACATCGCGTCGCCCGCTGGACGCACTTGAAACACAATCGCGTTCAGCCCCAGGCTCGCTGCCTTGTCGATCTGGTCGAGGAGCTGCTTCTTCTGTTTCTCCGTCGGTAAACCCGGCTCGCTCGGCCAATCGACGCAACGAACGGTCGCGATCCATGTGCCGCGAAACTCGCGCGCAGGAAGAGGTGGTCGCGTGATCTGCGCGAGCGCGGATGTGGCGAGGAGCAGCGCGGCAGCGCTTTGGAGTGCGGTGGCGAAACCCCGGAGGGGTGAAGACACCGCTTTCCCTCGTGCGCGTGTAAGCGTCAGAACGCGTGAAACAGTCCGAAGCAAAAGCGGTGTCTCCGCTCGTTCCTCGCTGCGCCCCCGCACTCCAAAGCGATGCGTGCTCATTTCTTCGCCTCCTCCATCACGGCTTCGAGCTGCGTGGGCGCAGGCTTCAGCTCCGCCTGATGCTTTGCCACCGCCGCGCGAATGCGCTCGATTACGTCAGGATGCTCAGATGCCACATCGCGCGTCTCGCTGGGATCGTGCTCAAGCTGGTAAAGCTCAGGCGTCTCAAGAACGGTTGGCTTTGGTTCGCCGTAAGCGGCCTGCGTGATGAAGTGCGCCTTCCACGGCCCCACGCGCGCGGCGAACAGCTCGCTGCCGCAGTAATAAAAGAACGCATCGCGCTCCACCGCACCCTTTTCAAACAACAGTGGCGTGATGTCCTTGCCGTCGATCGCCCGATCCTGCGGCACCGCCGCGCCCGCGAGCTTCGCACCCGTGGTGAAAAGATCCATCGTGCATGCCACCTCGCGGCAGACCTTGCCCGGCCCGATCTTCCCCGGCCACCACGCGATGCCAGGCACGCGCATCCCGCCATCCCACGTCGAGCCTTTGCCATCGCGCAGCAATCCCGCGCTGCCGCCCGCACCGCCGCGGATCAGCCACGGGCCGTTGTCGCTGGAGAAAAAGACCAGCGTGTTTTTCTCGACCCCCGCCGCGCGCAACGCGTCCAGCACCTGGCCCACGCTCCAGTCGATCTCCTCCACCACGTCCCCATAGCGCCCGCGCGCGCTCTTCCCGCGAAACGACTCCGACGCATAGATCGGCGTGTGCGGAAACGTGTGCGGAAAGTAGAGGAAGAACGGCCTGCCCTTGCGCTCGCCGATGAATTTCACCGCCTGCTCCGTGTAGCGGCGCGTGAGCGTCGTCTGGTCCGCGGGTTGCTCGATCAGCTTCTCCCCGTCGAAAAGCGGCGCCTTCCACCATTTCTGATCCGGGTCATCCTTGTTGTCCTCGTCCTTTGGGCGCGGGCCGACAGGATCCATGTCGTTCGAGTGCGGCAGGCCGAATGTGAGATCGAATCCATGATGCTTCGGGTGCCCCGCCGGATTGTTCGCCCACACGCCGAGATGCCATTTGCCGACGCAGCCCGTCGTGTAGCCTCGCGTCTTGAGCAACTCGGCCAACGTCACCTCCCCCTCCGGCAAATGCCCTGTCGAGACATTGCGCAACACACGAAACCTGTTGTGACACATCCCGCTGCGGATCGCATAGCGCCCCGTGAGCAAAGCCGCGCGGCTCGGCGTGCAAACCTCCGCCGCTGAATAGAACTGTGTGAACCGCATCCCCTCCGCCGCCATGCGGTCGAGATTCGGTGTGCGGATCGTCGGATGCCCGTAGCAGCCCAGATCGCCGTAGCCGAGATCATCGGCGTAGATGATGACGATGTTGGGGTTGTCCTGCGCGGGCAACGTGAGTGACGCGACGAGACTGATGAGAAGGATGCGGAGAATGGGAGTCATGGCGGAATGAAGGTCGCCAGACTATCGCGATGCGATTGATTCAGCAACCGCGCCTCATTTTTTGTACTCGGAGCGAGTCGCCCCGAGCTACTTCACTGCTCCTGCACCTCGAGCTTGAAGAAACGTTGTGGCAAATCCATGGGCGCGGTGAAGCTGCGCGTCGAACCGCTCGGCAGCGGAAGGCCGTTGTTGCCGGTCACATTCCATGGCGACCAATTGAAAAGGTTCGTGCTCGTTTGCACACGGATGAGGCGGCCGGGCAGATTCGGAAACTCCACGGTCACATTCCCGCCGCTCGTGCTCACGCTCGGGCGGAACAACGCGCTGCCATTGAGCGGGCCGGTCGCGCCGAGCCATTCGGTGAGGTTCGTTTGTCCGTCCTTGTCCGCGTCAAAAGTCTGCGCACCGACTGCGGAGATGCCGCTGCCGAAATTCGCGACGCGCCATTCCTGGTAGGTGCTGCGGTTGACGGCCTCGTTGATCCAGTCGGCGATGAGTTGTGTTCCCACCGGATCGATCTCGGCTGTGGCCAGCGGCGGCATGCGTGTGTAGCCGTTCGAGGCCGAAAGGCGGTTGTAGAGCACGGACTTGGCCGGGAAGCCGCGCACGATGGCTTTGTGATCCGCCTGCTGCGCGTTGAAAATGTGGCCGTCGATGAGGTTCGTGCCGGTCAGCGAGAGCTGCGGGCTGAGATCGAAGACGCCGAAGCCCGTGCCGCCGCTTTGATGGCAGTAGGAGCAGTTCACGGCGAACCACGAGCGGGCGCGCGTCTCCAGAGTGTGCGCGGTGTCGGCGGGCGTGGCGTATTTCGGCAGGTTCGTCACGCTGGCGGGCGCGGGCGGCGAGGTGAGATAGCCGGCCATGTCGAGCAGCGAGAGAAAATTGCCGTTCGCGCCGCCGAGCGTGCCACTGCGATTGAGCTGCCGCGTTTCCCAGCTCAGCGCGTGGCCGCCCGCTGGCGTGTGGCAGGCCATGCACTCCGCGCGGCTCGGGATGCGCCAGTGTTGCACATAGGGATTGCCGCTGACGGTGATGTTCAAATTGAAATCGACGCCGTTGTCATCCACGAGGAATGCCTCGGTGCCCGCGTCGTTCCAGCGGTAGCTCACTCCGTAGCTGCCGGTGGCGTTCTTCACGAGCAGCCGCGTTTCGAGCCGCTTGGCGTTGCTCGCGCTGTCGCGGTTCATATCCATGTCGAAGTGCTTGATCCAGATCGCTCCGTTGGGCAGCGTCCAGTTTCCATCCTGCGTGTAGGTGAATGTCGAGACAGCATCAGGAATCGAGAACCAGCGCGACTTCCGCGCGTAATCGCTCCAGAAGGGAAGATTGATGTTGTAAGGCTCGATGCCGGGATTCATCGCGAGATCGCTGAGATCGGCGAAGAGGCCGGAGTCGCTGAGTTTCGCGGGAAATGAATTGTCCACCGTCGTCGTGGTGAGGCGGCGCACTTTGCCATCGCCGTAGTCGAGCATCAGAATGTCACCGTTCGATGGATCAAAACCGATGGCGACGATGCCCGCCTCACCCGCGACGCGCTCGACCGTGGGCGGGTTCACGCCGTTGCGCACGAGCGTCCAGATGTGGCCGGTGACAAAATCCGCGAGCACATACTTGTTGGTCAGCGATGGATATTTGGTGCCGCGATACACCACGCCGCCGGTGACGCTGTTGCCCGCGAAGGTGCCCGTGCCATGCGGATACGTCCACACAGGCGGTGTGCCGCTGAAGCCGGGCGGCGGATTCAGTTTCCAGCCGGTGACGTTGCCTTCTTTGTACGCCCACTGGTAATTGCCGCCCGCGGTGACGACGTTCACTTCCTCCCAAAGCTCCGCGCCCACATCACCGACCCAAAGCTCGTTCGGAGCCTGCTGGTCAAAATTAAACTGCCACGGATTGCGGAAACCTAGCGCGTAAATCTCGGTGCGCACGGGACCAGGGCCTGGCAGCGGCTCGCCGTTCAGCGAAGTCGCGCCGACGAATGGATTGCCCGCAGGCACTTTGTAGTACGCGGTGCCAGCGTTCAGCGCGATGGCGGCGTGCGCGTTGGGCTCCAGGTTCGCGGGCAGCCGGTTCACGTCGATGCGGAACATGGCGGACCAGAAATCGAGGTCGATGCGCTGGCTGTTGTTCACGCCATTAATAAAACCTTCGTCGCCGCAGATGAAATAGAGATAGCCATCCGGGCCGAACTTCACGCTGCCGATATTATGCACCGTCTCGTCGTTGAGCTGCGTGATGAAGGGCTGCTCGCTCGCGGTGTCGCCCACATTCAGATCGCCGACTGTCGCGGTGAAGCGTGCGAGGCGGACGTGACGCTGGCCGCTGATGGTGAGGCAGTAGGTGACGAAGAACTGGCGGTTGCTGGCGAAGTTCGGATGAAACGCGATGCCTTTGAGGCCCAGCTCATTGCCGTCGTCCTGGAAATCCTCCGTCGCGCGCGGATTCACCACGCCGGCGAGATCCATGAAAAGCTGCTTCGTCGGTGTGACCGCAGTGACATCGGGGATGAGCCAGATTTTTCCCGTGCGCTCGGTGATCACGAGTTTGTTGGTGCCGGGCACATTGGCCATGTTCGTCGGCGTGGTCATCGTCACGCCTGGGAACGCATCGACGACGGCGAGGCCGGTGTTTGGTGGTGCGAGCGGCACGTTCGAGGTCGTGTTCGGCAAGCGCAGCGCATTGGAGAAAGTGAACGTCACGGTCGCTGGCGCGGAGCTTTGTCCGCTGATGCCGGCGAGGCGATACGTCATCGAGTCGCTCGCCGGTGTGCCCGTGGTGTGCGTGTAGCGGATGCGGCCCTCGCCGTCGAGCACGGCGCTTCCGCTCGATGGTGGCGTGACGATCTCCACCGTGCCTGCGCCCGCGTCGTTGCGTTTCACATCGAGCAGAACCTTTGACAAATGCCGCATCGTCACGCTGTCGTTCACCGTGAGCGGCGGGCTGAGCGGCGCCTGGATCACGCGCCAGCTTGAGCCGACAGCCACGTTATCCCAGGTCGTCGCAGCACTGCCGCCGGAGCCGAGGCGGATCGCGGTGTTCCAACTCAGTCCTGACCATGCGCGCGTGATCGTCGGGGGATTCGCTGCCTCCGTTTGCGTGAGATCGGGATTCACCCACATCGAGACAAGGCTGGCGTTGTAGTCGAGCTTCGCCACAACGGTGTACGTCTGGCCCGCCACAGGCTGGATGCCGCTGTAGGTGTGACCATTCGCAAGATCGTGGATCGCAAACTCACGGAAGCCCGATGCCGGATTGATCGCGAACGGCACGCCGACGAGCACGCGCTCGTTGCCGAAATCAAAGAATGATGCGCCGCTCCACGTCGCGCCAGTGGTGCGCGTCAGTTCAAAGCGGTAATAGACCTGCCGATGCACGGTGCCGATCTCCTTGTTGATCGCGCCATCGGCTTCCACGCCGTTGTATTGCCGCAGCGCGCCGGCTTCCTGCGTGGAGAGCGCGCCAGACGTGACGGATGGCGAGCCAAACGCGGTGTCCCAATTCGAGGGCTGCAAGGTGTGCGTCGCGGTGCCGTCGCCGAAGTCCTGGTTTTCAAAATCCCAATGCGCGCCGCCTGCTTTTCCGCCTATGCCGCCGTCCGCATACGCGAAGGCTTCGCTGCCGATGAGGATGTCCGATCCCGCAGCCACAATCGCGGTCGGGAAAAGATTCTGCATCGCCGCCCAGCTCGTCGTCACGGCCACATCATCCCAATACGTCGGCGCGCTGCCGCCGCTGCCGAAGCGCAGCGCCGTCGATGCGCCGCCCGTCCAAGCCATTGTCGCCGTCGGAGCAGGCTCGCCAGCTGCGAAGTTCGGATTCACAAAGAGCGACACGGTGCCCGCGACGAAATCCACCTTTGCCACGAGGTTGTAGCGCGCGCCGTTGACGGGCACGATGCCGGTGAAGGTGTGCGTGTTCGTTCCGAGATTGTGGATCGCGAGTTCGCGCACACCTGACGAGGGATTCACCGCAAACGGCACGCCGAAGAGAATGCGCTCAGTGTCAAATTCATACACGCTCGCGCCGCTCCAAGACACGCCAGGGCCGCTGCGTAGCATCTCGAAGCGGTAGTAAAGCTGCTTGTATTGCGACGTGCCCGCGTTGCTGAAAGTCCCGTTCGCCTCGCTCGGTGATCCGTATTCGCGCTTCGCGCCGGATTCCCAGGTGCCGAGCGACTGCCGCTCACCATCGACGTACGGATCACCAAACGCATTGTCCCAGCTCGACTGAATCTGCGTGTGCCCGACAAATGCGTCGCCGCTGTTGTTGTTATCAAAGTCCCACGCCGTGCCGCCGTCGCGATTCACGATGTTGCCGCCGGGATAATCAAAGGTCTCCTTGCCGATGACGATGTCCGCGCCAACGGCAGGCACATTCACCGGATACGCGCGCTGCACCGCGCTCCAGCTCGTGCCGATGACTGCATTATCCCAAGTCGTCGCGCCCGCGCCGCCGGAGCCGAGGCGCATCGCCGTGCTCCAGCTCCCAAAGATATAAGGCCGCGTGGCGACGGGCGCGTTCTGGCTCTCGGGCAGCGAGAAGTTCGGGTTCACATAGAGCGCGATCACGTCATTCACGAAGTCGAGCTTCGCCACGAGATCGTAACTCACGCCATTGACGACCGGCATCCCCGAATACGTTACACCAGCCTGCTCGATGCCAAACTCCCGCACGCCTGATGACGGGTTCACGTTGAAGGGCACGCCAAAAAATATCTGCTCCGTGCCGAAGTCATACGAGCTGATCCCCGTCCACGTCGCTCCGGCCGCGCGCGTCATCTGCACGCGATAATAAACCTGCCGGTGCGCCGTGGAGAACGCATCATTCACCGCACCATCCGCCTCCGAGGGCGAGCCGTACTCGCGCTTCGCGCCCGAGTCCTGCGTCGTGAGCTTGCCCGCGAGAATCGTCGGCGTGCCAAACACCGCGTCCCATGTGGAGCCAGCCGCGCCAGTGAATCCGATGTTGCCGCCGTTGTTCGTCGTGTTGTCGAAGTTCCAGTTCGCGCCGCCATTTTTTCCCGCGATCGCGCCATCCACATAGGCGAACTCATCCTGCCCGATGATCACGCTGCCGCTCGCCGTCGCCGTCGGGAAAAGCTGCAGCCGCCACGCATCGAGCGCCACGCCATCCTCGCGCGCCATGATGCGCAGCGTGTAAGGGCCAGCGGCGAGCGAGAAGGTCATCGCGCCTTGGCTCGGATTGAAAACATTTGCCTCCGCTTGGCCGAGACCGTCCCAACCTTGCTGATTGAAATCCGATGTCGTGTGGCCCGCGTCCTCATACCAGTCCGGATTCGTACCACCGATGCCATCCGCCAGCTCCAGGATGCCAGCGTAGATCGAGTCCGAGCTGTCGTTGTGGCCATCCCAGCGGAGGAAGAGCTGGTAGATGCCAGGATTGACGATCTGAATCTTGTAATCAGCGTAGGCGCCCGCGTTTGTCCCCGTGGGAGTTGCGGCGCTGAACGTGGCGGATGGAGCGGTGCCATCGTCGGGCTGGCATTGAAAAAACAAACCGCCCTGCGCATTCTCAAACGTCGCGCCCTGCGCCGCCACCGTCGGAACCTCCACCCAGTCATCCGTGCCCGGCGCGACGGTGGAGAGTCCTTTCAAATGATAATTCTCCGCCTCACCCTGCACGAAGCCGCCGCTCTCGACATATGGCGATCCCAACGGCAACTGCCCCGCGTGAGCAATGGCGAGTGCGAGGAGTGACAACGAAACAGCGGGAAAAAGCGAGCGCATGGTTGTGGTCGGGAGGCGACGCGTCTTGGACACGCCAGGGGCTGAGACTATCAAACAAAGGCAATACGCGCAATGCAGCGGGCGGGGAATGTTGATTTGACCAAGGCGAGCGCAGGATGGAGGACGGGGACAAGATCGAAGGTGAACCCGATTGCCGAGCGCATGATGGGCCGCTAAAGTGCGCCCATGTCCGCCAGCACCGATGCCCTCCATCAGCGCGAACTGCAGTCCTTTCCCCCGTGGCTCGATCTCCCGCCCCGCTACACGGCGGGCGATTGGATTTCATGGCAGAAGGGCAAGCTCATCGCGGCGCGACTGCGGGAGGATCCTGCGCTGGTGCGACTGGCTTTGCAGCGCATGATCGAGCGTCCGCGCCACCATTTCCCGGCGATTCTGGAATGGATCGAGCTAATTGAAAAGCACAACGTCGAGGAAATCGCCGCGATCATGGAATCCGCTGACGACGAAGGCCAGCGCTTGCGATCTTCCTCACCCTTTGTGCGCGAGCCGTTCGTCACCTCAGAAGAAGTGGAGGCCATTCGTGAAAGAGCTCACTTTGGATGACCTGCAAAAAGCCGGCATCGTCATGCACCGGTGTGTGCCCGAGCTTCCCGCCGTCTTCGTTCTCGGCTCGGGTGCCGTGTCCGCGTTACACCCAGAAATCGAGGGGCGCTTGAGGCAGTCCGTTGATGTGGACTTTTCACCCATCGACCGCCCGGTCTTCCACTTCGAGAGCAAGTTCGTGGACAAGCTCGGCGGTCAGGAGAGCGAATTCTTCGCCGAGAACGAATTCTATATCGACTACGTCATTCCCGATGTCTTCCGCTGCACCCCTCCTGGCTGGCAGCAGCGCGTTACGATCATCGATCTCGCGCCGGGACTTAAAGGTCACTGCCTTGATCCGCACGATGTCGCCTACAACAAACTTTGGGCGGGCCGCGCTAAAGACATCACCTGGGTGCATGGGCTGCTCGGCACGGGCATCATCACGATGGAGCGGCTGCTGGAGCTTCATGCTTCCAATCCCATCGCCGACGCCGAGCGCTTGAAGGTCGATGCATCACTGCGCGCGGTGAGGGCACTGCTGTAGCGCGGAATTCCGATTCCGCGAAACGCACGGCGGACGACAACGCAGCTTCCAGCCACATCACTCTCCCAGCGCTTTCCTCACTGCGGCTGCAGCTTCATCTGCACTCTCTGAAGTGAAGCCCGTCTTCACCCACACGATCTTACCATCGCGACCGATGATGACAGTGTGCGGGATGCCTTCCACTCCGTAAGCGCGCGCAACTTTTTGCGCGGAGTCGCGCGCGACGGTGAGTTTCCAACCGCGTACTTCGAGAAACTTTTGCACCACTGTTTCGCTCTCACCCTGGTTCACACCAATGAGCGCGACCTTGTCGGCGGGGAAAACAGACATCGCCTCGATGAGACCGGGCAGCGACTTCACGCACGGCCCGCACCACGTCGCCCAGAAGTCGAGCACCACGACTTTGCCCGCGTGTTTGCTCAAATCAAAATCGCCTCCGCCGAGAAGCGGGAGCGAGAACACAGGCGCACCTTTGTCCAGCAGCGCGTTCTCCTCGCCGCCGCTCTCGGGCAGCACCGGCTCCCGCGCGTAGGCGAGCTGCCAAGTGTGGAGGCCCGATGATGACGGCAGCGTTGCAGTCGCAGGCGACTGAATCGTTTTCACCTGCGCTAGAGGCACCGTGCAGCGGCCCAGCAGCGGATGCGCGCCGCTCATCGTCTTCGCATCAACGTGCTCAATGGTCATGCGGATGCGCGCGCCATTGTTCAGAGTGACGAGATGCGCGGGCGGAGGTCCCTCGCGCGCTCGCTTGATCGCGGACGCGAGAATGTCGCTCACGGATTTGTCTGGAAGCAAAAGCGTTTCGGTTGATGACGCCGACCGCTCATTCGTCGGCTCCTTTGGCGTAATGATAGCCGCGATGCGCGCGAGCGGGATCGTCACCACATCCAGCCCGCTGCGAAAGCGCAGATGCTCCCCCGCGATGGCCTCGATCTCTCCGCGCAGCACATCGCGGTTCGCGCCGATGAGGATGTGGCGCGGCGGATCGTCTTTGCGAAAGCGCGGGATGGTGAGCGCCTCGGCCTTCACATGCGGCAGGACGAATGGCGACCACGCGCCTGTGCCTGTAGTCTGCGTGCTGAGGCCGGTCAGCTTGATGGGAGAATCAGCAGTTCCCACAAAGAGCTTCCCATTGGCCACCGCCAGGACTCTGCGCTGCAATGATGCATTGGAGGACATCACCAGCCCGCTCCCATGTCGCTGCTCTTCTGGCACTGAGATCAGGAATCCGCGCGAGTCATCAATGAAAACCTGCACGCCTTCATCCACCGTTTTCAATCGAACGGCCAGCCTCTCATTGAATCGCATGTCCGGCGAGATCGTGCGATAACGGCCCGTCCCGATCTGCTGCATCACCCGCACGGCGCTGTTGCTCACTTGAAGATAGAACGACACGCCGCTCGCCGTGGTGGACACCTCGTTGCAGAACAGTTTCATCGTCAGCGTGGCGTAACGCTCCGGCTTCTCCCAGGTGAATCGAATTTCATCCGCCCGCATGATGTCGGGATGTCCGAGGGCGCACGATCCCTTCATCAGCGCCTCGTCCTTTTTGAGGGACACCGCCCCTTTGTCATTGGCGATGGGCACCCACCCCTCGTCATCAAAGCCGCTGATGCTCACACGGTCGCCAGGCAGCCGGATCGCTCGCAGCATGTCTGCGGGGATCGTCGCGCGTCCGGCCGTCACCCACTCCGCATCGATGCTCTCGCGCGTCATGCCGGAGAGCTTGCCGGACAACACCTCGCCGTTGGACAAAAAGAACAACGCATCATCCGCGCCCGCGCCTTTCCCAACCATGCGCGAGATGGAGAACTCAACGCCGCTCGCGATCATGACTGCCGCGACCGTCCCGCGTGTTTTCCAGCGCAGTCCTTCGCCGCCAGGCATCAGGTCGCCGTGCAACACGCCGGCATCATGATGCAGTGTGTCCACGAAGAACTCGATGGCGGACGAGTCAGACTTGTCTGACTCGTCTGACAACCCGCTAAACATCACCCGCGCGACATCCCCGAGCGCGAACTTCACCGGCTCCTTCCCAAAGCGCGTCATCATCGCTCCCGTGCCGTCTTTGATGCCCGTGAGTTTTCCGCCGATGCGCGTGCCGTCGTGAAACCACAGCTCCGTCTGCCGTGGACGCGCTGCCGCAATGCCACGCCGCACCAGCTTGATCTTCGCGATCTTCTCCAGCATGATTTTGATCTCCCCGCCTTTCTCGGGCCGCACCAGTACCTCGCGCGCATCGCTGCTGACGACTGTGCCCGTCACCACGCTGCCATCCACGAGCCGTACCGAGGGCTTGTCATCCGCGTCACCCTTCGGCAGCTCGCCGTCCCATGAGTTCACACCCAGCAGCTCGATGCTGTCCACCGCGCCGCGATTCTCGGTGCGCACACCTTGTTTCTCCGCGAGCACATCGGCCACCGGGCCGCGGTTCGTGTCACCGAGAGGCTCGCCCGTCGATGAGTAAAGATGGCAGGCCCCGGTGCGCTGATTCCAAAGGAGATGCAGCTTCGCAAATCCATCCACAGCCGGCACACGCCAGATGCGCAGGAACACGCGGCCTTGCAGCACGAGGTCGCCATGGAGCGTGCCTTCCGTCGCCTCGAGGATCACGTTTCTCCCGTTCGCACCCGTGATCACCAGCTTGAAGCGCGGCTCCGGCTTCACGCGCATCTTGAGCACGATGTCCGCCATCTCGGGCAGCGTGGAGGGGATGGTGACGATCTTAGCATCGGCCGCGGGCGCCGCGTTGAGATTGGGCTTCCGCAAAACCGGAACCTCTCCCGCCAGGAAATCCGTCAGCGCGCTGCTGACTGCAACGGGCGGCACTCCACCCGGATCACTCGCATCGATGCGACGGATGCTGACGATCTCCTCGCGCTGCAAAACAAGATCACCCAGCCGCGCATTGCGCATCGTCACGCTGGCGCCAGTGATCGCGACGATGTCGCCCGCGACGTTTGTTTCATCCGCCAGCAGTGCGATGAACGGGCCCTTGGGCTGTCGCTCTCCCGCCGCCAGCTCCACATGACTCAGCTCGCCCAGCCGCACCGAGATCGGATCACGAAACAACGGAGCGGCAAACAGCGCCGTGGTTTCATCACAGCCAAGGAACTGACCCGTCATCGCGTCATCACCACGCCAGATGAGGCGGTCCTCTGCAAAACCAAACGCACACACCCATGCAAGCGCAGCGCCCAGCACCTGTAGCAGCCGACGTAAGGAGGCTCTGATCGCATCATCACATCCGCCCCCGGAAAAATGAGCCTCCTCACGTCGGTTGCTACGGAGGAAATGATGCGTTCTCATCGCGGCACACGTTGAGGGTTCTCGTCACGGCGCGGCCAGCGCCTTCGTCACCGCCGCGGCCGCCTCCTTCGCGGCCTCGGGCGTGTAGCCGCTGTGTACCCACACCACCTTGCCGTCCTTGCCGATGATGACCGTGTGCGGGATGCCTTCCACGCCAAACTGCCGCCCCACGCTCTGCACCGCGTCCATCGCCACCGTCATCTTCCAGCCGCGTGTGTCGAGAAAACGCTTCACCACCTCCCCGCCCTCAGCCTGGTTCACACCGATGAAGCTCACCTTGTCCGCCGGAAATTTCTCCATCTCCGCGATGAGATCGGGCAGCGATTTGATGCACGGCCCGCACCATGTCGCCCAAAAATCCAGCACCACCACCTTGCCCTTGTGCTTGCTCAATTCAAAATCACCGCCACCGAGCAGCAACAGTTTGAAGTCCTTCGCATCCTTGCCCAGCAGCGCGTTGCTCTCGCCGCCGCTCTCCGGCAGCACCGGCTCGGGCGCGTTCACCAATTTCCAGTCAGACACTGCAGCCATGACCATTCCCGGCTCCGGCGCGGTGTCGCGGATGCCAAAGACCTCCGCAACCGGCACCTTGCATTTGCCCAGGCGCGGACTCGACCCCGTGATGTGCTCCGCGCCGAATTTCTCAACGCTCAATGCCAGCCGCGCGCCGCTTGCGAGCTGCAGCCAGTGCGTGGGCGATCCGAGCACGCCGCCGAAGTCCGACTGCAACACCGCCGCCAGCTTCTCGTGATTCACTTTTGTGTTCACGCTGTGCAGCATCATTGCGCCCGCATCGTAGCTCGCCGTTGCGCCTTCGGGAAACATCGCGCCTTTCGCTGCCAGCTTTTCCTTCACCACCTCAGCCGGTTTAAACGCGGCGTTCGCCAGCCAGAATGATCGCGGCAGCATGTTCTTCGCCAGAGCGGGCTTCGGCTCCAAAACAACGGTGCCGTCTTTATCGACGCGATAGCGCAGACCAAACAGCGCGCAGATTTCATCCAGCGCCTGCCCCACCGTCTGGCCGCCGAACCGCATCGGAAAGCGCCGCGTGTCCTGCTTCTCTGGCAGCTTGATCTTTAGATCCGCCACCTCGCGCGTCAGCACACTGGTGAGCGAGCTGAGCGGTGTGCTGCTGTAGTTGATGTTCCGCTTCAGCGTCACCTCCAGCGCCTTGTGCGCGGATGTTTTCACCGCTGGCGGTGGCGCGTGCTTCTCCGGCTTCTGCAGCCACACCACCGCCTTCACGCGATCACGCGGCACCGTCAGATTCTCCAGTCCGCTGCGGAACGCGTAGCTCTTCGCCGTCGCCGCCTCGATCTCGCCGCGTAGCACATCGCCATTGGCCGCGATGAGCGCGTGACGCGGCGGATCATCCTGGCGGAAGCGCGGCACCGTCAGCGCCTGCGTCTTTGTCTCCTCGCTCACATCCGGCAGCCAGGTGCGGCCCGGCTGTGATGTCGCGGTGAAGTCCGTGAGCGTGATTGGATAAGGCGTGTTCCCCCACAGGCTCGCCGGTTCCAGGATCAGCCCCGCGCCGCTTTTCTTCGCCGCATCAATGCTAAACTTCGTCACCGCCGATCCTTCGAGCTGAAACTCGATCTGCTTCTCCTGGATGATGAACTTCACCTTTGCCGGCTTCCCGCTCGTGATGTTCGTGCGGAACTGCTGCGCGAGCTGCCCTTCAGTCGATTCCACGCCCGCATAGACGTGGCTGCCCCAGTTCGACACGAGAAAGCTCGTCGATTTCGCACCATCAGCACCATTGCAAAAAAACCGCAGCCGCAACGCGGCCGAACCGCCGCTCACCATCGAGAACTTGATCTCGCTCGCCTGCATCAGCGCGCTGTGGCCCAGCGCGGCTCCTGGCTGCATCTCGAGTTTGCTCTTGTCGCGCTTCACGCTTTTCGCATCGCCCTTGATCACCGACCAGCCTTCGCCCTCGAAGCTCGTGAGATTCAGCCGCGCCTCTGCGGAGAACTGCACCGCGCGCACCTCGTCGGCGGAGAATTGTTTCTTCTCGATCATCTCCGAGCTGATCTCCACGCCGCCCTTGTCGATGCCGCGCATGTCGCCCGCCACGATGTCGCCATCGCGCGTGTAGAGCAGCGCGGGGGCGATGGGAAGCTTGGCATCCTTCGCGAACACGCGGCTGATCTCCGCGCTGACGCCAGGAGCCACACTCACCGCCTTGTCACTCCCCACCGCGAGCCAGCGCGGCGTGGCCTCATCCGCGGTCACCAGTTTTCCACGCAGCGAGTTCTGCGTGAACTGAATCTTGTCCATCTGATCCGGCGGCGTCTCGGGCTTCAGCGGCAAGTTGATCATGATCTGCCGCAGATTGTCGGTGCGCGTGAGGAGCGGCAGGGCGGCGAAGTTCGTCCATATCAATGCTGCGCCATCTTTGATGCGGGCAATCCTGCCTTTGATCAGCGTGCCGTCGCTCCAGCTCACATGCGCGTCGGCTTCCTTTGTGCCTGGCTCATCAGTGGAGAAAATCATCGCGTCGATCTGCGCGAGCGCGATTTTCTCCGCACCGACCGACACACCATCCGCTGCGGCGCTCGTCACACTGCCGCCGAGCACACGCCCGTCCGCCAGCTCCACGCGCGGCTGCTTGAGATTCACCTTCATCAGCGGCTTCCCGTCCCACTCGCGCACACGCAGCATTTTCAGCGTGAGATCGCGGCCTTTGTTCCCCACGAGGATGCCGCTCGTCGTCTCAGCAGTGCCGTTCGGCACCGTCCATTCCGTGAGCAGTTCTCCCTCGGGTTTGAAGACCGAGCATTTCTTTCCCTCCATGTCCCAGCAAATTCGCAACGCCACCTCTCGATCCGTCTCGCCGATCTTCATCACCGACTGGAACGCGTTTCCCGCAAAGAGCACGATCTCCTCGTCCCATGTCCCCAAGCTGAGCGAACTCTTGCCAGCCACCTGCAGCACCACCCTGAAATCAGGCCGCTGCGTGGAGCTGACGCGGAACTCCACATCCATGCGACTGGGAAGCTTCGCATCAAGAAACGCCGGGCGATTCCAGAACGGAATCCGCATCGCGCCACCTTCGCCTGAGACGATGAAGAGATTTCCCGAGCGCACTGATGCAGCATTCGGCGTGACACTTGGCGTGGCGTTGGTTTTAGCATCGGCCCAGCTCGTCGCTGCCATTCGCGAAATCGTCGGCTGTGTGGAGCCGTACTCCCAGCCCGACTCGCCACTCAGTCCGCCGTACAAAAGTTTTTCACCACGAAGCCGGCGCGCGCTCAGCACCTCATTGCGCTTGAGCACCGCTTCGCCATGCCGCGCGCTCTTGATCGTGATCGTCTGCGGCGAGATCGCTGTGATGTCACCGCAGATGTGGCTGCCATCGCGCATCGCAAAGCTGAACGCATCCGTCACCGGCGCGCTAGCCACTGGCATGTCCAGCCGCCGCAGCACATCCCAGCGCACCGTCAGCGGCTCCGAGAAAAACGGCGCGCTCCATGTCACATCATCGACGGTGGCGGAGAGGAGATCACCCGGAATGCTCTCGCTGTTGTTCCAGCGGATTTTGTTCGGCGGGTCCTGCGAAAGCGCAGAGGCGGAAAAAAGCGCGCACAGCAGCACGAAGATTGGGGAGCACGGGCGCCCCCGCCCGTTCAGGTTCGCGCCCTCGCGGACCTGTCCTTTGTGTTCGCGAAGCCTGTTTGGTTTGGGGGCTGCGCCGCGAAGGCTTTTGAGATTGAGGCGAGGGCGCCTCAAACAACGGGCGAGGGCGCCCGTGCTCCCCGCTCCGCCCCACCGTCCCACCGCCCTGCTCATTTCTTCACCCTCCGATCATGATTCTCCTTCACGTTCGTCCAGTAGCTCAGCGTATCCCCATAAGCCTCTGCCCAGCGATTCCATTGCTCCTTCGACAGCAGCGTCTTCATGTCCTTCTCCGGCACACCGGCCACGGGAATAAGCGTCGAGTAGCTCTGGAGGTGCCACGGCGTTGAATTTGAAAAATAATTCTCAATATCCACGCGGTACTCCGTCACGTTCTTCGTCACCACCGGCTCCAGCTTGCCCCATTGCGCGACGTTGATCGAGTAACGCCGGTCAAACTCCGCGAGCACCGCCGCCACCATCGCTCGCTCCGCAAACACCATGCGCGCGTCCGTCTCCGTTTTCCACGCCGCTTGCTGTTCTGCATTCAGCTCGGTCTTAACCGTGTTCGTCCAGATCGGCTGCTTGTCAGCCATGTTGTCGCGGTCGTTGTAGTAATAGTAATCGTTCGCTCCTGCGAGCCGAGTCACGATGTTCTGTGCCGTCGCGCCGCGGGTGTAGTCGCGCACGTTGCGATCCCAGTTCGGTTTCATGTCATACATCACGCCCTCAGTCGCGCCGCGCGCGGCGGTCTCCAGACGCGCAATGGCTTTTGCAGGCAACGCCGCCACGCGTCCCGCGTCCTCGGCCTTGAGCAGCATCCCCGTCAGCACGCGCTTCCGTTCCGTCATCGTCTTCTTGTGAAGATAGTCCGAGATCGCGTGCTCCACGGCCTCGGGTTCCGGCCTGCGTTGCGGACCCTTCGGCGGCTCCGGTTTCTTTTCCTCCTTCTGCCCCTGCACCACGCCATTGATGATGACCATGCCCCGCGAGCGCGAACGCTCCGGCCCGCTCTCCATCGCGTTCTTCCAGTTCGCGAGCTGCTTTGCATCAAGGATCGGCTTGAGTTCGTCCTCCTTAATCTCCTTCGCAGCGGTGAAAAAATACTGCTGCTCGTAGTCGCGACCGTAGCGGCTGTTTTCGTTGTCCGTCGGAAACAAAATAGTCTGCCCGCCCACCACGCGCTCGGCGATGGGCAGCATCTTCTCGCGCTGCGCCGCCGTGAACGCGACCTTCTTGTCCAGCTCCGCGACAAACACCAGACCCATCGCCCGCACACGCCGCGTCTTGCGATCCGCTTTTGCAGTCTCGTAGCTCTTGCGCTCCTCGGGCGTGAGCACCTTCATCGTGTCCTCTTTCCAGACCGGATCGTTTTGCAGCACTTTCTCGTCATCGTCGAAGCCGATGTAATACGTGCGCTTCGACTTTTTGAAGGACTCCATCCGCAAGCGGATCGACTCCTCATCCTCGCCTTCGAGAGCCTTGCGCGCTGACTTCATCCACATCTTCTCCACGCGCTCCAGCGCGCCCTTTTTTGCCAGAGCAAAATCCTTGGTGCGCTCCTGTGGCAAGCCAATGGCGGTCAGCAGCGTCTCTGTCGCCTCATCCATCGCCTTCTTCGCCTGAAGCGTGAACGCGGCCTGCGACGGCTTCAAAAACTCCATCCAGTCCTTCTCCAGCTTCGCCCTCGCATCCGCCTTCTTTTTCGCCAGCGCCGCGAGTTCCTCCTGCGGCACGATGCTCTTCATCGCATCGAGCCACTGCCTGTCGCGCTGCGGATCAGCATCAAGCTTGATGCCGTCAAACACCTTGCTGCGCCGGAGCGACTCAGCGCGCCGCTTGTCCGTCACAAAGCTCAGCGCCTCCTCAGCCCGCGCGCGTTCGTCTTTGCAGATGCGGTCGATGGTCGCTGCGGCGGCAGCTTGCAGCTTCTTCGTGCGCGCCTCGTCGAGTTTCAAATCCTTCGCCATCTGCTCGATCTTCCGCTTCACACTCGTCTCCGCCACGCCGCGCGCGAACTTCTCCCACGGATCGAGCATCTCCTTGATCTCTTTCGTCTTCGTCTCACGCAAAGCCGCCATGTGTTTGTCCCACAACGCGAGCTGCTCATTTGAGAGCTGTGCCTTCAATGCCGCGCTCCACAGCGGCTGATCCTCCGGCAACGTGCAGCCCAGCACGAGCCGGTTCGTCGCCAGAGCCTCGAACGCCCAGCGCTGGATGCCCGCCGCCAAAGCCGCCGCCTCTTCCTTCGTCAGCTCCTTCTTCGGCTGCGGCTCCATCACGAGTCGGACGCGGTTCGTCTCCATCACCGATTTCGCGAAAGGCTTCATCGTTTCATCCACCGCCTTCTCCGCCGCGTCCTCGAGCGCTTTCTTTTTTGCGTCATCTGCAAGCTTGGTCATCTCCACCAGCTTCGCGATCATCGCCGTCATGTGCTCCGACAAATCTTTGCGCCGCACCGGCACGATGCGCGCCGCGTAATCCGCCAGCGCCTTCTCCACATCAGGGTGCAGCGGCTCCTTCGCCCGCTCCCACCACGGCTGACGCGGCGGTGGTTCGGCAGGCGGCGCGACCGCTGTCGTGCTCGCGACTGGCTGCGTGGGATTCAGTACTGCTGCGGGCTGCTGTGCGAAAGTGGATGCGGCAAAAAAAGCAAAGCACAGAACCAGGAGCGCTCCGCGCCTTGGACTGCGGCAGACTGCTGCCGCTTTTTCCAGCCAGCCTGCTGGCGTCGAACCGTGACTGACAACATTTCGAGGCTCCTGCATCGCAGTCGCGGGAGCGAATCCGCAAAGGGGCGCCGAAACCACTCCGACGCCAGCAGGCTGGCTCCCGAAAGCGGCAGCAGGCTGCCGCAGTCCAAAGCGCGGAGCGCCCTCGCGCGGGGAGCCCGGGCGCCCTCGCCCGTTCTGGTTCGCGCCCTCGCGGACCAGTCCTTCGTAACCGCGAAGCCTGATTGATTTGGCGGTTGCGCCGCGAGGTGAAATGAGTTTGCGGCGAGGGGGCCCCAAGCGACGAGCGAGGGCGCCCGTGCTCCCATTACCTCCGCAGTGAGGGCGACCCACCCTCAATCCAAAGCGCGAGTGAGGGCGAGTCGCCCTCAATACGAACCGCTCTCGAACACCACGACTCATCGCTCTCACTTCGCCGCCGGCTGAGCTTCCAGGTTATTAAAGTACGCATCCAGCCCCGCCTTGAACTCCGCCGGAAATTCCTTCCCAGCTTTTCCAGTCGCCTGACCCGCAGCTCTCGCGGCGAAGTCTTCCTTCGCATCCGAGCCAGGGCCGAGATCAGCGAGCGCCGCTGACGATGCAGTTGCCGCGCCACCGCCGCCGCCAGGATTCGCTCCGCCGCCACCGCCGCCGGGCTTCATGCGTTTGGCTTGCAGCAGCAGCTCGATGGCTTCTGTCTCCGCCGCGATAGCCTTCGCGCCAGTGTCGGGCGAAAGCAAAATGCCCTGCGCCTCCTGCATCACCATCGTCACGGCATTCAGCAGACCCAGTTCCTTTGGGAACTTCGTCGCGCCCTCGGGCAGCGCGAGGATGTCATCAATCGCGCTCTGCGTGTGTGTGCCGATGGACTCCTGCTTCTTGCCGAGCGCCGTCGCACCATCCGCGAATTTCTTTGTTTCCATCGCCGCCTTCGCATTTTCAAGCTCGCGCGTCTCGTCGCGCAGCTTCATCTCGTCGCGCAGCGCTTGCATCACCTTGAGCACGATCTCCGGCGGCAGGCTGTCGCCGCTGCAGGACGAGCACGATTTGCAATTGCTCGCCGCCACCAGCTCCTCCGCCCAGCGGTCCATCGTGTCGGCCCAAAACTCCGATCCCATCAAGCCCTGGCCCGTGAGATTGATCGACACCTTCTCGCCGCCGCGTGTCAGCGCGCGCACTATTTCGGTCTTCTTCATCTGGTCGAGGATGTTTTTGAAACGGCTGTCCTGTTTGCGCTGGAAGTAAGCCTCCATGTCACTCTGAATCACATGCACGATTTCACTCTGCGATTTCGCGGTCTTAGCGATGGGTTCAGCGGCTTTCACCGGCTTCCGCTCGATGCCGAAAGCGTCGAGCGTCTTCTGATTGATGTCGCTCGCGATGCTCATCTGCTGGCGCGAGGCCGCTTTGAGGCGCTTAACAAAAGTGCTCGCCTCGAGGCTGGCGAGGATTGCGCTCAGCTCGTCAGCCACCTTCGCAAACTCGGCCAGCAAGTCTTTCTGCTCTGTGACAGCTTGCTCCATCTTTTCCTGCGCGGGAGATTCCGGCGGCTTCGGTGCATCGTCCGTTTTCTTCACCGGCGCCGCGCCGAGCGTGGTTTGCGGAAGCGAGAGTTCTCCTCCGACTGGCGCGGCAGGTTTTGCATTCGGATCAGCAGGCGGTGCTGGCGGCGGTTTGCTGAAACCTTTCTCGTTGTCCGTGATGCTGGGCACGGCGGGTTTGGGTTTGGCGTTGGGGTCAGTGGGCTTTGGCGCACCCGGTGCGGAGGTGGGTGTCTGGCCTTGCTTCACGTTGGGCGCGCTGGGTTTTGCAGGGCCGGTGCTGGCCTGCTTTGGGGAGTCGGACGGGTCGGACTTGTCGGACTTGTCGGACTTGTCGGACTGGTCTGACTTGTCCGACCCATCTGACTTGGCTGTGCTCTGCTTCCCGGCGCTCTGCGCGTTCGCGGTTTTTTTCAAAAGATCAGCCACACTCGGCATCCGCTTCTCCGCGATGTCATCGAGGCTCTTGAGCATCGTGGCCCAGCTCTCGAGTCGCTTTGCATCAAACTCATCATTCCGCGTCGCCTGCTCCACGAGGCTCTTGCCGGAGTTCGTCAGCGCGTCTAAACGGCTGGCGTTCGCATTTTCCGCGGCGGCCTGCGTCTGCACACGGCGGCGGTTCTCCGGGCGGTCCACCTCGGCCACGCTCATCGCGCGCAACTCCTTGTTCACCTGATGAAGCTGCTGCTCCTTCTCGTAGCTCTCTCTCGCATATTGCAGCCACTTGCCAAACTGCTCCGTGAGCCACAGCGCGTGATCGGTTTTGTTCAGCACATGCAGGATGAAGGCGGCGGAATACGAGCGCTTCCGGTTGGGGAGATAGTCTTCCGTCCACGCGCGGATTTCGAGCGACTGCGGCGGCACGCCTTCGCGCGTCGCGCAGAAGGTGGCCTTCGCGTCGATGCTTTTCTTTTCCGCCTCGCCCGCTGCGGCGATCTTCTCGCCCTTCGTCGTCGGCTCCGTTGCCTTGCCGTCCCGCATTGTGTCCATGCCGCGCCATTCGAGGCCCACGCGCTTGAGGCCGAAATCATCCATCGCGGTGACATCAAAGCCGACGACCTCGGACTCCAGCACCACCTGCTCCAGCGTCTCGCGACGCGCGACAATGCGCGGCGCGTCGTCTTCGACGGCGTTCACGCGCAACAGCAGCGGCTCGCGCGGCGTGAGGTTGTCGCGGTCTTTCCATGTGAACTTGCTGTCCCGGCTCGCATCCACCTTGGTGAATGCCGTGACGAGCTTCGCGCCCTCGACCTTCTGCGGAGCGCCGTCCAGCTCGGCGGTGGCGAGATCGCGGCTCGCGGTTGCTTCAAACGAAGCCTGCGCGCCTTTGAGCAGGCTCACCGAGCTGCTGCGGATTTCTGTCACCGGCTCGGTCGTGTATTGAAGGTAATCAGGCAACTTCTGCCGAACCGCGAGCGTGGTCAGCTCAGGGCGAGGGCGCGGCTCGAGCTGCACCGTCTTGCGCACATCGCCGAGCGACACCGATAGCGCCGCGTCTTTTTTCTGCGGCGGAAACGCGAGCGGATAATTTGCACCATCGCGCTCCACGCGCACCGCGTCTTGTCCTGCGATGCGACCCTTGCCGCTGTCGGGTTTCCATTCCGTGTTGTCCGCCAGCTTCACCGGCAGATCGAACGGCTCCGCCAGCGGAACCACGAGCCGGTCCGGCAGCGTCTCCACGCGCGCGAATGTGTAGCGCTCAACATCGCGCCAAGGTGTGATCCAGCGCGCCATCGCATTCCAAGCCGCGCCCGGCACCACGAGCAGCGCCGCCACCGCGAGCGCGAGCACGCCGCCCGCCGCGAGTCCCCACTTGCGATGCGAAGCTTCCGGAACGGCGTGAATGAAATCCTGGTCTTTCACCGCTTCCGCCGCTTGATTCATCGCCGCCTGCACAAGCCGCTCGCTTCGCCCCGCATCCTCATGCCGCGCCAGCTCGACGATGCCGAGGAGCTGATCACCAAGTCGTGGAAACTTCCGTTTTAAAAGCCGCGCCGCATCCTCCAGCCGCCGTTGCTGCCAGACCCAGCGATGCCATTTCAAAGGCAACCCCAGCCCCAGCACCGCCGCGCCCGAAGCAAGAATCAGCCCGCGCACCCAGCCCGGCGTTTCAAAGAACCGGTCGAGTACAAACACGATCACATAAGACAGAGCCAGACCGAATAGCGCCGCGAGCAAGCCCTCGGCGAGTTTCACGATCCAGACGCGCTTGCGGAAGTCCGCGAGCTTTGATTCGAGGATGGGAGGGAGATCGGTTTTCATGGTGGCAAAATGGGGACGTTTGAGCGGAGGGAAAATTGTGGTGTGATCGTTATTTGGATCCTGCCGCCGCTTCGAGTTTCGCGAGCTGCTTCGATAGGCAATCGCCACACGGCGTCTCGGAGCCATCCTTGAATCGGATCACATACGGTTTGCCCGTGGTGGACGAAACGGTGGCCACTTTGGTGATGAAATCCTTCGCGGTGGCGATCTCCTTTTCATGCGCGTGCCATTTGCCGCGCAGAAACTTGGCGGAGGATTTTGCATCGTACTCGCTGCCATTGCGGATGAAGGTCGCGTCTTTGAGGGACTCGAGATGTGAGATCAAGGCTTCGATCTTTTTTGTCTCGGCGGCAGGCGTGCCATCGGCTCGCGCAGATGGAATGATCGTGGAAGCAAGGAGGAGCGCGAATGCGAGAATGAGCAACCAGGTGGTGGTCCCAAGGTGCTGCCACCGCCTTCCCTGATGCTTCGAGCCACTGGGAATCCCCGCTGGAGAACTCAGGGCCGGGAGCACGGGCGCCCTCGCTCGTTCTGTTTCGCGCCCTCGCGGAACAGTCATTTCATGACGCGAAGCCAGATGAATTGGGCGGCTGCGCCGCGAGGAGGAAAAGAGTTTGCGGCGAGGGCGCCTCAAACGACGGGCGAGGGTGCCCGTGCTCCCTGCTCCACTTCGCGCCTCTTCCTCATCACGCCAGATCGACGGGATTTTCTCGGAACCTCTGTCTGACCGGCACATGCGCATGGCGATGGATGAAGCGGCTGGAATTTCCTGCGATTGTCGGGCGGATTCTATGAAGTCGGCTGGAGAAGCAAAAGAGTTATTTCCCCTTATTTCCGCATCAGAAGGTCCCAGCAGCCTTCCGTCCGATCCAGAACACGCTCATCAGCAGCACGAGAATGCCGGCCCAAACAGGATGCGCCCAGAGTTGCAGGCGACGCTCTTGCAGTTCTGGCTCGGGGATTTTCGCGACGGCATCGACGATGGCGGCGGGATCGGTGGTCTCCAAAAGCTGGCCGCGTGTGAGCTGGGCGATCTCGCGCAGCACGTCGATGCGCGCGGGCTGGCCGCGTTTTTCGCGCGTGGTGCCTTGCACGGAGATGGTGGTGTCGAGCGCGGCGCCGGCTTCGACGCAATTGAGGCGCACCTGATGATCGCCCGGCTCGACGGGTGTGAACACGCCGGTGAATAGGCCCCACGCTTCCTCGCCCGCGGGCATGAGGCGCACGCTGGCGGTCTTGCCGCTGGGCGCGGCGATCTGTGCGACGACGACGCCATCGCGCAATGGCTCGCCGGTGAGGCTGATGACGTTTGCGTTTAGCGTGAGCACATCGCCGGTGCGCGGGCGGTCGGGGGAGTAAAAGAGACGCATCTTGTCGCCGGTGCTCATGTTGCGCTGATACGCCATCCAGCGCACGACCTGGCCCCAGTAGCGGTAGTGATATTTGTCCTCCACGCCTTTGCGCCAGCGCCATGCGCCGTCGGTGCCCATGAACAAAATTTTTCCCGAGCCGAATGTCTTCGTCACGATGAGTGGCACGCGACCGTAGCGGTTCGACTCCGTGCCGTGCGTGGCGAGCACCTCGGTGCCGACCTTGGCGCGCAGCGCGGGCGCATACCATTGAAAGCCGGGCAGCGTGCTCCAGACGCGCGCGCTCGCCTCGTCGGTGTCTTCGAGTTTCGTGAGCAGGCTGCGCGTGCCGGCCTCGGTCAAAACGAATTTGCCTGGCGAGGTCGATCCCCAGCCGCGCGGCTGCGCGTCATCCCACACGACGGGATTCAGCTCGCCGAGCGGTGTGCTTTGAAGCGCGCTCTGATAACCGCGCAGGCCCGGCATGAAGACAAGTCCCGCCGCCTGATCGCGCACGAGTTTTTGCAGCGACACGCAATTCTCCGCCGTGAGCTGGCCTTTGTCGGTGCCGACATCGCCGAGGAAAACCACGTCGTATTTCGTCAGCTCTTCATCCTTCGGAAACGAGGCGAGGTAGCCGCGGCCTGCGCCGACTTTGCCGAGGTCGGGATGGTAGAGCAGGCAGTTCACGTCCACGCCGGGATCGCGCTCGAGCGCATTGCGAAGGTAGCGGTATTCCCAGCGAGGAAAGGTCTCGATCACGAGCACACGCAGTTGTTCTTTGCGGATCGCGAGCGGCGCTTCGAGCGAATTGTTCTCGGGATAGCGCTCGGTGCCGGTCTTCGGGATCGTGAGCTTGAGCTTCACATCGCCGGGTTTGTCGGGCTTCCACACGATGGTGTCTTGCAGCCGGTTCATCGCGGGCAGGATTACGCTTTTCGTGATGACTTCGCCGGTGGATGCGGTCATCTCGATCGTCACGGCCTCTTCGCGCGGCAGCGAGCTGTCGATGACAAAGGGAATGCGCAGCGGTTTGCCGGCCACGCCGAATGCGGGGACTTCAAAGCTCATTAGCTCGACATCAGGCAAGCGAGTCTCCGCGCCGAGCGGCACCGCAAACACCGGCGCCTCGCGCATCCGCAAGCGCGTGGCGGCCTGCGCGGGCGGCTGGCCGAGATTCCAGTCGCCATCGCTGAGCAACACGATGCCACTGAGCTGCGAGTGCTTTTCCAAAATGGATTCGAGTGCCGCATTGATGTCGGTGCCTTCCTCGGGCGGTGTCGCGGCGGAGGAGAACGGCTGAATCACGAGGTCCATCCGCTTCGAGAGCCGCTCCCACACGGCGGGATCGACGAGCGGCTTCGCGACCTCCGCGCGCGATTTCGGTTCGGCTGCCGTCGCCTTAGGATCCACGATGTCCTTCGTGTCCATGCTGTGCGACGCGTCCCAAAGCACCGCGAGCGTGGGCTTCGTCTCCGGTTTGAAAATCTCCCGCCACTCCGGCTGGTTCAGCGTGATCGCGATGCCGATGGCGATGAGGATGCGGAGGAATTCCAGGAAGCCGATGGAAGCGCGAAACCCTGAGCGCTTCCAAGCCATCCACCCGAGCACGATGATGGCGAGCACGAAGATGACGCCAACGGCCACCGAG
>JANPIW010000338.1:0-6714 GCA_031425215.1 Verrucomicrobiaceae bacterium
ATCAACGGCAGCGGGCGCGACTTCGGCCCTGATCTCTCCAAGGTCGGCGCGCGCCTGACAAAGCCGCAAATCATGGAGAGCCTGCTCACGCCCTCGAAGGTCATCGCGCAGGGATTTCAGTCCGTGGTCGTGACGCTCAATGACGGAGGCGCTCATTCCGGCTTCATCATCAAGAGCGACGACGACACGCTCGCGCTCAAGATCGCCACCGGTCAGACGCTGCCGCTGAAAAAGCAGGACGTGAAATCCGAGCAAGCTCTGCCCATATCCCTCATGCCTGATGGCCTGCTGCAAAGCCTCACCGCGCAGGAGGCCTCGGATGTGGTGGAGTTTCTCGCGAGCCTCAAGTGAGCGCGCCCGTCCATGCGCCGCCGCTCATTTCACCCACGCCAGCTTCACCTTCGAGTAGTAGATGCTCGTCTTGCCTTCGTGGCTTGAATGGTAGGTCACATGCAGCATGCCCTTGTCCCACACGAGGCCAGGGCCGCCGCAATCGCCGCCGCTGGGCAGCGCGATGAGCGGCTCAAAGGTGGTGTCCGTCATTTTGAACAAGCCAACTCTCGGGCCGACCACGCGAGTGCCGGCGACCATCGAGCCGTCGGGCAGGACGATGAAATTGGGACCGCCGAGAGGGAAGGGGATCGTCGTCCATGTCCATTCGCGATATGGCGGCTTTGCGATGCCGATCATGCCTTTATGACCCGCGGCATCGCGGCGCACCAGCGCGACTGCCGTGCCATCGGGTTTGAAGCGCACAGTCGTTTCATTCGGCTGGCCGGTGACATTCAGCGGCGCGGCGAGCTGCCAGATTTTTGCATCGAGGCTGGAGAACAATCGCAATGACCACTCCGCCTCAAATTTCGGCCCGCCCGTGTTCGGATGGCAGTTGAATGACGCGCCGAAAAACTTTTTCTCCAGCTCATTCCACGTCGAGCGCCAGAGCCAGTCGCCAGGCGCGAGGAGTTTCACAGGTGGGGTCCAGTATTTCACATCGGTCGATGTCGCCACGCGCGGCTGACGGCCCGCGAGCACTTTGGTGCCGTTGTAGATCGAGCCGCCCATGTTCATCACGAGCAGGTCGTCGTTCGCGGCGCTCAGTTTCGGATCACGGAAATCCACACCTTTCTCGCTCACAACAGCCTGCTCCACCCAGGTCGTGCCTGACGATGAGATGAGCACCCGGACGGTGCCGTCACCAAAGCCGGCCGCATCATCCGACTCGCGCAGGGCACAGACAAAGAGGTTCTTCCAGCGAATGAGATCGGTGGAGGAATTGTGCTTTCCCTGATCCCAGATTTTTTGCGTTGTCACGATTTCAGCCTGCGGTTGCTGGGCAAGGATGGTGAGCGAGCTGAGGAGAAAGACGGCAGAAAGAAAGAGTTTCATGATGGCGGGACGGACAGAACGTAATGCGCGTGATGCGTCTTGATGCCAAGCGCGTTTTCCAGATGGTCGCTTCATCTTATGACTCAGCACGATCCCAAAGCCATCCGCCGCGTCGTCATCGCCAGCTTCGTCGGCACCACCATCGAGTGGTATGACTTCTTCCTTTACGGCACGGCGGCGGCGCTGGTGTTTAACAAGCTCTTCTTCCCAAACTTCGATCCGCTCGCGGGAACGATGGCCGCGTTCGCGACATACGCGGTCGGATTCCTCGCGCGTCCGCTCGGCGGCATCGTCTTCGGACATTACGGCGACAAGATCGGGCGCAAATCCATGCTCGTCACCACGCTCATGCTCATGGGCGTGGCCACGGTGCTCATCGGACTGCTGCCCACGTATGAAACCATCGGCGTGGCCGCGCCTGTGCTGCTCGTCGTGCTGCGCTTCATCCAGGGCTTCGGTGTCGGCGGCGAGTGGGGCGGCGCGGTGCTCATGGCCGTGGAGCACAGCACGAAGGAGCGGCGCGGCTATCTCGCGAGCTGGGTGCAGGCCGGCGTGCCCGTGGGACTGCTGCTGGCGAATGCTGTGTTCTTCTTTTTCTCATCTCAGTTGTCCGAGGCGCAATTCCTCGCCTGGGGCTGGCGCATTCCGTTTCTCCTCGGTGTGCTGCTGCTTTTCATCGGCATGTTCATCCGCTTCAAGATCATGGAGAGTCCGCTCTTCGAGCAGACAAAAGCCGCAGAGCCGGAATCGCGCCTGCCCATCCTCGACGTGGTGCGGCTGCATCCGCGCAATGTGCTGCTGGCCATGGGCGCGCGCTTCGCGGAGAATGCTTTCTTTTACATCTTCACCGTGCAGGTGCTCAGCTACGGCACCGAGCGGCTCGGCTTGAAAAAAGATGTGTTCCTCAAAGGCGTGCTCATCGCTTCCGCAGTGCAATTGATCGCGATACCGCTCTTTGGCGCGCTCTCGGACAAGGTCGGGCGTCGTCCTGTTTATCTAGGCGGCGCGTTTTTCCTCGCCTGCTTTGCGTTCCCCTTCTTCCACATGATCGAGACACGGAGCACGACCACGATTTGCCTCGCCATCGTCATCGGCCTCATCGGCCATGCCGCGATGTATGGCCCGCAGGCGGCGTTTTTCTCCGAGCTGTTCGGCACACGCGTGCGCTACAGCGGCGCGTCGCTCGGCTACCAGCTCGCGTCGGTGTTCGCGGGTGGTCTCGCGCCGATCATCGCCACGCAACTGCTCATCGCCAGCGGCGGCCAGTCATGGCCCATCGCGGTGTATCTCATCGGCATGGCCGTGATCACCCTCGTGTCCGTGTGGCTCGCGGAGGAGACGCATCGCAAGGAGTTGTAGCACGCCGCTCCGGTCACTTCGCAAACTCCGCGTCCAGCGCGTCGAGGTGGCGGGAGAGCGGATCGGTGCGGGCGGGGAGTTCCTTCTCGATGATCTTGGGCAGGCGGAGGTAATCATCGAAGGCGCCGGAGTAACTCTTCGTCTCGCTCGCCTCGAACCAGTCGAGATGATCCTCGACGGCCTTGGCTTGCTCGAAAGCTTTCTTCACGCTGGAGCGCAATGCGGTGATGCGGGCGTCCGCGTCCTTGGACTTGCCCTCTTGCAACTCTCGGAACACGACGATGAAGTCATTGATCGCCGGACGAAATAGAACGTGCGCGCGCGGCATCAGCGCGGTCAGCGTCTTGATGTTGCGCTCGAAGATGGCGGCGCGGTCTTTGCGCTTCATCACATTGGTGTAGTCCTCGACGGGGATCGCCACGGGCACCGTCACGGTGCGCGTCCGGGTGGAGGCAGCCTTGGGTTTGCTTTCACTCATGTCGGGACGCGCGGAGACAGGGCGGGCTTTGATCGGCTTGGAGGGCGGCGCGGGCTTCGGTTCTTCCTTCTTCTCCTCCGCAGCGGCGGCCTCAGCGGCTTTTTTCTTTTTGCCAAAACCCAGAACCACTTCGCGACCGGTCGGGATGATGGAGGAACTGACGAGCAGACCGGGCAAACGCGCGAGCATGTCCGAGGCAAAAACCTGCGCGCTGGCGAGAAGGCGGCTCCAGTCATCGGTTGTCAGTGCGGCACCTGACTTCTTCGGCTCAGGTTCGGGCTTTTTCTCCGGCTCCTCTTTTTTCGCCTCTCCACCGCTGCCGAACACGCGTTTGAAAAGTCCGGGCTTCTTTGGCGCGGGTTCCTCCTCGGTCTTCGGCTTTTCCTCGGGCGCTGGCTTTGGTTCTGCTTTGGGTTTCTTCGCGGGCGTTTCTTTGCTCTCCTCTTTTGGCGCTTCCTCGGCGGGCGCGTCCTTGCTGCCGAACATGCGGTTGAGAAGACCCGTGCGCTTCGCGTTCGTCGCCGCTGGCTCCTCGGGAGGTGGTTCCTCGGCTTTCGGTTTTGTCTCCGTTGGTTTCTCCTCGCTCTTGTCCGCGTTGGATGATTTGCCGCTGAATATCCGACTGATCAGTCCGAGTTTCTTCTCCACGCTCTCCTCGGCATTAGCGGGCGGCTCCTCCTCGGCAATGACGGGCGCGGAGCGCTTCGGCATCGCTTCGGTGGATTGGATTTCGTAGCGGATGGCCAGCGCGGCTTCGAGTTCAGTCTTCGTCTGCGTGGGGCCGAGCGTCTCAAACACTCCCGGCGTGGCGAGCGACGCCATCTGTATGGACCACCATTTGTTCAGGCTCGAGCCTGAGGTCGCTATGCCCGGAAAGCACGCGTCGAGCAGTTCGCGATCTTCGCGCGAGTCGATTGCGAGCTTGCCGAGGAACTGTCGCAACCTCATCGCTCCCTCCGGCTGATCGAGCAGCGCGAGCACGAGCGCGCAGCACGAGGTCTCGTAGATCGTGCGTGAGAGCGCGTCGAGCTCGCCGGGGGAGACGGACAGGATTTCGTCGATGCCGTAGATTTTCCCGCTGCGGAAGATGGCGGAGAAGACCGCGCTGGGCCGCGCACGATCGCGGAAGGTAAGCGCCTGCGTCACGCCCGTGAGCAGCCAGTCGGGCAGGATGCGTGAGCGCTTGGTGGTGATCCCATTTTTGTTCCGCAGGATGCGCTCTGCCAGGAGGATGCGGATCATCTCTGCATCAAGGTCGGCGAGGCGGAAATCAGGCCGCGCCTGGATGGTGACCTGAAGATGGAAGCCGCCATTGGCGATCTGCGAGATGCCGGTGCTGACAGCGGGGCCGGAGAGATTCACCTCGGGCGGCATCTTCACCGAGATCACGACCGGGAGCACCCATGGCTCGTCGTCGCGGAGCAGATGGCGGAGCTTCCTGGCGGCCTCCTCGCAGTGCGACGAGAAGAACGAGCGCACCTGCAACTCATTGCCATGCACGACGAACTGCCCGCTCGTGCTCGTGGATGTCGTGACCTTTCCCCCAATCGACACGCGACCGCTCGCGAGCGGCACTGGTGCCACAGCCGCCGATGCTCCTGGTGCGACGGATTGTGCCGGGATTGGTGAGGTGGCGGCGGAGGGGGCGGGAAGTGTCTTCTCTTGCGCAGGCTGTCCCTGCTGTGGAATCGGCGGTGGTGCGAAAGAGCGCGGCACCTGGATGGCGGCGGCGGCCTCGCGCGAGATCGCTCCCGAGCGCTGCGGCAGCGGAGGCTCAGGCGCGTTTTGCGCGAGCGATGGCCCGCCGCAAATCAGACCGAGCGTGCATTGAATCAAGCTGAGTGTCGCGCGCTTCATCTTCGTCACAGCATCATTTTAGTAGCGAGGGTCCAGCAACAATTTGTCCTTGGCGATCTCGATGCGCGTCATGTTGAGGAGCGCCTTGATCTCCACCTCGCACGCCGTGGCCAGCGCACGATACGAGGGCAGCAGCGGCTCCAGAAAGCCGCGCATCAGGATGAGCCTGCCCGCCGCGCCGCCGGTGATCTCCGTGCGATGATCACCGCCTTTGCGCGAGCATGTGAGATCGAGCGTGGTGGTGGTGCGCACGCCGGAAGTGTGCCAGCACAGCACGATGCGCGCGCGGCCTGGCTCCAGATCGACGAGCGCGCGCTCCAGCCGGGTCACATCGGCGAGCGCGCCATTCTGCGCGCCCTTGAGAGTGGCGGCGAGATATTGGTTCAGGTCCGCCTCGCTGACCTCCAGCGGAGCGGAGCGCTTGATGGCCGCCTGCTCGAGCACATCCACGACGTCAACGGGCGTGGAGTCCTTCGCGCTCGCGATGCCGCTCACATCCGCTGCCTGATGACTCACCACGGCCGCCGCCGTCAGTCCGCTGAGGACGACGAGCAGCAGGAGATTGAGCAGCAGCTTCACCGTGGAGCGGAGGAGAAAAGAGATCAGGCAGCCGAGGACGCGGCGGCGGGTTTGGCAGCGGGCGCTGGCGTGGCGGCGGGCGCGCTGGGCGTGGAGGTAGCGGGCGCTGCGGTTGTCGTGGTTGTCGAAGTGCTCGCAGCCTCGCTGTCTTTCTTTGCGGCCTCCTTGTATGAGTCGCTGCGGTAATCAGTGATGTAGAAGCCGGTGCCTTTGAAGATGAAACCGGAGCCGAGACTGATCTTGCGCTTCACCGGCCCCTCGCACTCGGGTTGCGGGCAGTCGGTGAGATGCGGATCCTTCATGGATTGACGGGCCTCGAAAGGCTTTCCGCACTTCTGGCATTCGTACTCGTAAGTAGGCATGGTGGGTAGATGGCGCGTGGAGATCGCGCGGGGGCGAAAGTGCCGCTCTTTGCCCCGCCTCGCAATGGCTTTTTCCCTCGTGATGCGGCGGGCTAGCGGGCGGCGGCCGGGACCCGCGTCACTTCGGCAGGCACGGCGGGCGGGAATTCCATCTGCGCGATGACATCGCGCCGCATGTCCACGCCCTCGGTCAGCTCGATCAGCCGCAAGCCTTCGCGCGTCAGCTCGAACACCGCGCGCTCCGTGACGTAGAGCACCTGCTGGCCGCGCGCGAGAGCTGAGGGACCGTGAAAGCACACATGCGACGTGCTGCGCACAAACTTGGGACTGCGGCCTTCTTTTATGATGCGCAGCTTCCCCTCCTCCACGGCGATCTCCAGCCCGCCCGCGCGGAAGGTGCAGCAGAAAACCACGCGCCGCGCGGCGGTGGCGATGTTCACGAATCCACCCACGCCCGCAAAGCGATCACCAAAGCTCGCCACATTCACACTGCCCTCCGCGTCGATCTCCACCGCGCCGAGCACCGCGATGTCGAGGCCGCCGCCGTCGTAGAAATCGAATTGCGCGGGCTGATCAATGATCGCCTCGGGAAAGTGGCTGCATCCAAAGCTGAGTCCCGACGCGGGCACACCGCCCGTCGGCCCGCTCTCCACCGTGAGGGTGAACTCACTCAGCCTGCCCGTCTCCGCCGCG
>JANPIW010000339.1:0-2091 GCA_031425215.1 Verrucomicrobiaceae bacterium
GTCAGACCGCAACCGGCATGATCCGGAGCTGGATCTTCCTCCACATAGGATCACGCATAGGCATCTCGCTGATTGCGAATTTCCTGCAGAAAATGCTCCGGCTACCCCTTTCGTTTTTCGAAACGAGGACCGCCGGCGACATCATGCAGCGCATCAACGATCACGACCGCGTGAAGCGCTTCCTCACTTCCTCGTCGATCAACATGGCCTTCAGCGTCCTGAGCTTCTTTGTGTTTGGCATCGTGCTCGCCTTCTACAGTTGGAAGCTGCTCGCCGTGTTCCTCGTCTTCGCCGTGCTCACCGTCGCATGGCTCGTCATCTTCATGAAGCAGCGCCGCATGCTCGATCAGAAGCGCTTCACGCTCAATGCCAAGGAGCGCGACAAGTTTGTCGAGATCGTCGGCGGCGTGCAGGAGATCAAGCTGCAGGGCATCGAGCGGCGCAAGCGCTGGGAGTGGGAAGATCTCAGCGTGCAAAACTTCCGCCTCGGAGTGCGCAGCCTCGCGCTGAAAAACGCGCAGAGCATCGGCCTCATGTTCTTCGGCCAGCTTCGCAACATTCTCATCACCTTCCTCAGCGCGCGCGCCGTGATCAGCGGGGAGATGACGCTCGGCATGATGCTCGGCGCGCAATACATCGTCGGCCAGCTCAACTCACCCGTGCAGGCCCTGCTCAGCTTCATCCACGATGCGCAGGACGCGCGGCTCTCCCTAGAGCGCATGGGCGAGATCTGGGCGCAACCCGACGAAGAGGACGCTGCGCGCCCGATGCTGCGCGTTTTCCCGCAGAGCCGTACGCTCACGCTCTCCAATCTCTCCTTCCGCTATCCCGGCGCAGGCCAGCAAAGCGTGCTCAATCAAATCAACCTCGTCATCCCCGAGGGCGCGGTCACCGCCATCGTCGGCCCCAGCGGCAGCGGCAAGACCACTTTGCTCAAACTTTTGCTCGGCCTGCATCAGCCCACCTCTGGCGCGGCGTATCTCGGCCATGTCCCGCTCACTTCCTTCGACATCAAATCCTGGCGGCAGCGCTGCGGCGTCGTCATGCAGGACGGCTTTGTGTTCCCCGAAACCATCGCGCGCAACGTCGCCTGCGACGACGCTCCCGTTGATCCCGCGCGCTTGCAGTTTGCGCTCCAGTTCGCGTGTCTGCACGATTGGGTGGAAAGCCTGCCGCTCGGCGCGAAGACCCGCATTGGCGATGACGGCCAGGGTCTCAGCGGCGGACAGAAGCAACGCCTCCTCATGGCACGCGCCGTGTATCGCAATCCCGAGTTCATCTTCCTCGATGAGGCCACCAGCGCGCTCGACGCGCAGAACGAGCACGCCATCATGAATCACCTGCGCCAATTCCTTCCGGGCCGCACCGCCGTCATCATCGCCCACCGCCTCAGCACCGTGCGTAATGCTGATCACATCGTCGTCCTCGACGGCGGGCGCGTCGTGGAGCAGGGCACGCATCACACGCTCGTGCGCCAGCAGGGACTCTACTTTCATCTCGTGAGGAACCAGCTCGATCTCGAGACGCAGGCCACCGCCGCCGCCATCACCCTCTCACCCTTCTCATTGCATGGATGACCTTGAGGCACTGCTCACACCGGCGCCGACCGCAGTCGCTCTGACGGCCAAGTTCCGCACGCCGCCCGAGGATCTCAGCGCGCCCGTGCGCGAGCTGATGGGGCGCGCTCCATCGTGGCTGCTGCACAGCGGCATGAGCGTCATCGCCGGCGTCACGCTGCTCGTGCTCTTTCTCGCCGCAGTCGTTCATTACCCGGACATGATCAAAGGCCGCGTCACCGTCACCGGCACTAGTCCGCCCGTGGCCATTGTCGCGCGTCAGAGCGGGCACCTCGAGCAGCTCTGCGTGCATGAGAAGCAGGCGGTGAAAAAAGACGCTCTCCTCGCCGTCATCCGAAGTCCCGTCGATAGCGCCTGCGCTTTCAAGATCAAAGCCGCGCTCGAATCCCTCCAGCCCTTCCTCGCCGATCCCGCCGCGCGCATCACGCTCGATCTCCCCGAGAGTTCCTCCCTCGGTTTGCTCCAGGGGCCTTATGCCGAGTTCTCCGCCGACTGGCGGCAGCACATCCAACTC
>JANPIW010000340.1:0-12625 GCA_031425215.1 Verrucomicrobiaceae bacterium
TTCCGCTCGGTGACTCGCTCACCACCGGCTACCTACCGCAGTGCCTCCGGCACCCATCAACTCTGCTTGATTGAACCACCATGAGTCGTGGGCGGGTGACGTGGTCCCGGAGCGTGGTCCGCCGTTATTAATCTGTGGGGACGACCATCGTGGCGCTTGCAGATGCCCACACGAAGGGATCATCACCGGCGTCACATCGGAAGTCGGGCGGCTTCCGCTACGGGCGTGCGGCGGGGTCGCAGGCCCCGTTTTACTTTTGTTTGAAGATCGAGCCTACCGCACTGAGACGGCGCGAGTGGGGCCAAGGATTTTTTCGAGCGCGGGGTCTGGCTTCACGCCGCGCTGGAGAGCGTCTTTGTAATGGGTTCGGGCTTGGTCGATCTTGGGTGGATCCCAACTGATGTAGAGCACGGCGAGATTGAAATACGCGTCGCCATAGGCGGGGTCGATGGCGAGGGCGCTTTTGAATTCGCGCTCGGCGCGGTCGAGCAGGCTCATCTTGGTGGCGATGATGCCGAGGTAGTGATGCGCGCGGGAGTTTTGCGGGCGCTTGGCGATGCTGGCTTCAAAGGCGGTCATCGCGTCCTTCTGGCGGTTTTGTTTGAAGTAGGCGACGCCGAGATAGAAATGCGCGCTGTCGTTGCCAGGTTCAAAGTTGAGGCATTTTTTCAACGCGGCCTCGGCGTCGGCAAATTTGCCGTCGCGCGTCTTCGCGGCGCCGAGGCCGATGAGCGCGGTGGTGTTCTTTGGCTCGGCGCGCAGCACTTCTTCATAGGCTTTGGAGGCATCGGCGAGCTTGTCGTTGAGCAACGCGGCGTTGGCCTTGTCGAGCAGCGCGGTGACGGAATTTGCGGCAGCAGGTGGTGGTGTGGCGGTGGCGGGTTTGTCTTTGGCGCTGCTGCTGGCGATGAGGGTGGCCTGGAATCCGGTCCCGCTCATGGCTTCCTTCAGCTGCGGATCGGTGAAGAGTTTTTCTTCCTCGGGCGTGAGCGTGACGCGCGCGGCGCCGAGATCTTCGACGTGCTGGAGGAGGTCTTTGGATGCGTTCTCGGTTTTCTCCAGCTCGGCGATGATGAGTGTCTTGGCCTGCTGCTGGCGCGCTTGTGCGCGGAGCTGGCGGAGGATGACGGAGCGGAGCACCTGGTTTTCTGCGGCGAGTTGCGGTGAGGCTTCGGGTTGGCCGGCCATGCGCGATTGCACGTCCTTGAGCTGCGTGGTCAGCTCGGCCACCTGAGTCTGGTAGGCGGTGTTCTCTTTGCGTAAGGTGGCCAGCTCGCCCTGGATGGTGGTGACTTGGCCTTTGAGCTGGGTGATCTCGCCGTCTTTTTTGGTGATGTCTTTTTTCAGCGTCTCGATGGTGAGGCGCGCGGTGTCGAGGTCTTTGCGGAGTTGCTCGTTTTTGGCGAGGAGGTCTTTGTTGCTGCCGGTGCCTGCTGCGCGCTTGACTGCGTCCAGCTCGCTCTTCATGCCGAGATTTTGCGCGGCCATCGTGTCGCGCTCCTTGCCGCTGGCGTCGGCTTTCTTCATCGCCTCGTCGCGTTCGGCAACAGCCTTGTCGCGCTCGACGCGCAGTTTGGTGATCTCGGCGGAGACTGCGGCGAGTTTTCCTGATGCTTCTTTGGCTTCCATCTCCGTGACGGCGAGTTTTTGCTGCGCCTGCTGCAAGGCGGCAGCGGCGGTGCCTTGTTGTTTCTTCAAGGCATCGAGCTGCGTCTGCGCGGCGCGGCCGGCGGCCACGTCCTTTTGCATCTGCGCCACGCCTTGCTCCAGGCCTGCGTTGCGCTCGGCGAGGACGCCGACGGTTTCCTTGGATGCGTTCATCTCTTTGGTGGCCCAGTTGTACCAGTCCTGCCATTTGAGAAGATCGGATTCGAACTGCTTGTTCTGCCGGTCGAGATTCTCGACGCGCTGGCGGTAGGCGTTCTCATACGACTGGAAAAACTCGCTCAGACTCGGCAGGCCGTTGGGTCCGGTCTGAATGAGCGCCGTGCCTGTCGCGGCTGGCTGCTGCGATGTCGCGGGTTGCGCGGCTGGCTGTCCGAACGCGGTGGATGGCACGGGCGAGGATTGCGGTGCGATGGCAGCCGATGGTGCGGCGGCTGCTTTGTTCTCGACGCGCGTGATTGCTTCTTTGAGGCGCTCGCGGCGATACGTCAGCATCTCTCCCTGCCAGGTGGGATTGTGTTTTGCGATGGCATCGAAGATGTCGAGAGCCTGGCGGTACTTGGTCAGCGCCTGCTGTGCGTCGCCCGTTTGTTCAAGACGCTCCGCCTCGCCTTTCAAAATGTAGGCGCGGAAATATTCGTCGGCGGCTTCTTGGGCCGGAAGGATGCCAGCGCTGAAGATCGCCCCGAGCAGCATGAGAAGCAGAGTGCGGACTGAGTGCATAAAGGTTGGGAATAGGGCGGCGATTGTAGAGTCTCGGCCCGGATTTGTAAATAAATGAGCACCCCTATCTCGTCGTGGTGCCATCTGTCAGTCCGGGATGAGGCGATGAATTCTCCCGCGCCGCATCGTATGAATGGCAGTTCCGACTTTTGTGAGAGCCTTCTGCCCGACGAATATACTTTTTCTCTTCCTCTCGATGACGAGTGTGTTTTGTCGTGCAGAGGAGAAGCCTGCCGGAACGCACTGGGCGTTTGTGCCGCCGTTGAAGGAGGCTGATTTCACCACCATCGACGCGTATCTGGCGGCGGAGCACGGGAAGCGTCGCCTTGTTTCGCAGCCTTCCGCTGAGCGCGCGATCTGGGTGCGGCGAGTGTATCTCGACCTCATCGGCGTGCCACCATCGCTGGAGGAGATGGAGGTGTTTCAAAAGGACTCGCATTCCTCACGCGCGCGCATCATCGACCGACTCCTGGCTGATCCGCGCCACGGCGAGCGCTGGGGGCGGCATCTCATGGACATCTGGCGCTACAGCGACTGGTATGGCCTGGGCGAGCAACTCCGCTACAGTCAGAAGCACATCTGGCACTGGCGCGACTGGATCGTGGAGTCTCTCAATGAGGACCGTGCATATGATGAGATGATCCGCGAGATGCTGGCTGGTGATGAGATCGCGCCGGACGAGCCTGCGGTGTTGCGCGCAACGGGATTTCTGGCGCGGAACTATTATCTCTTCAATCGCACGACTTGGCTCGATGATGTGATCGAGCACACGGGCAAGGCATTCCTCGGCATCACGATGAACTGTGTGAAGTGCCACGAACACAAGTTCGATCCCTTCACGCACGCCGACTATTACGCGTTTCGCGCGATCTTTGAGCCGCATCATGTGCGCCTCGACGCCGTGCCCGGCCAGCCTGATCTAGAGAAGGATGGGCTACCTCGTGTTTATGACCTGCATCTGGAGCGCGCGACTTTTTTGCACGAGAAGGGCGATGAAAAACAACCCGATGAAAGCAAGGCCATCGCGCCAGGAGTGCCTGCGGTGCTGGGTGGCGGCGCGCTCGAGGTTCATCCTATCAAGCTGACGGAAAAAGCGGCGCAGTCGATGCGGGCGGAGGCGCGCATCGCGGAAGGGAAGGGGAAGGACACGAAGGAACGCGTTGTGCATTCGCTCAAGGCTCTCGACGGACCGGATGAAAAAGAAGCGACGCGGTTTCTGCCGTTTCCGCAGACGAGCACGGGCCGCCGTCTCGCGCTCGCGAACTGGATCACTGACAAGCGCAACCCGCTCACCGCGCGCGTGATTGTGAACCACGTCTGGCTGCGGCACTTCGGCCAGCCGCTGGTGGCGAACGTGTTTGATTTCGGAAAGCAATCCGTCGCTCCGCCGATGCAGGCGCTGCTGGATTCGCTGGCGGTCGATTTCATGCAAAGCGGCTGGAGCCTCAAATGGCTGCACCGTCAGATGGTGCTGAGCGATGCGTATGCGATGACGAGCAGCAACGCGCGCGCGGCGAGTGTGAACCGTGAGCGTGATCCTGATAACAAATATCTCTGGCGCATGAATCCGGTGCGCATGGACTCGCACACCATCCGCGACAGTCTGCTGCAACTCGCGGGACGGCTCGATGCGACCATGGGCGGCCCGACCATCGCCTCTGCATCGGCTGACAAAGTTTTCCGTCGCAGTCTCTATTTCAACACCACGCGCGATGATGTGAACGCGTTCCTTTCCACGTTCGACAATCCCAACGTGCTCGATTGCTACCGCCGCGCCGAGAGCATCGTGCCGCAGCAGGCGCTCGCGTTGATGAACGCGCAAACGTCGATGAGCGCCGCCGGTGTGATCGCGATCAAGCTCGGAGGCGGGCGTGACGAGGAGTTTGTGAGCAAGGCATTCCGTCTTCTGCTGGCGATGGAGCCGTCAGCGGAGGAAGCGCGCGTTTGCATTGAGTCGCTCCGCCAATCTGGCACCGGCAAAGATGCGCGCGAGGCGTTGGTTCACACGCTTTTGAATCACAATGACTTCATCACGATCCGGTGATCGAACGTCATCGTTCATCTTTGAGCGCTACTCGCACACCCCACAAAACCAGACCGAGCGTGCCTGCGCCGATGGTGGCATACACGCCGATGCTCAGCCAAAACGTCGCCGGTTCTTTGATGCGCGACACGATTCGCCGGTGCGTGCTTTGTTTCATCGGCAGAGTGGTCTCGCCTTTTCCGATGCCGTCATTGACCAGCCAGAACATGCCGCCTGAAATGCCGAGAAGGATCACCAGCGCGAGGAGTTGCCAGGGCAGGTTCTTTCTGCTCGCAGAGGTCGTGGCTGGTGTGGCGCTGGCTCGGGGCGACACGCTCAGGTTACTATCTTCGTAGTATTTGTAGTCTGGCTCTCGGAATTCGCTCTTGATTCGAGCCATGATTTCATCCCGGTGTTGGTTGGCCCAATCGGGATACTTCTTCCATTCCTTGGCCGAGGCGAAGTAAATGACGTGATGCGTCGGCCCCATCAGCATCTCGCCACTGATCTCGATGCGCTGCCACGCGATGCCGTGAAGCTCCTCGTAAAACAAGCAGTCTCGCCCGTGATGACCGACTCTCCATCCGCGTTTGATTTCGGACATCAGATTATTTTGACGCGGCTTTTCGGAGGCGCTGGGTTTGACGGCATGATCCCATGACGGAAAAGAAGGCCGCGACGCTGCGAACTCGGCGCGAACGCCACGCGTGAGAAGTATCACGAGCAGTCCGACGCAGACGACGATGACGGGGATGGAATAGAACGCCTCTGAGGCGAGCACGGTGGTCGGCACGCCGCCGGGAGACACATAGCTGTGTTGAGGGATCGGCCCCCGGATGAACTGATAGCCGTTGTAGCCGAGCACGACGAGGAGCAAGGCCAGCATGTAGATGCGCGCCCACCACCAGCGACGCAGCAGGCCGATGCCAGCGACAAAAGTCACCGGCGGCGCGACAATGACGGTGAGAAAACCGAGAGGATCTGATGTCGATGTGCCGTAGCTGCCAACGAAGATCATGAGCAACGAGATGAAGCTGATCGTGGAGAGAAGAGCGCTCCCGACGATGACCAACCATCCGAGGATTGTGACGAGCAAAGAGCGTGGTGGTGGGGAGACAGGGTTCATCGCGAATGAGCTGCTCAGTGGCGGGCGAGTTTTGAGAACACAGCGCGGATTTGTTCCGCTGTGCCGAGCGCGAGGACGGCTTGGTATTTGAAGACCATGCCGGGCTTGAGCGCGAAGGTCTGGATGGGGGCGATGTAGGAGCAGTTGGATTTGCCTTCGCCGCCGTCGCGATAGCGGTAGGTGGTGGCTTCGGTGGTGTGGGGGAAATAGAGACCGATGCCGCCGCCGTCTTTGTCGATCCAGGCGCACCAGGGTTCGGAGAGTTTGATGTGCTCGTTGGGAAAGCCGGGTTGTTTGCGCGTGAGCGGTGCGTCTTTCCAGGCGGGCTGCGCGGCATCGCAGAAGACGAGCGTGTCAAAGCGCGGCTGGACGAAGAGCGCGGGAAGTTCTTGATGCGTGTGCTTGTGCTCGCGTGTGCCGCTGTAGTTCATCGTGAAGCGCAGCGTGGCGAGGCCGCCGTCGATGCTGATGTGCTGCTCCATCGTGACCTCGTCGAGCAGCGCGCCGGTGGCCCAATGGCGCGGGCGAGTTTTGATGCTGATGCTTTGCGCGTCGATCTTTTGCTCCAGCACCGTTGCGGGCTGACCCTTCCAGCTTCCGCCTTGCACGGGATTGTAGCGCCAGGGTTTGCCGTTCCAGTCGGAGCCGTCGGCATCCCCGTAGTAGCTCTGCTGGATGTAGCGGCCTTCGTCGTAGTGATTGAGGAGGTTTTCTTTTGCGCCGCTGCGCGAGAACCAGCCGATGCATCCGCCTGCGGCGAGGTTTACGCCGATGCGGATATGGCCGTTGTCGATGTAGCGCCAGTCGTCGGCGGCGCGCAGCGTGGTGGCGCAGAGGCAGAGGAAACAAAGTAGAGCGCGGAGCTTCACTTGAACTTTGCGAGCACGTCGGCGGCCTTGGCGGGATCGACCTTCTCGAAGAAATCGTCATCGACCATGCACACGGGGCCGAAGCCGCAGCAGGCGAGGCATTCGGCGTACTCGATGCTGAACTTCCCGTCGTCGCTCACCGCGATGGGGTGATGATGATCGGTGTGGCTGCGGTCGATCTTCGCGGCTTTGCAAAGGGAGTCCATCAGCTCGTAGCCGCCGGCCATCGCGCAGGAGAGGGTGCGGCAGACGCGGATGTGGTAGCGGCCTGGCGCGGTCTGGCGAAAGCCGGGATAAAACGTGACGACCTCCAGCACCTGGATTGGCTCAAGCTCGAGTTTCTTTGCCACCCACGTCACGGCCTCGTCGCTGATGAAACGGAAATGCTCCTGCACGAGATGGAGCAGAGGCAGCACGGCGCTGCGCTTTTTGTCGGACGGATAATGCGTGATCGCTTCGTCCATTCTGGACTCAAGCTCGTTGGGAATGACAAACATCTGGGAAAAGATTACAGGATTGGCAGGATTAACAGGAGGATTTTAGCGGTCGCACTCGCCCATCACAAAATCGAGGCTGCCGAGGATGGCGGGCACGTCGCTGAGCATGTGGCCGGGGAGGAGCTTGTGGAGGATGCTCAGGTTCACGAAGGAGGGGCTGCGGATTTTCAGGCGATAAGGAACACCGCCGCCCTTGCTGTGAATGTAGAAGCCCAGCTCGCCCTTGGGATTCTCCGCGCCGAAATAAATCTCGCCGGGCGGCACGTCGATGCCTTGCGTGGCGATGATGAAGTGGTGGATCAGCTCCTCCATCTTCATGAGGACGTTTTCTTTTTTTGGCAGCAGCCCTTTTGCTTCCGCGACATTGATCGCGCCGCCGGGAAGATCGGCGAGCACTTGGCGCAGAATGCGCACGCTCTGGCGCAGCTCTTCCATGCGCACGAGGTAGCGGTCGTAGCTGTCGCCCTTCGTGCCGATGGGGATGTCGAAGTCGTACTTCTCGTAGTCGAGGTACGGATGAGCTTTGCGGAGGTCGAACTCCACGCCTGAGGCGCGGAGGTTCGGGCCGCTGAATCCGTAGCCGATGGCGTCCTCGCGCGAGACGATGCCCACATCCTGGGTGCGGCCGATGAAGATGGCGTTGCGGGTGAGGAGCTTGTCCGTCTCGTCGATCACCGGCTCGACTTCATCGAGGAATTTTTTCAGGCCCACGACAAACTTGTCCGACATGTCGCGGATCTGGCCGCCGATGCGCGTGAAGCTGGTGGTGAAGCGCGCGCCGGTCAGCTCCTCGCACAAATTGTAAATCTTCTCTCGCTCATTGAAGGTGTAGAGGAAGACGGTCATCGCGCCCACGTCCATGGCGAAGACGCCGACGCCGAGCAGATGCGCGGAGATGCGCGCCATTTCGCAGCACACGACGCGGATGGCCTTGCCGCGCGCGGGCAGCTCCCAGCCGAGGAGTTTTTCCACCGCGAGCGCATAGGCCACGTTATTCGCCAGCGGCGCGAGGTAGTCCAGCCGGTCCGTGTAAGGCACGAACTGGTTGTAGTGCATGTTCTCCGCGATCTTTTCATCACCGCGATGCAGGAAGCCCACGTCGGGATCCGCCTTGGTGATGATCTCCCCGTCCAGCTCCAGCACGAGGCGCAGCACACCGTGCGTGGCGGGGTGCGACGGCCCCATGTTGATCACCAGTTTTTCGCCCACGATGTCCTTTGTGGTCTCCTCGATTGCCTCAAGGTGCCGTGCGGTTTTTGCGGCGTTGTCGGGAGCCTGGTATTCGCGGGTGACTGTGGGCATGATGTGGGGGTGGAACACGAACCGCGTAGCGCGGCGGAGTGCGGTCTTATACGCGGTCTGAAAAACGCGGCAAGAGGGAAGTTGAGGAGTGTCGTGCAGGGATCAAAACAGGTCTGCGGCGGCGACTTTGGTTTGGTCGCTACAGCGCAGGTGACTGGTTCTTGTCTGGACGGGTATGAGCGGAGAGCAGCAACGGTGGGAACGCCGCAAGCATCTCAGCTCGGTGCCGCGAGTCCGTGTCCGAGCTGGCCCGAGAGTTCCCCGACCCGCACAGCGGCGAGTGGAAGTTTGAGGACGTGGTGAAGGACGCGCAGCGGGTCAGTGTGCTGGTGGGGGCATCAAACCAGCAGTTCCTTGATCACACTCCGCTCCTCCACTCCGGTGAGCCGCTGGTCGAGGCCTTGGAATTTGAAGGTGAAGCGTTTGTGATCGATGCCCATGAGATGGAGGATGGTGGCGTTCATTTCATTCACATGCACGGGATCCTTGATCACGTTGTAGCTGAAGTCGTCGGTCTCGCCGTGGATGATGCCAGGCTTCACTCCGGCGCCGGCCATCCACATGGTGAAGCAGCGCGGATGGTGGTCGCGGCCGTAGTTGGTCGCGGTGAGCGTGCCTTGTGAATAGACGGTGCGCCCAAACTCGCCGCCCCAGATGACGAGCGTGTCGTCGAGCAGGCCGCGTGCTTTGAGATCCATGAGCAGGCCGGCGCATGGCTGGTCGGTCTGCTGGCACTGGCGGCGGATGTCGTTGGGCAGATTGCCATGCTGATCCCAGCCGCGATGCAGGAGCTGCACCACGCGCACTCCGCGCTCGATCATGCGGCGCGCGAGCAGGGCGCTGTGCGCGAAGGTGCCGGGATCGCTGACCTCGGGCCCGTAAAGATCGAGCGTGGCTTTGGATTCCTTGGTGAGATCGACGAGATCAGGCACACTCGACTGCATGCGGAAGGCCATCTCGTATTGCGCGATGCGGGTGAGCGTCTCGGGATCGCCAAATCGCTGATGATTGAGGGTGTTGAGTTTGCCGAGGGCGTCGAGCATGACGCGGCGGTCGGAGTTTTCCACGCCGGGCGGGTTTTGAATGTAGAGAACGGGATCGCCGGAGGAGCGGAGCGCGACGCCGGTGTGTTTCGTGGGCAGGAACCCGCTGCTCCACATGCGGGTGAAGAGCGCCTGGCCGCCCGCGCTGCGCGGAGTGAGTACGACGAATGAGGGCAGATCATTGCTGGCGCTGCCGAGGCCATAGCTGAGCCAGGAGCCGATGCTGGGCTTGCCGGGAATCTCGCTGCCGGTCATCACGAAGGTGCAGGCGGGATCGTGATTGATGGCAGTGGTGCTCACCGATTTGATCACCGCAAGCTCGTCCACGATTTTTGCCGTGTGCGGCAGCAGCTCACTGATCCAGCGACCGCTCTGCCCGTGCTGCGCGAATTTGAACATGCTCGGCGCGACGGGAAAGCGCGCCTGCCCCGAGGTCATCGTGGTGATGCGCTGGCCGTTGCGGATGCTCTCAGGCAGGTCTTTGTCGAAGTGCTTTTGAAGCTGCGGCTTGTAATCCCACATGTCGAGCTGCGAGGGAGCGCCGTTCATGTGCAGGTAGATCAACCTCTTCGCCTTCGGCGCAAAATGGGGCAGCATCGGCAACGCCTGATGCACCGCGTTTGAAGCCGCCGCATCCTGGCCGATGAGCGAAGCCAGCGCGAGGCCGCCAAGGCGGATGCCGGTGTCGCCGAAAAACTGGCGGCGGGTTTGCTGGAGGTTGTGTTCGAGGAAGGGGTTCATGGGGTGCGTTGTATTACGTCCCAGCCAGCCTCTTCATTGCGTCAGCGAGCAGGGTCACCGCTCTTGCTCACTGCTTTTTCTTCTTCTTTTTCCCCGCGCCTGGAGCCGCTGGCTTGGTGGTGCCCTCCGCTTTGGCGACTTCGGGCGGTTCGGGGATGCGGCCCTGATCGTTGCTTTCTTTGATCCAATCCTCCAGCACATCGCGCATCCGGTCCACCGCGGCGCGGTGCTCGGGCTTGTTGGATGAGACGAGGTTTTTCATCTCGAAAGGATCAGTCTCCAGATCGTAGAACTCCTCCTCCGGCATCGTCGGCGCGGCGAGCACGGCCTGCTCGGGCGTGAGCTTGTTTTCGGCGGCGAGCAGTTTGATGAGATTCCAAACCGGGTACTGCTTTTCCTTGTAGGCGTTGGTCTGGAGGAAGGGCCGATCAGGCGTGAAGTTGCGGATGTAGCGGTAGCGCGCGTCGCGCACGGTGCGGAAGCGAAACACGGTCATGTCGCAGCGATCACGCGCGCCGAAGACGTACTCGCGCGCTGGCTCTGCGTGCTCGCCGAGAAACACCTGGCCTTGCATCGCGGCAGGTTTGCTGATGCCGGCGAGCGCGAGCGATGTCGCGGTGAGGTCGATGGACATGAGCAAGCGGTCGCTGACCCTGCCGCTTTCAAATCCGGCTGGCGCGGGGATCGACGCGGGCCAGTGCATGATGAGCGGCACGTTCAGTCCTTCCTCGTAGCAGAACTGTTTTCCGCGCACATGCGCCTGCCCGTTGTCGCCGAAGAAACAAATGATCGTGTTTTCAAACAGTCCGTCGCGCTTCAGCAGCTCGATCACCTTGCCGATCTTGCGATCCAACTCCGTGGCCGCGTCGAGATACTGCGCCCAATCTTCGCGCGTCACCTGATGATCCGGGTAATACGGGGGAACAACGACCTTTGCCGGATCAGCGTGTTTCGGCGCGCGGAAGGTGCGGTGCGTTTCCTGGAAATTGAGCTGGGCGTAAAACGGCTGTTGAGTCTTGAGATCGTCCCACGCGGCGGAATCGAATGGTTTGCCCTCGCGGTTGAAGTTCCAGTCCGTTTTGCCCGAGCCTTTGAATCCCGCCTCAGCTGGCAGCGCGGAGACATTCGCTGTGAAGTAACTAGCCTCGCGCATCCGCTCGCTGATCACCTTCACGCCATCGGGCAGCGTGAATCCGTCATCCCGATGCGAGCGATGATTGTGCGCGCCGATGGTGGTCTGGTACATCCCCGTGTTGAAAGCGGAGCGACTCGGCGAGCACACGGGCGCAGTGGTGTAAAAGCGCGTGAAGCGCATCCCTTTTGCTGCGAGACCGTCGAGCACCGGCGTGGAAACTTCCTTTGTGCCATAGCACCCCAGATGCGGCCCAAAGTCCTCCGCGATGAGCCAGAGGATGTTGGGTTTTTCCGCGGCGGAAAGATCAGCCGCGAGAGCGTAGGAGACGGAGAGAAGAAATAAGAGACGATTCATGCGAGCATGATGAAGGAGAAGCGGGTGTGGATGCAAGCTTTTGATTCTTGAGAAAGCAAGCCACTCGGATACTCTCGCGAAGCCATGACCACCAAGCCCACATCGCCCAGACGAAAACCAAAGCAAAGAATCGCTGTCATCGGGGGGGTCAGAGTGGTACTTCAGCCCATTCAGGTCAAGGGCACCTTGCCAGCATCGCTGATCAAACGAATCATCCGTGAGGCCAAGGCCGGTAATCCCCAGTCTAAGACGGTCAAATGAGGGGGGAATCCAGGAGCGCTTACAACAATCGGGTCTTCATCAATTGCCCGTTTGATGACGAATATCTGCCGGTGCTGCGGGCGATCATTTTTGCGGTTCATGCATGCGGATGTCACGCCCGCTGCGCGCTGGAGGTGCAGGATGCTGGCGAGGTTCGCATGATGAAGATTTTCCGACTCATCGAGAGCTGTCGTTTCGGTTTGCGCGACATTTCGCGCACGACGCTCGATCCGGTCAACAACCTGCCTCGTTTCAACATGCCTCTGGAGCTTGGGGTATTCCTTGGTGCCGCGCGTTTCGGAAGCGTGTCACAGCGACGAAAGAGAACACTCATCCTCGACACCGAACGCTATCGTTTTCAAAAGTTCGTATCCGATATCGCCGGGCAGGACATCAAAGCGCATCACGATGATCCGATGGTCGTCATTGGCGTGGTGCGTGACTGGTTGAACAGCGTTCATGCCGGGGTGCCCCTGCCTGGAGGCAGAGCATTGGCAAAGCAGTACCAGCGATTTACCAAGGAGGTGCCGCCAAGGCTTCGCTACTTCGAGCTTCATGAATCCGAGGTGTCTTTTGAGGATTGGGTCAGACTGGTTAATGAATGGTTGGAAAACAAGGGGGATTGACTATCCCAATGCAACGCCTCCTCTCACTCGACACCTTTCGTGGCTTTGCCATGCTGCTTATCGCGATGGAGCTGCTCGATCTGCCGGGGTTGGCGGAGCATTTTCCGGGCAATGCCTTGCTGGGTTTCATCGGGCTGCATTCGTCGCATGTGGAATGGACGGGCTGCACTCTGCACGATCTGATCCAGCCGTGGTTCAGCTTCATGGTGGGTGTGGCGCTGGCGCTTTCGATGCGAGGGCGCGCGGCGCGAGGGCAGTCG
>JANPIW010000341.1:0-6831 GCA_031425215.1 Verrucomicrobiaceae bacterium
TGCTGGTGAAAAACCAGGTGCTCAGCATCGCCATCTCCGCTGACACCGATGAGGCGACGCTGCAAAACATCGCCGAAAAAGTGCGCGATGATCTGCTGGTTTATAAAATGCCGCCCGCCACCGACATGTGGACGAAGATCAAGCGCGGCATTTACGACGCGCTCTCAGGAGAGGCAAAGATCTCGCAAATCACCATCGCCGGGACGCGCAACTACGAGATCAGCATCGAGGTGAGCGAGGACACCCTGCGCGCGCAGGGAATGACCCTGGAGTCTGTCGCCAACGCCGTGCGCGCGTCGTCGCTGGACCTTCCCGCAGGATCGGTGCGCACGGACGCGGGCGAGGTGATGATCCGCACGCAGGCGAAGAGCTACACCGCGCCGGACTTTGCCAGCATCACCGTGATGACGCGGCCTGATGGCACGGTGGTGAAGCTGCGCGACATCGCGAAGATCAAAGACGGCTTTGAGGACAAGGACATTGCCACGCGCTTCGATGGCAAGCCGGGCATCGTTGTGAACGTGTTCCGCACCGGAGATGAGGACACGCTGCGGCAGGTAGATCTCATCTACGAGTACATCAAGGAGTCGCCCAAGTTCTTCCCGCAGGGCGTGAAGCTGGAAGTCTGGAACGACTGGAGCCTATACCTGCGCGGTCGCATGGACCTGATGTTCACGAATGGATTCCAGGGCTTTGTGCTGGTGGTCATCACGCTCGGTCTGTTTCTTGAGCCGCGCCTCGCGTGGTATGTCTCGCTGGGCATTCCCGTCTCCGTCGCGGGCGGGCTGCTGGTGATGCCGTATGTCGATGTGTCGATCAACATGATCTCCCTCTTCGCTTTCATCCTCGTGCTCGGCGTCGTCGTCGATGACGCCATCGTGATCGGAGAAAATGTGTACCACCGCATGAGCCAGGGCGAGCCGCCGCATCTCGCCGCGCCGCGCGGCACGAACGAGGTGGCTATGATCGTGACCTTTGGCGTGCTGGTCACCGTATGCGCGTTCATGCCCATGTTTGCCGTGAGCGGCGTGAGCGGAAAAATCTGGCGCAACATACCATGGGTGGTCGTGCCCGTGCTCATCATCTCCACCATCGAGTCCAAGCTCATTCTGCCCGCGCATCTCGCAACGCTGAAAATTCGTGACCGCGCCAAAATGGGCTGGCTCATGCGCGGGCATACTGCGATCTCTGACTGGCTGGAGCGCGTGGCGGAGAATTATTACCGGCCGCTGGTGCAGTGGTGTGTGCGCTGGCGATACTCGGTGCTCGCGATCTTTATTGCCATCTTCATCGTCGCCATCGGCATCGTCGCTTCGGGCATGGTGAAGTTCATGTTCTTCCCCGAGGTGGAGGGCGACATCCTCACGGCAAAACTCACGCTGCCCGAGGGCGTGCCTGTGCAGACGACGCGCGACGCGGTGGCGCAACTCGAAGCTGGCGCGAAGAAACTCGGCGAGACCAACAAGGCCAAGGACGGACGCTCCATCATCCGCCACGCGATGGCGACAGTCGGCGCGCAGCCCTTTGTCACCACATTCCAGGTCGCCACCGGCTCGAACGCCGTTCATCTCGGCGAGGTCACTCTCGAGCTGGTGGCGGGACACGAGCGAGACATCACCTGCGCGCAACTTGTCTCAAAGTGGCGCGATCTCGTCGGGCCGATCCCAGGTGCTGTTGAGCTGACCTTCAAATCCGCGATGGAGCGCGGCGGCATCGCCATTGAGCTGGAGCTGTCCGGGGAGCATCTCGACGAGCTTCGCGGCGCTGCGGATTTTGTGAAGGGCGAGCTGGCGAAATTCAAAGGCGTCATCGACATCGCCGACACGGATCACGAAGGGAAACGCGAGATGAAGCTCAACATCCAGCCGCAGGCCGAGCCTCTCGGACTCCGTCTCGGCGATGTGTCCCGTCAGGTGCGTCAGGCGTTTTACGGCGAGGAAGCGCAGCGGCTCCAGCGCGGACGTGATGAAGTGAAAGTCATGGTGCGCTATCCGAAGGACGAGCGGCTCTCCGTGCAAAACCTCGCCGACATGAAAATCCGCACACGCGATGGAAGCGAGGTTCCGTTTTCCGAAGTGGCCACCGCCGACTACGGACGCGCTTACTCCGCCATCAAGCGCGCCGACCGCCGCCGCGCGATCAATGTCACGGCTGATGTCGATCTCAATGTGCCAGGCGCGAATGCCAATGAAGTTGCGACCGCCCTAGTCGCCGAGGTGCTGCCGAAGATGAAGGAGCTGTTTCCTGGCGTGCTGTTCCGTTTTCAGGGCGAGCAGAACGATCAAAACGAAAGCGTGCGCGATCTCGCCATCGGCGGGTTGCTTTCACTCTTCGGCATCTTTGTTCTGCTCGCGATACCTTTGAAATCATACTCGCAGCCGCTCATCGTCATGAGCGTGATTCCCTTCGGCATCGTCGGCGCCGTCGTCGGTCATGTCGTGATGGGCATGAACCTCTCCATCATGTCCATGTGCGGCACCATCGCGCTCTCCGGCATGGTGGTGAATGAAAGCCTCGTGCTCACGGACCGTGTGAACCGCTTCCGCCTCCAGGGGGTGGCGCTGCACGATGCCGCGTGGCGCGCAGGCGTGAGCCGCTTCCGCAGCATCATGGCCACGAGCGTCACCACCTTTGTCGGCCTGCTGCCCATCATGAGCGAGACGGACATCCAGGCGCTCTTCCTCGTGCCCATGTCCGTGGCGCTCGGCTTCGGCGGCCTGTTCTCCACCTTCATTACACTGCTGCTGGTGCCCGGCATTTACGTCATGCTCGAAGACGTGCGCGCGATGCTCGGTATGGGGCCTGGCGTGGTGGCGGAGAGCCAGGAGATTGAGGAGTACGCGATGCACGAGGGGCATCCGTCGGGCGTGGGGTGAAGGCCTGAAGTGCTCAGTGCTCCGAAGTGCCTCTCGGGGTGCAATGTGTCCCCAAGGCCCCATGAATTAGCGGTGCGGTGCCTCTGCCCGTTCCCACTCCTGGGTGTACTTCTCTCCCAACGTCCCCTTGCTGTGCGTCCACAACTGCTTGCCGGTGCTATCCACTTGTGGAACCTCGCAGGTCAGCCAGTAATCGTTCAGGATTTTGAGTTGCGCGCACAAACCCTCCAACGTCCCGGGCTTTACATGATACGAGCTGGCTCCCAGGGTATAGGCTGTCTTGATGTTATGCAGGTCGTAGGAGTCCGCCAGCACCACCACCGGAATCACTTTCCACATAGGATTCTTTTTCAGAAATGCGAGCACTGCGAAACCATCCTGCCCGGGCATGTCCAGATCCGTCATGATGAACGTGGGATACGCGTATTTTTCGCGATCGGCAAATTTACCTTCGCCGCACATATAGGCGATGGCCTCCTCTCCGTCCGATAAGAGTTGGATCGGATTAACGACCCCGATACCTCGGAAAGCCCACTCGATTTGTTTCCGGTAGCTGGGATCACTCTCAATGACCAAGATGGTGGTATGGTATGTTTTCATGCCTTTCAGTCTGAGGGTTAAAATCGTTCGCGGCAGGACTCACCCTGCCTGAAGAGCGGACATCCCCTGGTGGCGAAAAGCCACGCGCAGTTTTTTCAGCGCCAAGTCCATGCGGGTCTTCACTGTGCCCAGCGGTGTCTTTGTCAGACTCGCCACCTCGCGCTGGCTCCTGCCATCGAGAAATCCGAGGCGGACGACCTCCTGCTGTTTCTCAGGCAGGCGGTAAATATGCTGCTGGAGGACACGGGCCATGTCGGAATCTTCGGAATCCGAGTTTTGCTCAAAGGTGTGAGCGCCCGTTTCAGCCTCCAGCCGTGCTTTGGCGCCGCCGTAGCTAACTTCCCGGCGCAGGTAGTCGATCGCCTTGCGCTTCGCCAGCGTGACCAGCCATGCTAGTGCCGCCCCTTTCTCCGCGGAGTAGCTATCTGCGTGATTCCAGATCGCCACGAGACAGTCCTGCAGGGTGTCATCTGCGCTAGCATGTGAATTCACAACGCGCATGATCACGTTACGGAGCAGTCCGCGATGGCGTCCCAATAGCATTTCCAAAGCGCGGCCATCCCTTTTCTGGATGGCAAGCATGAGTTCCTCATCACTAGGCGAGAGGCCGCGTGCGGTTGATTCATCCTGAGCGCTTTCGTTGTCGTGTGTCTGGTATGTGTTCATATTCGTGATTGGTTGCAGGCACGAAAATGTGCAGCAAGCCCCCGTTTGAAAATGGGGAAAAACCCGAATCCTATGCAGCGATCCAACAGCTCTCCGGCAACGTGCCATCTTCCCTGATCCCCAGCAGGAGACCTCTCCAAGTCTCATGCAGACCCTTTCTTGCATCCGTGAGCTGGGTCTCAGCGAATAGCATGAGTGATGAAGGACTCACCAAATACCAGGCCCTGGGCCATCGTCGGCGTTGGCGCGCTCACGAAGGTGGGGGCACATGTGACGCCCCCAACCAATTCCCGTCCCAAGCACGATGCCCGCGAAACCAAGCCGCTCCCGCATAAACTGGTTCTCGTGAGCCTACCCGGCGGAAAGCAGGAGACGGCGATCTGGAACGGTGAATCGTGGCGTGGCGCGCTGAACCGGGAAATAGAACCGGTGACGTGGCAGGAGATGCCGGAAAGAGTGTGATAGGTCGGGGGTAAGAGTCCAAAAAAAGTTGTCACGTCATGCATCCGCAGCGGCACCGCTCTGCGATTCATCCATGGTCACAAGATCGATCTCCAATTCAAACCTTCTGGAGATGGATCGAATGATCAAAAGGCGCGGCGGTTGAAATACACCCCGCGTCTTTTTTTCGGCGTGCTGAGCGCACCCTTGCGCTGCGAGTTGTGAGTCTTTTGTTTGGATCGAATCGCCCGCCGCCCGCCCCTGCTGCGCATTGGGGGGCGCCCCCACACGGGGGCATTCGGATTTCCGAAAAAACTGCGTACTCAACCCATCTTGGGCTCAATCCCGCGGTCGAGGAGTTCCTGCACGCCAGCGGTCACTTTGTCGGAAAGGAGCGCTGCCCTATCATTCTTGAACCCCATTTGCACCCACCACACGTCGAGTTCGTGCGCGCCAAAGTCGGCCAGAATGTGACCGTCAACGGCAATGCACGGCGCCTTGGTCTGGTGTGTCAGGCGTTTCATTTCTGTGAAGGCATCGTAATCCGTCGTCACATCCAGCTCGGTGTAAGTGATTCCACGGAGCCGCAGACCCTCTTGCGCCTGGGCGCACCAAGGGCAGCCGGGTTTGATGAACAGACGAACGTTTTGTGGTTTCATGGTAGGTCTTCCCTGCGCGGCGCTGCGTTTGTTCGTGCCTTTGTCCAGATCATGCAGATTATGCTCGTGTGCCCTCGCGCCACGGGGCCACAGAGAGGATGGTTTGATGTTTCATGCCTGATGAGAATGAACAACGGCGCTGTGATCAAGGCTGCCTTTAGCGGAAGGACGGCGCGTCCGGTCCGGTCTTGAAAGTTCCAACCTGTAAAGTTTAAAAAACTCTTTGGCCGCGTCGATAGGCGCACTTCTCGGAGGCACCACGATCGAATAGCCCTCGGGGTCTTGCGTTGCTACCTCATTAGGAAGGCACTCCGGATGAACACCAACCACGCCCACTAGATCAGTGCGACTCTCACCCGCACGCAACCAAATCCACATCTGGTGCTCGACTGGAAGTTTCACGACCCGGCCTCTTCGCACATCCACATCATGAGAGCGGACGCGAGCTCTGAGAGTTACATCTTTAAGTGCTGTTACTTTGAACGTCATAGGATTCTGATTTTCCACGCTGTGGAAACGCAAGTGGCGGCAGAATCGCATGTACAATTCTACACGATTAAGTTTTCGGTGTGTGGGTAGAGGCTGGATTTGAACGAATAATCACTGCGCAACTCTCACTCCCCATGCGCGCAGATTTGCCAGATGACATCCCTTCGACGACGTCCGAGCGAGCCCAGTTGAGAGATGCTGAGCCTTCCCCCCAACCGTATCGGCTGTTCCGCGTGTGGGGCGCGTCAGGGAATGTGAAACTCTTGGAAGCATTCAATCCCGAAGACGCGCGGGCTAGCTACGCAGCCTTGAATGGAATTGAGCTGAATGATTGCTACATCGAGGAGATCACAGATGGCGAAACGCTCGATTATTTTGGTGTTCGTGAGCCGGGAAAATAGTCACCACCGGAGCAGATACTCGAAGATCACGAACCATCTTGACGCTGAGCAAGGAGCAAATCCGCGCGGACGGGAGGCAGTGGTGGCGCAGTCCTGCATGCTCGTAATTACGGGGGCGGCGGTTGAAATCCGGTGAGCGGCGGGACGAGCGTCTGAAACAACACAAGAGGCTAAAAACCACGGATAATCAATGAGTTATGGAGGTCCGGGTGTGCCTTGCAGGAGCTCCATGTGTGCCTTGCAGGAGCTCCATGTGTGCCTTGCAGGAGCTCCGGGTGTGCCTTGCAGGAGCTCCATGTGTGCCCGGTAGGAGCTCCATGTGTGCCCGGCGGCAGCTCCGGGTGTGCCTTGGTGGACATCCTTCCGTGTGCAGGAGTAGATCAGGGTGCCGCTGGTTTGAGATCAGGGTTATGGCGAGAGGAGATCATACTGCTGCTTCCAGGACATCCTGTTGGTGCCAGCATGAAATCCGGGTGGTTCCTCCATGATGTCCGGGTGGGGCGCGAGGTTGGGGGACGATTTTTTTCTGGCGTATTTCGACGCGACCCGGTTTGCTGGCGCTAGGGAACCGCTGATTTAATCGGCGCGGCAATCAGGAGCAAAAAGAAGTTGCGCGGTGGGGTAAGTTCACAGGCATGGAACGACAACTGAGCTTTGCCCAACAGGAGTACGCGCGGAAGAAAAAGACCACGCGGCGCG
>JANPIW010000342.1:0-4276 GCA_031425215.1 Verrucomicrobiaceae bacterium
CCCGGCGCAGCATGGCGCGCCCGTCCATGAAACCGACATACGCTTTGACGATGGGCAGCACGAGACTCACGACGTAGTCCCAGTTTCGCTGCTCGAGCGAGATGAGGGATTTTTTCCAGAGGTTGAGGTACTTCGGATCGAGGTCGCCTTCTTTAATGATGGGATGGTCGGGCATGGTTGCAGTGCTCACAATAATTTCTCCTTGGGTCTGGTGTGTGTGGCGCGATGCGCGTTTTTATTTTTTCTTCTCTCCGCCGAAACGCGAGATCAGCTCGCCCAGCTCTTGTTTCAACCCCTTGGTGAACCCCTCGGCATTGAAGCCGTGGGTGAAGAGCACCATGAAGCAAAACGTGGCCGCGACAAAGGCTATGAGCCACAAAAGCTTGGAGAGCAGACGCATGATCGGACGGGCCGCCATCTATGGTCAAAAAAATCAGGCCGTCCAGCGCGAGTTCATCCTTCCGCGAATAATGCTGGATTGGGGCTTTGCACACATTCCTCAAGCAACCGCATCACCATCGACGACCTCTTCGCCGCCATCCGCGAAAACCGCGAACCGCACAGCGGCGGCGCGAGTGCGGCCATCGGCAATGAGATGGTGCAGGCGTCCTTCGCGAGCGCGCTGGCGCAGCAGCGGTTGACGCTGCCGCTTGAACAGCGGGCGCATACGTTTGATGGGTGATGGCCTCATCCCTTCCGCAGCGCGCCAAAAACCGTGGTCATGATGTCCTTGAGCAAACTGCTGTCATTCGAGTGGCAGATGAAGCGCGCGCCTTGTTTGATGGCGCGGATTTGCTGCTCGGTTTTGCCAAACCAAGAGCCAGCGGGGATGTGGCGCTTGTCGGCGGCGTCGATGACTTTTTGCACGGCGGCGATGAAGTCGGGATGATCGTATTCGTTCGGGATGCCCATGTTTGTCGTCATGTCGTTGGGTCCGATAAACAAGGCGCTCACTCCGGGGATGGAGCAGATGGCGTCGAGATTTTCCAAAGCGCGCACGGATTCGATCATCGGCACGAAGAGTGTGTCGGCGCACTTTTGCTCAATGTAGTCGCGCGTCTTGTCGCTCGGCCATTGGCCTTCTTTGATCGCGCGTTCCAGCGCCTCGCCTTTGAGCGGGCGATACACGGCGGCGGCGGCAAGGCGCTTGATCAGATCCACATCCTCCGCATACGGAATGACCACGCCATCGAACGAATCGCACACCTTGGCCACGTCATCGGCATCGCGGCTGTGCGTGCGTGCGAGACAGGCGATGCCCTTGGCGGCCAGCGCATAGCGCAGCGGCATGAAGTCGGCGATGTCGAGGGCGTTGTGCTCGGCGGTGACGATGACGAAGTCGATGCTGCCATCGGGAATGAAATCGACGATGGCGGGCACGACCGCGTGCTGGATCAGCGTGCCGAAGACGGTCTGGCCTTTCATCATCTTGTCCTTCAGGATCGCGGCGGGCTTGGGTGAGTTGTTCATGGTGGCGACTGATACGAAGGGCCGAGCGCCCGATTATCCCCCGAAAGTGCCTTCGTCCCCGGCCCGTAGGTTCCACGCGCATGTTCATCTTCCCGAGCAGCTCTTCCACTCATCCACGCCGCAGTTTTCTAAAGGCAGGGGCGCTCGGCATTGGTTCGTTGACGTTCGCGGACATGCTGCGCGCAGAGTCAGCGTCCGGCGTGCGGTCTTCGACAAAGGCGGTGATCAACATCCATCTCGATGGCGGACCTCCGCAGATGGATTTGATCGATCCGAAGCCAAATGCTCCGAGCGAGATTCGTGGCGAGATCAAATCCCTGCGCACGAAAATCCCCGGTCTGCACCTGACCGAGCTTTTGCCGAATCTCGCCGCCCACGCGGACAAGTACGTCTTCCTGCGCTCGCTGGTCGGTGCGGCGGGCGCGCACAATGCATTTCAGTGCCAGTCAGGCTTTGAAGAGAAGGAACTCGGTTTCATCGGCGGCCGTCCGGCCATGGGTTGCGTGGTGAGCAAGCTGCTGAGCACGTCGCAGGACTCCGCGCCGGCCTTTGTCGATCTCATGCAAGGCCGACCGCTCGTGCGCAACAGCGCGCGGCCGGGCTTTCTCGGCACCGCATCGTCAGCGTTTCGCCCGGACATCTCGCACTTGTTCGAACGGCAGCTGGAGGAGGGCATGAAGGGCGAGTTGGCGCGTCGAGGATCGGGTCACAATCAAAGTCTCGCGCTGACGAAAGGGCTGACCGTCGGGCGACTCGAAGACCGCGTGTCGCTGCTGCGCGATCTCGACACCATCCGCCGCGACATCGACACCAGCGGCTCCATGCACGCGCTGGATGAGTTTAATCAACTTTCGCTCGGCATTCTCACCTCGGGTCGGTTTGCAGCGGCGATGGATCTGAGCAAAGAAGATCCCAAGGTGATCGAACGCTACACGCCGCGCATCATTCGCCCTGCGGATGCCTTTGGCTCGATGGAAAGCCCGAAGTGCGCGCAGAAATTCCTGCTCGCACGGCGCTTGATCGAGGCCGGCGTGCGCTGCGTGAGCATCTCGATCAGCGACTTCGACACGCACTCGCGAAATTTCTCCGCCATGCGCTATCTCGGTCCGCTGATCGATCACGCGTTGCACACGCTGGTCACCGATCTCGACGAGCGCGGCATGTTGCAGGACGTGATGATCGTCGTCTGGGGCGAGTTTGGCCGCACGCCGAAAATCAACGATAAAGCCGGCCGCGATCACTGGCCCAAAGTGGCCATGGGCATCATGGCAGGTGGTCATCTCAAGACAGGTCAGGTCATCGGCGCGACGGACAAACACGCTGCCGAGGCCACCGAACGCCCCTTGCATTATCAAGACGTCATCGCCACGTTGTATCAACATCTCGGCATCGACGCCCGCGGCACCACGCTGACCGACACCACCGGTAGGCCGCAGTATCTCGTCGATCTCGGCCAGCCGATTGCGGAGCTGATTTAACGTGGTTCGCACCTGCAAAGCCGCGAACCGAACCCCGCTGTGGATTAATTGTCTGGCGTCACCGCACGTGCCCTTTGGCTCGAAACGAGTTCAGTCGATCGGTGAGTTCTTTCACCTTGGCTGGCTCAACGCCGTAGAGGTTGTGCTTCTGCGCGAGGTCGGTGCGGAGGTTGTAGAGTTCACCGCGGTGTTCGTCTTCGACGTAGCCGTTTTCTTCGTCGAACCAAGCGGGCACTTTGCTGTGAGCGCCGGTTTTGTGGGCGATCAGCAGCCATTCGTCATGACGCATGGCGAAGGCCCCGGCCATGGTGTTGTGGACGATGCTGTGGCGCGGGCTGGGGGCGTTTTGCTTCCAGACGGCGAGCAGGTCGTGGCTGTCCTCGGCGACTCGGGCAGGCAGTGCGTGGCCGACGATGGCGGCGAGCGTGGCAAAGATGTCCACCTGGCTGACGAGCGCGTCACTGACACTGCCTGGCTTCACTGCGCCGGGCCATTTGACGATGAATGGCACTCGGTGGCCGCCTTCATAGAGATCACGTTTCACTCCACGCAGCGGGCCGGAGCTGCGATGCTGGAAGTTGCGGATGCGCTCGTAGGCGTAGTGCTCCGCGCCGTTGTCGGCGCTGAAGATGACGAGGGTGTTCTCTGCGAAGCCGTTCTCCTCGATGGCCTTGAGAATACGGCCAGCTTCGGCGTCGGTTTGCGTCATGAAATCGCCGAAGCCGCCCGCCTTCGATTTGCCGGTGAAGGCATCGGTGGGCACGATGGGCGCGTGTGGTGAGTTGAACGGTGCGTAGAGGAAAAACGGGCCGTCCTTGCCGCGCTGTCGTCCGATCCACTCCACCGCCTTGTCCGTGATGCGCGGCACGACGGCGTAAAAATCCCAGCCTGGCGTCATTGGACCGGGCCGCGCCTCCCACGCGCCTTCCTTCGTCTGCGGCGTGATGGTCAGCGGCTCGCTGGGTGTGGTGATGACGCGGTCGTTTTCAAACCAGGCGTAGGGTGGGAAGTTCGGCACATCATCGCCGAAGTAGTAATCGAAGCCGTGCGAGAGCGGGCCGCCAGAGATGGGCTTGGACCAGTCGAAGGCATCGGGGGCGAAGACTTTGTTTTGCTTCTGCGCAACCGGCCGCGGCTGGGCACCGGGCTTCTGGATATCGCTCCAGTTCCAGCCGAGGTGCCACTTGCCTGTGCATGCAGTGCGGTAGCCGTGCTGCTTGAGCATTTCCGGAAGGGTCAACTCCGCCGGGTCGAGCGCGGGTGGGTCGAAGGAGTTCACGATACCGTGAAATTTCCGCCAGTGAAACCGCCCGGTGAGCAGCGCATAG
>JANPIW010000343.1:0-3530 GCA_031425215.1 Verrucomicrobiaceae bacterium
GTCGAGACTGGAGCCGCAGTTGCACGGACTAGCGGTCGAGGTTCGCGAGCGCGCGGGCAGGCCGCTCACTCAGAATGCGATCCGCGCGCTGGCAGGCATCGATCTCCGGTGGGCGCGCAAAACGCGAGTGGTCACGGAGGGTGACTTTCGCAGCATGACCTGCGCGCCTGACCTCTGGGCGCGCAACAACACATCGCTCTTTCCCAAATCTCACCCGCCGGAGTCAGCGTGGGAGCTGCTGCATTACATCGACCACGTCGCGACACGGCTGCAGCTCAGCTTGCCCAATCCGATCCCCGACGCGCTGGATCGCGCGCTGCAAAAAAAACTGGTGGGCGTGTGGGAGCGTGAGCGGACGATCCGCGAGTGGACAGCCAGACTGGAAACCTGGGCGGGAAACGCGCAGCGGACGAGCAAGGTGACGGAGCAGGTGCCGGAGTTCCGCCTTCGGCTCACGGGCGACTGCGCGGTGGTGGAGTGGCGGCAGCCACATGTGGAAACCTTTCTGCCCATCAAGGTCACACCGCTGCGCGAATGGTGCGGTGTGCTCGCGCCGTACGGTCAGAACCAGTCCGCCGCGCTGCTGCGCCCGCATGATGTCGTGGTGCTGCAGGCCGCGGGCGGCAGCTACGGCCATGCGCGCATCGAGATCCCCGCTGGCGATTCCGGCCTCATCAAGTGCCTCACACGCCTGCTCTTCTCTCCCGACATGCGCGCCGCAGTCGTGACGGAGTCAGGCCAGCCGCTGCCGCATCACGACACGCCGTTGCGCTGGGAGCTGCGCGAGGCCCCGGATGAAAAGGGCGAGCACGAGCTGCACCTCCTTGATGCGGATGGAAACCCGCCGCCGCCATCACTCGCAATCGTGCGCGGCAGGTCCAAGCTCTACGTCACACCGCAAGGCACCTGGGAGATCAATGCCTGGCCCTTTGAATCCGATGCGATGAGCTGGCCGCAAATCGTGCCCGCGAGTGTTCTGGAAAGCAGCTACGGCGCGACGGTGCTGGAGCATCTCGGCATCGCCCTCCCGCAGCGTCTTGCGAAACGAGTCATCGTCGTGAAGCCGCGTGTCTCCATTCATTGCCGCGTCAAATATGTCGCGCCCTATGATTACCTCCGCGTCCTCACCAACGCGGACTTTGCCGGACATGCGCCCGAGGAGAAATGGAACGGCGGAACCTGGCAGCCCACCTCGGTTAGAACTTTCAACACAGCGCGAGGAGATGAAATCCTGCGCATCGACCGCTCATTGATCCGTGCTGCGGGCGACTGGCTCTCGCAGCTCGGGCTGAAGATGGGTCTTCCTGACAACGAGTGGGAGAAGCGAGTGGGCAAAGATTTCCCCGACGAATTCCTCGCCTGGCTGGAGCGGCAGCCCGAAGGCATCGAGATCATGCTCTCCGGCGAGCTCGCCAGCCTGCGCGATGGAAAAATCTCCGCCACCGTGAAACTCGATGTCGAGGAGGCGGGCATCGACTGGTTTGATCTCAAGGTCGCCCTTGATGTGAGCGACACCACGCTCACGCGCGAGGACATCGATCTGCTGCTCAAGGCCAACGGCAAATGGGTGCGCATCACCGGCAAAGGCTGGCGGCGGCTCGAATACCAGCTCAGCGAGGAGCAAGAGCGCGAGCTGGCCGAGATGGGCCTGGCCGTTTCCGATTTTGACGGCCAGACGCAGCGCCTCCACGCGCTGCAGCTCGCGGGCAATGCCTCGAAGAAGCACAGCATGCTCCCCGCCGGGCGTGTCGAGGAGGTGCGCTTGCGCGCGTCGGAAATACAAACACGCGTCGCGCCCGATGTGCCCGCCGCGATCACGGCGACGATGCGCCCGTATCAGCGCGAAGGGTTTCATTTCCTCGCCTACCTGACCGCGAACCATTTCGGCGGCATCCTGGCCGATGACATGGGCCTGGGCAAAACGCTGCAAACCCTCGCCTGGCTCGCGTGGCTGCGCGGAGACGCTGAGTCGCGGAAAGATCCCGTGCTCGTCATCTGTCCGAAGTCCGTGCAGGACAACTGGCGCAACGAAACCGCGCGCTTTTATCCCACGCTCAAGGTCGAAATGTGGAACCGCAATCGCGCCGGCCAGCCGCTGCCGGATGATTGCGACATGCTCGTCATTCATTACCAGCAGCTCCGCAATCACGAGGACCAGCTCACGCGACAGCACTGGAGTGCCGTCATCCTCGATGAAGCGCAGGCGATAAAGAATCCCTCATCGCAAACCGCCATCGCCGCAGGCAAACTGCGCGCTGATCACCGCCTCGCGCTCACCGGCACGCCCATCGAGAACCGCCTTCTCGATCTCTGGAGCATCATGAACTTCGCCATGCCCGGCGTGCTCAGCAACCGCGCGCAGTTCACGAAAAACTTCGATGCGAAGGGCGATCCCTTCGCCCGCCGCCGCCTCGCCGCGCGCACCCGGCCCTTCCTTCTGCGGCGCACAAAAAAAGAAGTCGCCTCCGATCTGCCCGACCGCATCGAGGAAGATCTCGTGTGCGAACTCGAAGGCACGCAGGAGAAGCTCTACAACGCCGAGCTGAAACGCGCCCGCGCCGCGCTGCTCAAGCTCAAGACCTCAAAGGAACTCGACAAGGCGCGCTTCAACGTGCTCACGAGTCTGTTGCGCCTCCGTCAGATCTGCTGCCATCCCAAACTCGTCGGCACCGACGCGAAAGACGCCAGCAGCGCCAAGCTCGACGCATTGATCGAGCTGCTCGAACCGCTCATGCAGGAAGGGCACAAGGTCATCGTGTTCTCGCAGTTCGTCGATATGATCCATCTCATCGAAGACGAGTTGGTGAAGAATGAGTGGCCGCATTTCATCCTCACCGGTGCGACCGACGAGCGTGGCGCGCTGGTCGATTCATTTCAAAACAAGGAGGGTGCCGCCGTGTTTTTGATCAGCCTCAAAGCCGGCGGCTTCGGTCTCAACCTCACAGCCGCCAGCTACGTCGTGCTTTACGATCCCTGGTGGAATCCCGCCGTCGAAGCGCAAGCCATCGACCGCACCCACCGCATCGGTCAGACGCGCACCGTCATCGCGTATCGTCTGATCATGCAGGAGACCATCGAGGAAAAAATCCGCCAGCTCCAGAAACACAAAAGCGCCATCGCGCAGGACATTCTCGGCGAGGAGAATTTCGCCAAGGCGCTCACGCTGGATGACTTCCGCTTCCTGCTCGGGGAGGAGTAGCTGGCTGATGGTTGAGAGTCGATGGTTGATAGCTTGACTCTTAGCCACTTCTAAAAGCGAGTTGCGACGCGAAGTGGTCTGCCTTCGGGGTGAGTGCTCGCCACACGAGTCTCCACCTAGTCTCAGGCCATCAACCATCGACTTTCAACCATCAACTTGCCGCAAAGCGGCTTCACTTCCGCGCCTCGTAACCAGGAAGTGGCTTCCCGTCCTCGCCCAGTTTTCCGCAGGCCCAGAGCAAGCCGCGCGCGACGAGATCGAGATAGATGTCGGCCTCCATCGTGCTGTTGTTGTGACCTAGCGTGGTGCCGAAGATTTTTCCTTTGCCGTA
>JANPIW010000344.1:0-12156 GCA_031425215.1 Verrucomicrobiaceae bacterium
GCAGGATGAGGTCATCCATCAAGTGCTCGCCGCATTGCTCGCAGGCGGGCATGTCTTGCTGGAGGGCAAGCCCGGCCTTGGCAAGACGCACCTCGTTCTCGCGCTCTCGCGCACCTTCGGCGGCGTGTTCCGTCGCATCCAGTTCACGCCAGATTTGATGCCATCCGATGTAACGGGCCACACGCTCTTCGATCTCGGCACACAAACCTTCCGCGTCCGTCGCGGCCCCGTCTTCGCGCAGCTTTTGCTGGCCGATGAAATCAACCGCGCGCCTGCCAAGACCCAATCCTCGCTGCTCGAAGTCATGCAGGAAACCCAAGTCACCTTCGACGGTGAGACACACAAGCTCGCCCCGCCCTTCATGACCTTCGCCACGCAAAATCCCATCGAGCACGAAGGCACCTACCCGCTGCCCGAGGCGCAGCTCGACCGCTTCCTTTTGAAAGTGCTCATCGACTACCCGCCCGCCGAGCACGAGGCATGGATCGTCAAAGCCGTCTCCGCCGCCGCCGGGGGCCGAGGTCTCTCGCCAGACGAGGTCCCGCAAATCTGCACGCCGGAGGACATCATTGCCGCGCAGAACGAGGCCGCCGCCGTCGATGCCGTCGATGCCGTGGTGAACTACGCCGTCAATCTCACCCGCGCCACACGGCAGAACGGCGCCATCTCCCTCGGCGCCGGCACTCGCGGCGCCATCAGCCTCGTGCGCACCGCCAAAGCCTACGCGCTCCTCGAGGGCCGCATGTTCATCACACCGGGCGATGTCAAACGCGCCGCCCTCCCCGTCCTCCGCCATCGCATCGCCCTCGCGCCCGAGGTTTCCATCAGCGGACAAACGGTGGATCAAGTTTTGGAAACCGTGATCCGCGGAGTGGAGGCACCAAGAACGTAGCCCGACTCTCCGAGGCGGGCATCGACGCGCACTTCAAACGCAAGCCATGATTTCCCAACACCGCTTCCGAACCAAACCCCTCCGCTCGCCTCGGAGAGTCGAGCTACTTTGATGCGCCCCAGTCTCCGATTACTCCAGCTCTGCGGCGCGTGGACGTTCATCGGACTCATCGCATCCATCTGGCCTTCGTTGGTCATCGTTTGGATCGGCTGCGGTGTGATTCTTCTCGTCATCGCGATGGCGGACATCGCCACGCTGCCCGCGCCCGCGATGCTGAGTGCCACGCGCCAGATTCCCGGCCGCTTCGCCCTCGGAGTGCGCACACCCGTCACGCTCTCCATCGAAAATCGCAGCTCACGCGCGCTGCGTGTCGAGGTCATCGACGGACTCCCCGCGTGGTCGGAGGCCGATGGGCTGCCTTGGAGCGGCGAGCTTCCCGAAAACGAAACCGCGCACCTTACATACGATTTGCACTTCACGCGCCGCGGCCCGCAGCGCTTCACGCCCGCGCATGTGCTCGCCGATTCCGGCCTCGGTCTCTGGCGCAGATTGATCCGCGTGGCCGAGGAGAGCGAGACACGCAGCTATCCAAACTACGAGCCAGTCGTGCGCTTCGCCTTGCTTGCCACCGCGAACCGCGAGGAGCAGATGGGCATCGTCAAACGCCGCCGCACCGGAGCCACGCTCGATTTCCACCAACTGCGCGAATACCAGGACGGCGACGTGCTCTCGCGCGTGGACTGGAAAGCCACCTCGCGGCGTCAGACGCTCATCAGCCGCGATTACGAGGAGCAGAAGAATCAGTCCGTCATTCTCGTGCCCGATTGCGGCCGGCGGATGCGCGCGATGGACGGCGAGCTGAGCCAGTTTGATCACTGTCTCAATGCCATGCTGCTCATCTCATTCATCGCGCTGCGCCAGGGAGACGAGGTCGGCGTCATCGGCTTTGGCGGTGTGAAGCGCTGGCTCAAGCCTGTGAAGGGCGCGGCTTCGATGCCGAAACTGCTCAACCACCTCTACGACTACGAGACCACCACCGAGCCGAGCGATTTCACCGAGGCCGCCGAGCGCATCCTCGCGCGGCAGAATCGCCGCTCCCTCGTCATCCTGCTCACGAATCTGCGCACCGAGGACAGCACTCATCTCCTGCGCGCCGTGCGCCTTTTGCAAAGAAAGCATCTCGTGCTCATCGCATCATTGCGCGAGGCCGAGATGGAGCAGCGCGCCGCCGCGCCCATCCGCGATCTGCATGGCGCGCTCAGCTTTGGGGCGCTGTGCGGTTACTTTGAGGAGCGCAAGACTCTCATCGAAAACCTCCGCGCCCACCGCGTGCTCACCGTCGATGAAACCGCCCAGAACCTCCCTGTGGCGCTCGCAAACCGCTACCTCGACATCAAAGGCGCGGGGATGATTTGAGGGTGGCTCGGAGGTTGCTTCATTTCCATCGTCCGCTACCCTCCGCGCCATGCTGCAAATCGTCTTCAACGAAATCTCCGCCGCCGAGCTGTCCCATCTGCCTGTGCAGGTGCAGTTCACCCTGCTCGAAGCCCTGAACATCACGCCTGACGATCTCGATCTGGACAGGCTCGCGAAGCGTTTCGGTGTCCTGGAGCGCGGCGGGAAAAAACTCTACCGCTGCCGCGCGGGCGAATATCGCATCTACTTCGGAGTGCATGAGGGCATGGTGCGCATTCACCGAGTCATCCACAAGAACACCTTCCAGGATTTCCTGGTGCGCAGCAATCTAACCGGCAGCGAGGATGAGGCGCTGTCGCAGTCGAAGAATTTCTGGCAGTTGATCGATGAAGGAGCGCGGACACTGAAGCTGGCATAAGCCTCCGATGTTCTCCTCCGAAGCCGCCCGCCTCGTTGAATTTCCCGTTGCACGGGAGCAAATCTTCATGGCGCACGCTGGCGTGACGATCCTGCCTCGGCGTGCCGCGCGCGCGATGCAGGAGTACGCGGAGCAGTCGTGCGTGAGGCACCAGGAATTCGCGGAGGCGTTTCGCGATGTGAACGAGACGCGACGCATCGCCGCTGATTTCATCGGCGCGAAGCCCTCCGAGATTTCGCTGCTCGGTCCCACGTCTCTCGGCCTCAGCCTCGTGGCGAACGGTCTGCCGTGGCAGGCGGGCGATGAGATCGTGTGCTACGCCGATGATTACCCGGCCAATGTCTATCCCTGGCTGGAACTGCGACGCAAAGGTGTGGTCATCCGCTATCTCACGCCGGCTCAGCCGGGGCAGATCACGCCCGATCTAGTCGAGCGCGCGCTCACTGCCAAAACCAAACTCGTCGCGCTCGCGTCATGTCATTTCTTCACCGGCTGCCGCATTGATGTGGACGCCATCGGACGCCTGCTGCGCGAAAAAAAAGTGCTCTTCTGCCTCGATGCCATCCAGACCGTCGGCGCGTGCGACACCCGCGTCGATCACGTCGATTTCCTCTCCGCTGACGCGCACAAGTGGATGCTAGGTCCGATGGCGGCCGGGATTTTTTATGTGCGCGAGGAGCATCACGACCTGCTGCGCCCCACGCTGCTCGGCGCGTGGAATGTGCGCGCGCCAAACTTCGTGGCGCAGGACGAAATCGTCTTCGAGAAAGGTGGCCGCCGCTACGAGCCTGGGGTTCTGAACATGTCCGGCATTCTGGGCATGAGAGCCTCGCTCCAGATGCTTGCTGAATTCGGCATCGCGAGAATCAGCGCGCGGCTTCTCGCGCTCAAGGCTCATCTCATCGCGCGGCTCGCGCCTCTCGGTTTTCAGATCGTCCCGCCGCAGTCCGGCGCGTGCGCCTCCGGCATCACGACCGTGTGGCGCGAGCCAGACGGCGGACCTGACGAGGAAAAGATTTTCAACCATCTCGCGGCGAACGACGTGGTCATCTCACTTCGCCACAACCGCGCCGGCCGCGCGCATCTGCGCTTCAGCCCCCACTTCTACAATATCGAGGCGGAGATCGACCGCGTGGTGAGCTTGATCCGCGAGATTTGACGCGAGTGAGACGGAATGGCGGAGATTGACCACCGCGTCTTTCCACTCATCGTCCCGCACCATGAAGTCGCACCCACGTCTCGCACTCCTCATTGTCATTACCTGCCTCGCCACCCTCACCCGGGCGGCCGACCGGCCGAACATCGTGTGGATCATCGCAGAGGACATGTCGCCGCACTTCGGATGTTACGGAGAGAAGAGCATCACCACGCCGAATGTGGACCGCTTTGCCAGCGAGGGCACGATGTTCACTCGCGCGTTTGTCACCGCGCCCATCTGCTCGATCTCGCGGTCGGCGCTCGTCACAGGGATGTATCAGACGAGCATCGGCGCGCATCATCACCGCAGCGGGCGCGGAGAGAAGAAGATCACGCTGCCGCCGGGCGTGGCGCTGGTGTCCGCGATTTTTAAGCAGGCGGGTTATTGGACATCGAACGGCGCGCTGGAAGGGAAGGGGAAGGGCATCGCGAAGACGGACTACAACTTTGAGTGGGATGAGGCCGCGACGTATGATGGCAATGACTGGAAGGGCCGTGCCTCTGGGCAGCCATTCTTTGCCCAGATCCAGCTCGTGGGTGGCAAGCTGCGCGATGGCGCGGACAAGTGCCGCGCGGTGGTGACGAAGACGCTCGGCAGTCTCACCAAGCCCGATGACCTGCCTCTGCCGCCGTATTATCCGCGCACGCCGGAGATCCTCGCGGACTGGGCGCTGACGCTCGACGCGTGCCGCTACACGGATCATCAGGTCGGGCAGGTCGTGGAGCGATTAAAGACGGAGGGTCTGCTGGAGAGCACGGTGATTTTCTTCATCACGGATCACGGGGTGAGCCATGCGCGAGGGAAACAGTTTCTCTACGACGAGGGCACGCACATTCCGTTCATCGTGCGCGGTCCTGGCATCGCAAAGGGGAAGGTGCGCGATGATCTCATCGAGCACATCGACATGGCGGCGGCATCGCTCGCGCTGGCCGGCATCGCGATCCCGAAGGCAATGCAGGCGCGCGACATCTTCGCGCAGGACTACACCACACGCGGCGAGGTGTTCTCAGCGCGAGATCGCGCGGATGAGACGGTGGATCACATCCGCAGTGCGCGCACGGTGCAGTATCGCTACATCAAGAATTTCCTCCCGCAGCGCCCGCATCTCCAGCCGAGCAATTACAAGGACAACAAGCCCTGTCTCATCGCACTGCGGAAGGCGCGCGACGAAGGGAAGCTCGATGTGGTGCAGCAACAGCTCTTCGAGCCGACGCGCTCATCCGAGGAGCTTTATGATGTGATCAAGGACCCGTGGCAGATCCACAATCTCGCCGCCGGACCTTCCACTCTTGATCCGTCCATCGCCGAGCCGCTGGCGGAGTTTCGTGGCGCGCTGGAGGAGTGGATGGAGAAGACGGGCGACATGGGCCGCAAGCCCGAGCCGCCTGAGATGTATGACAGCGACATGGCCGTGTATCTCTCCGAGAAGAAAGGCGCGCGCACCGACGAGCTGGAGCGCAACATCGCGCTGATGAAGAAGTGGGCCGCGGAGGGGAAGTGAGCGGCCTCACTTCTTCTGCCCGTAATAAGCATCCGGCCCGTGCTTGCGCTGGTAGTGCTTGTTGAGGATGTGCTTGGGGATCGGTTTGGCCTTGGGATCCAGCGCCAGTGTGCCCAGCGCCATCTGCGCGCACATCTCCAGGGCGATGCTGTTCTTCAGAGAGTCCATCGCACTCTTGCCGAAGGTGAAGGGCGCGTGATGCTGTTGAAGCACGGCGGGCACTTCGAGAGGCTTCAAACGCAGCTGGCGGAATTTCTCCACGATGGCGACGCCCGTGAAGTGCTCGTAATCAGCCGCCACCTCGCGCGGTGTGAGGGGCCGCGCGACGGGCACGGTGCCAAAGAAGTGATCTGCGTGCGTGGTGCCGAAACACGGCAGCTCGCGGCCGGCCTGGGAGAATATCGTCGCGTAAGTGCTGTGTGTGTGTGTGATGCCGCCGATGTCTGGAAACTCGCGGTAGAGCACCAGATGCGTCTTTGTGTCGGATGAGGGCGCGAGCTTTCCTTCGACGACGTGTCCGTCGAGATCGAGAACCACGATGTCGGCAGGCTTCAGGTCGGCATAGGCCACGCCGCTGGGCTTGATGCACCAGATTCCGCTCTCGCGGTCGATGCCGCTGATGTTGCCCCAGGTCAGCTTCACGAGGCCGGAGGTTTCGAGTAGGCGGTTTGCCTCGCAAACTTCCTGTTTCAATTGGGTCAGAGTCATGGACGTGATGATGAGTCGCGGAAGCTACTCGTGTGCGGCGGACGCGCCACACGCGATTGCATCAGTGCGCGGACTCGCTACGGCTGTGCGCGTGTCTCCGCCGGGAATGCAATCGTCCTTCATCTTCGCCACCTGCAACGCGGGCGCTGAGCCGTCGCTCAAAGAGGAGATGACGCGGCTGCACGGCGCGCGATTCCGTCCGGCCTTCATGCGGCCGCAGTTGATCACCTGGAAATGCGGTGGGGCGCTGAGTGAGAGCTATGATCTCGGCGGCGTCTATGCGCGCGCGTCCGGTCTGTCGTTTGGGCTATGCAAAACGGATGAGGAGATCGTGACAAAGGCTGCCAGCACATCGGCGGGCACACCATTCCATCTGCATCTCTTTCCGCGTGAGTGCGCCGCTGACACTGAGCCGGATGAAACCTGGCGGCGCATGGACGCGCTGCGTGAGAGGCTGGCCGCCGCCGGATTGAGCGCGCCGCTTTCAGGAGCGCCCGTGATCGGAGACTGGGTGCTCGATTTGATCTACGAGCGCGACTCCGACGCCTGCCTCGTCGGCGCTCATCAGCACAGCGCGCGGCAACATCCGCAGCCAGGCGGACTGTCGCGCGGCCAGTTGCCGGCGGAGGCACCATCGCGCGCATTTCTCAAAATGGAGCAAGCGCTCGCATGGCGCGGTTTCGATGGTGATGGCGCGCTGGCCGGCATGACGGCGCTGGAACTCGGCTGCGCGCCCGGCGGCGGGACGTACGCGCTGCTGCGTCGTGGAGTGGAGGTGACGGGCGTGGACACTGGCGAGATGGACGCGCGCGTGCTCGCCTTCACCGGCCCGGGCGGCGCGCGGCTCACGCATGTGCGCGAGTCAGCGGGCGCAGTGTCGAACGCAACACTGCCCGAGCGTGTCGATCTGCTCATCTCCGACATGAATCTCGCGCCGCCTGTCGTGATCAAGTACGTCGAGGCGCTGCAAAGACGCGTGCGCGCGCGGATGCTGCTGCTCACGCTCAAGATGAATGATCGCGAGATGGAGTCGAAGCTGCCGGACTTCATCGGGCACATCGCGCGCTTTGCTCCGGGCGAGGTTCATACGACGCAGCTTCAGGCGAATCGCCGCGAGATCACGGTTTTTGCCGCGCAAAAGGTGGTGCAAGCGGTCCGGCTGCACTAAGGCTTTCGATATGAACTTTGACCAGCCCATCACCTTTGAGCCGCTTTACAAAGAGCGCGTCTGGGGCGGGCGCTTGCTGGCCGATGCGCTAGGGCGCGAGATTCCCGCCGGCGCTCCTATCGGCGAGTCGTGGGAGCTGGTGGATCGCGATGGTGGAGATCAAAGCATCGTCGCCGATGGTCCCTTCGCGGGAAGGACGTTGCACGAACTCTGGACGCATCACCGCGCCGCCATCTTCGGTCCGCGCGCGCCGGACGCGCCGCGCTTTCCGTTGCTCGCAAAAATCCTCGACTGCCGCGAGACGCTCTCCGTGCAGGTGCATCCGCCGGCGAGTGTCGCCGCTTCATTGAAGGGCGAGCCAAAGAGCGAGGCGTGGTTCTTGCTCGATGCCACGCCAGACGCCAAGATCTACGCGGGCTTTCGCGCGGGCACGACGCGCGAATCCTTTGAGGAGGCGCTGCTCACAGGCAACTGCGCTGACACGATGCACTCAATCTCCGTCAGCGCTGGCGATGCGATTTATATTCCCAGCGGCCGCTGTCACGCCATCGGCGCGGGCTGCCTCATCGTCGAGATCCAGCAGAACAGCGACACGACCTACCGCGTGTTTGATTGGAACCGCGTCGGCATCGACGGCAAACCGCGCGAGTTGCACATCGCCGAGTCGCTGGCGAGCATCGACTTCGCCGATCATGAGCCCTCGCTGCAGCCGCGCACGGATGATCCGCTCGTGTCGTGCGAGCACTTCTCCATCGAGCATTGGCAACTCGAAGAGACTCGCAGCGACACTTCGGATGATGGCGTGATCTTCATCGTCGCGGACGGGCGGGTGAGTTTCGGCGCGCGCGAGTTTGAGCGCGGTGATTTGTTTCTGTTGCCCGCGTCGTGCGCGCGCCGCGAGATCGCGCCTGTCACAGCAGGAGCATCGGTTTTGCGCGTCGTGGCGCGGTGACCCGCAATTCGCGCAATCACCGCTTTTCATCGCGGGCAGTTGTGTACATAATCGCGCCCGCAACCAACCAACGACGAGAGAACGATAATGGCGAAAGACATCAGCAAGGACAGCAAGTGGGACATCGGGCAGAGCACGGAGCTTTATGGCATTCGCGAGTGGGGGCATGGATACTTTGATGTCTCGGCGAAGGGCGAGGTGGTGGTGAATCTCAAGGACGGCAAGAAAACCAAGCCCGTGAGCCTCGCGCAGATCGTGCGCGGCCTGCGCGAGCGTGGCACGCAACTCCCGGTGCTCATGCGCTTCGGTGATCTGCTGCGCTGGCGCATTGAGGAATTGAACGAGGGATTTGCTGCGGCGATCCGCGAAGGAAACTATCAGGGCGTGTATCGCGGCGTGTATCCCATCAAGGTGAACCAGCAGCAGGAGGTCATTGAGGAGATCACGAAATTTGGCCGCAAGTACCACTACGGTCTTGAGGCCGGGAGCAAGCCGGAGCTGATCGCCGCGCTGGCATTCATGCACGACCCGCAGGCGTACATCGTGTGCAATGGATACAAGGATGAGGAGTTCATCGACCTCGCGCTCTACGCGCAGAAGATGGGCCTGCAGGTGATCCTCGTGCTGGAGATGCCCACGGAGCTTGATCTGATTTTGAAGCGCTCGAAGAAAATGGGCGTGAGGCCGATGCTCGGTGTGCGCTTCCGGCTCAGCGCGGAGAGCGCCGGGCATTGGAGCGCGAGCGGCGGTGATGCGAGCGTGTTCGGTCTCAATGTCTCGCAGGTCATGCGCACGGTGGATCAGTTGCGCGAGGAAGGGATGCTCGACTGCCTCCGCATGTTGCACTACCACCAGGGATCGCAGATCCCGAACATCCGCGTGATCCGCCAAGCCGTGATGGAGGCGGCGCGTGTGTATGTGGGCCTCGTGCAAGAGGGCGCGCGCATGGGCATCCTCGATCTCGGCGGCGGCCTGGCCATCAGCTACGACGGACTGAAAGGCGCCTCCACCGCGAGCAGCAACTACGAGATGAAGGAGTACTGCGCTGACGTGATCGAGGCCATTTCCGAGGTCACCGCCGAGGCCGGCGTGCCGCATCCAGACATCATCACCGAGTCAGGCCGTGCCGTGGTCGCTTATTATTCCGTGCTAGTGATCAACATCCTGGATGTGAACCGCTTTGAGGCGAACTCACAAGTCGCGATCAAGAAGGACGCGCCCGCGTTGCTGAAAAACCTTTACGAGCTGCGCGAGGAGACGCGCACGGGCAATGGCGCAAAGCTCACACGCGAGCGCTTGCAGGAAATCTACAACGATGCCGTCTATTACCGCGACAAGGTGCGCAGCGAGTTCAGCTACGGCAAAGTCACGCTCCGTCAGCGCTCACAAGGCGAGGAGATGTACTGGGAGATCATGAGCTGGGTCTCCGGCAAGCTCGAAAGCACAGGCCACGACGGCTCGCAGATGGATCGGCTCAGCGCCGTGATGACCGATTTCTATTACGGCAATTTCTCCGTCTTCCAGTCGCTGCCCGACCTTTGGGCCATTGATCAGATTTTCCCCGTCATGCCGATCCATCGCCTCAAGGAGAAACCGGACCGCTCCGTGGTGCTCTCCGACATCACTTGCGACAGCGACGGGAAAATCTGCCGCTTCGCCCATTCCGGCGGCATCCATCCGAGCCTGCCACTGCACGACATCAATCTGGAAAACGGCGAGGACTACATGCTCGGCGTCTTCCTCGTCGGCGCGTATCAGGAGACTCTCGGCGACCTGCATAACCTCCTCGGCGACACCAATGTCGTGAGCGTGCGCGTCGAGAACGGCAAGCTCAAGTACAGCAACGAGCTGGAGGGCGACACCGTCTCGGAGGTGCTCAGCTATGTGGAGTACGACCCGAAGAATCTCGTCACCCAGTTTCGCAACCTCGCCGAGAGCGCCGTCGTCTCCCGCCGCATCACCGCCGTCGAGCGCCGCGAGATCATGGAAGCGTATGAGGCCGGTCTGCGCGGCTACACTTACTTTGAGACGTGACAAGGAATGCCGACGAGTCGTCGGCGCTCCATGATGTCGGCGCTCCATGCTTGCACCCCTTTCGAGCGGCGGCATAATGCGCGCCCTTTTCATGAAGCCCGGCAAACGCATCGTACTCAAATTCGGCAGCGGCATTCTCACGCGTGTGGACGCGCCGGAGCCTGATCCCGTGCAGTTGCGCAAGCTCGTGGAGGCCGTCGCGCTGCTGAAACAAGCGGGTCATACTGTCGTCGTCGTCAGCAGCGGAGCGGTCGCATCGGGATTGAAGCCGCTCGATTTGAAAACGCGTCCAACAGACATGACCACGCTGCAAGCCTGCGCCGCCGTGGGCCAGACGCATCTCATGCACGCGTATGAAAACCTGCTGCGTGATCACGGCCTGCACGTCGCGCAGCTTTTGCTCACGCACGAGGATCTCAGCCAGGAAGATCGTGCCGCGCGAGTTAAGAGCACGCTGGAGCGGCTGCTCGAGTTCCCGCAGGTCGTCCCCGTCATCAACGAGAATGACAGCGTCGCCATCGAGGAGCTGCGCGTGGGAGACAACGACCTGCTCTCATCGCGCGTCGCATTGCTATGGCGCGCGGATTTGCTCGTGCTGCTCACCAGCGCGCCCGGACTGCTGCGCGATCCGAAGCGCCCCGAGGACGGCCCGATCCCCGTCGTGAGCGAAGTCGATGAAGTCATCCATCTCGCGGCCGAGGAGCGCAGCGCGCTGGGCACCGGCGGCATGATCTCCAAACTCAACGCCGTGCGCGACGCCGTGCGCGGCGGAGTGGAGTGCATCATCGCCAGTGGCAGACATGCGGAGCAATTGACCGATGTGGTGAATGGCGGCGGCGTCTGCACGCGCTTTCTGGTGAGGCGGTGACACCAGCCCGCTTTTCACTGAAAACCAGTGCATTCCTGCGCTGCCGGGCGCTCCTCATTCCAGTGCCCATAGTGGGCGCGTGCCGGGGGAAGCTCGGCGAGGTGCCACCCAGACTGGGCGCGTGCCCAGGGGCGCTCCTGAGTGTGCCACCCACTCTGGGTGAGTGCTTCGGGACACTCCTCAAGGTGCCACCCACTCTGGGCGCGTGCCAAGGGACGCTCCTGACTGTGCCACCCACTCTGGGCGAGTGCTGGGGGAAGCTCCTGAGAGTGCCACCCAGACTGGGTGCGTGCCGAGGGACGCTCCTGAGTGTGCCACCCACTCTGGGTGCGTCCTGCGGGAAGCCCCCGAAGGTGCCGCCCAGAGTGGGTGCCACCCGCCGGAGCTTCCCCCGGCACGCGACCACTATGGGTATGAGAATCAGCAGTCTCCTTCCGGTGGCCTCCAGAGGAGCCGCCGATAGCGGCAGACGCCTCCTGCTCGCGCCCACAGTGGAGAGGTGATCCCTGCCTTTTCGTCGGCATGGCAGCAAACGGTTGCACTGCATCCGTGATTGCCGCTGGCCGAGAAAACAACACGCGCCACCCGATCGTAGGACGGGCATGTCCGGCGCGATGAGTGGGCTGTGCAAAGCAATCGCCCTCCGCCGGATTGCCCGTCTGGTGAGGATGCGTTCACGCGTTCCCCTGAGGCGGGTAGTTCCGCAGGGAAGCTGCCTCAAGCAGCCCGCCCACAAATCAAGCCCGCCCTTCGGCACGAGTCCGGCCGCATTGCCGTCGTGAGAGATGTCGATGATGTAATCCATCACGCCAGCGAGGACCGTAGCGCGCTGGGCACCGGAGGCATGGCTTCGAAGCTAAAACGCCGTGCGCGATGCCGTGCATGGCGGAGTGGAGTGCATCATCGCCAGCGGACGACATGCCGAGCATGGAATGCCGACGAACCGTCGGCCAGACGAAACCAAGATGGTTGGGTGGCCGACGAGTCGTCGGCGTTCCATG
>JANPIW010000345.1:0-10652 GCA_031425215.1 Verrucomicrobiaceae bacterium
GCCTGGCTGGGCCTGCTGCCGAAGGAGGGAGACAAGCAGTTCATCAAGTTCGAGAAGGACAAGCAGGAGATGGCCGTGACGCTGCAAGAACTGCTGCCGCGAGCGCAGTGGAAGCCGAACAACGCATACCGCATCACACAAGCCAAAGTAACCCGTGAGGGAAAACTCTCGGCAGATGAAGTCAGCGGCATCAAGGACTGGCAAACGCGCGTGGAGAAAGACAAAGAGCGTGTGCAGGTCTTCCGCCCGAAGTTCGACGGCCTCCTGCAAGGGAACCTCGGCATCTCGACGCGCTACAACGAGAGTGTGTGGGGCATGATCCGCGAGCGCATGCCGATCTCCATTTTCTACGGGCTGGTCACCTTCATCATCAGCTACCTCGTCTGCATCCCTCTCGGCATCGTGAAGGCCATCAAGCATCGCACGGTGATCGACAATGCCAGCTCGATCCTGATCTTCGTCGGTTACTCGATTCCCGGTTTCGTGCTGGCAAGCGTTCTGGTCGTGTATCTCGCGGCGCGCTTGGGCTGGTTTCCCACGGGCGGCTTTGTGAGCGAGAACTTCGACACGCTCACCGTCGGCGGGAAGGCGTGGGATGTGATCCATCACGCAGTGCTGCCGCTGCTCTGCTACATGGTGGGCAGCTTCGCCTTCATGACGATGCTGGTGAAAAACAACCTTATGGACAACCTTGCCGCCGATTACGTCCGCACGGCGGTGGCGAAAGGCGCGGGCTTCAAGCGCGCGGTGCTCGTCCACGCGCTACGCAACTCGCTCATCCCGCTGGCGACGACGCTGGGGCACATCGTCTCCATCTTCGTCGCCGGTTCGGTGCTCATCGAGTTGATCTTCGAGATCAATGGCTTCGGCCTGCTCGGTTACTACAGCGTGCTGGATCGCGATTACCCGCTGGTAATGGGCATCCTCGTCATCCAGGTCATCGTGCTCATGCTGGGCAACATCTTGTCCGACTTCTTTGTGGCGCTCACTGATCCGCGCATCCGCTTCGAGTAAATCATGTCTCCCCGAACCACTGGCATCACCCTTTTCGCTTACGCTGCGCTCAGTGCGCTGTTCCGCGGGCTGTCGTTGTCCGTGCCCGTTTTCAAAGTGCCATTCCTCGGTGGCGCGTGGCTGGGCTGGACTTTGCTCGTGGTTTTCGCACTGACCGGCGGCTGGCTGTTATGGCGCGGGCAGACGCAGTGGAACTGGAGTCCGCTCACGCTGAAACAGATCCGGCGCTTCCGCGACATCCGACGCGGACATGTCTCATTCCTCATCCTGCTCGCGCTCGTCGGTGTGGCCGCGCTGGACAGCTTGGTCGTGGGCAAGCGGGCGCTGGTCGTGCGCTACGCGGGCAGCTTCTATTTCCCCTTTGTCACCAAGGTGCTCCCAGCAACCACTTTCGGACTCAAGGACGAGTCGGAGACGGACTACCGCCTGCTCCAGCGGCAGTTTCGCGAATCAAACTCTGCCAACTGGGTGCTGATGCCGCTCGTGCCATATGATGCGAAGCTCGACACGCCGCAGGTGATCGAGGAGATCGTGATGCGCGAGGGCGTGGCCCACCGCGCGAGCGGAACGAAGCCCTTCGATGGCCGCGCTTACACGGTGTTTCGCGACAAGCCGCAGCAGAAGCGCCAGGAGTGGGTCTTCCGTCACGGTTTGAGACAAGGCGAGATGCTGGGCTGGGACGCAAACAACGAGCAGGTGGAGAAGGCCGTCTTCGACAAAGGCCTGCGCACGGCCTACACCGACTTCACCGAGGGCAAGGCCGCCGCGCTTGAGTCGCAGGCCGCTGAAAAAATGCTCACCGCCGTCTATCCCCCCGCCGCGCCATCGTGGATGCACCGGCACTACCTGGGCACGACCTCCATCGGCGGCGATGTGCTCGCCATTCTCTTCGGCGGCTGGCAGCAGGCGATCATCGCCTCGATCCTATTTGTGACTTTTGTTTTCGTCGTCGGTGTCGCGGCGGGCGGCTTGCTCGGCTACTTCGGCGGCACGCTCGATCTCATCGGCATGAGGTTGATCGAGATCTGGTCGGTGCTGCCCTTTTTGTTCATCGTGATGATCGTCAGCTCGATCATCAGCCCGAACCTTTTTCTGCTCGTGGTCATCATCGCGCTGTTCAGTTGGATGGGCACCACGATTTACATCCGCACGGCGGCGCTGAAGGAAAAAGCGCGCGATTACGTCGCCTCCGCGCGGCTTCTCGGCGCCAGCACGGGCCGCATCATCTTCAAACACATCCTGCCGAACAGCATCGCCATCCTCGTGACGCTCGCGCCCTTTGAAGTCTCCGCGATCATCACCTCCCTCGCCGCGCTGGATTACCTCGGCTTCGGTCTGCCGCCGGAGGAGCCGAGCTGGGGCCGCCTGCTGCATGAGGGCACGGAGGATTTCAATTATCCCTGGATCGTCAGCAGCGCCTTCGTTGCCATGACCGCTGTGCTCGTGCTCGTCACCTTCGTCGGCGAGGCGGTGCGCGAGGCTTTTGATCCGAAGAAATTCACCACTTACCGATGAAGACAAGCATGGAGCATGGAGCATGGAGCATGGAGCGCATTTCACGCGCTCTGGCCGGCGTGTGCGTTCTTTTGCTCGCCTCCTGCTCCGATTCCGATGACACGCGCTTCCCGCCGTACGACAACACCGAGGAAGTGAAGGCTTATTGGAAATCGAAGCCGGACTTCTTCCAGTGGAAGACTGCCGCCGATCTGCCGGCGAGCCTCAAGTGGGAAAACGCGGCCGATGTGCCGGAGTTCGGCGATCCGCGCGCGAAGAAAGGCGGCACCTTCCACGACTGGCATCCGACTTTCCCGCCCACCTTCCGCAAGGTCGGCCCGGACGCGAACAACACTTTCCGAGGCGAGCATCACGACAACATCGAGATCAGCCTCATCACGCGCCATCCTGACGAGGATGTTTGGATTCCCGGTCTGGCAACGGAATGGGCCGTGTCAGAGGATCGCAAGACCGTCTATTTCCGCCTCCAGGACAAAGCGACCTATTCAGACGGCCATCCCATTGAGGTGGAGGATTTCTTCATGACGTTCTTCGTGATGACCAGCCAGCACCTGAAGGACCCCTGGTACAATGACTGGTACACGAAGGAGTATGCGGCGATCACGAAGTACGACGACCGCACCTTCGCGATCACGATCCCGGAGCCGAAGCCCGATCCGATCTGGTATGCGATGATCCCGCCCAGCCCGCAGCATTTCTACCGCGAGTTCGGACCGGATTTCCCCGCGCGCTATCAATGGCGCATCTGCCCGGTGACCGGCGCTTATGTGATCGATCCCGCATTGATGAAGCGCGGCCGCTCGATCACGCTGCGCCGTGTGCAGGACTGGTGGGCGCGCGATCTCAAACATTACCGGCACATCTTCAACTGCGACTTCTTCGAGTACAAAATCATCGCCAGCCCGGACAAGGCATTCGAGATGTTTCGCCAGGGCCAGTTCGATTACTACCTCGCTGGTCTGCCGCGCTACTGGTATGACAAGGCGGAGATTCCCGAAATCTACAACGGCTGCATTGAGCGGCACATGTTCTACAACGAGTACCCGCAAGTCACCTGGGCCATTCGGCTCAATGAAAGCAAGCCGCCGCTCGACAACCTCGATGTCCGGCTCGGCATCAACTTCGCCATGAACTTCCAGAAGGTCATCGACGTGGACTTCCGTGGCGACAAGACGCGCATGAACAGCACGGTCTCAGGCTTCGGCAAATTCACGAACCCTGATCTCCGCGCGCGGCCTTACGATCCGGTGAAAGCGCGCGAGCACTTCGCCAAGGCCGGTTTTACCAAGTCCGGCCCCGACGGCATCCTGCAAAACGTGCAGGGGAAAAAGCTGTCCTTCACACTCACCACCTTCAACTCCGGCACCATCACACCGATCATGCTGCGGCTCAAAGAAGAGGCGAAGAAGGCCGGCCTGGAGATCAATGTCGAAGGTCTCGATGCCACACAGATGTACAAAAAGCTCGACCAGAAGAACCACGAGATGGGCTTCGCCGGATTTGGCGCGCAGCCGCCCTACCCTCGCTTCTGGGACGATTACCACAGCGCCAACGCCTTCAAGACCGGCAAGGACGGCAAGCGCGAGATCGTCACTGACACGAACAACATCACGCAGACCGCCGATCCCGCGCTCGATCCGCTCATTGATCAGCATCGCAAAGCGAAGACCGAAGAGGAAGTGCAGCAGCTCTCCTGGCAGCTCGCCAAGCTCATCGAAGACCGCGCCTGCACCATCCCAGCGTGGGAATCGCCCTTTTACCGCCACATGACCTGGCGCTGGGTGCGCTGGCCGGAGAAAGGCAACGCCCGCAAAAGTCGCGAGCCTCTCGACGCGCACATGTTCTGGATTGATGAAGATATGAAACGTGAAACGAAGGAAGCCATCCGCACCGGGCGCAACTTTGGTGAAACCCTGCGCGTCTTCGACGCCTACAAAGCAAAATGAGCGGCCCATCCACCAGCTCCATCCTTGTGGTCCGTGACCTCGTCACCGCGTTCGACACGGACGCGGGACGCATGACCGCAGTGGATGGCATCAGCTTCGATGTGCCGCTCGGGAAGACGCTCGGCATCGTCGGCGAATCCGGCTGCGGCAAAAGTGTCACCGCCTTTTCCATCACACGGTTGCTTCCACAACCGCATGGCAAAATTCTCGCCGGCAGCATTTACTTTGAAGGCCGCGATCTCGTAACCGCGTCCCTTGACGACATGCAGAAAGTGCGCGGCAACGACATTTCCATGATCTTCCAGGAGCCGATGACCGCACTCAATCCCGTGCAATCCGTTGGCCGTCAGATCGCCGAGGCCATCCTGCTTCACTCCGCATGTAACAAGGCCGAAGTGCTCGCCCGCAGCCTCGACATGCTGAAAAAAGTCCGCATCCCCGCGCCCGAGACGCGGCTGCACGAATACCCGCACCAGCTCTCTGGCGGGATGCGCCAGCGCGTGATGATCGCCATGGCGCTGATCAACAACCCAAAGCTCCTCATCGCCGACGAGCCGACCACGGCGCTCGATGTCACCGTGCAGGCGCAGATACTCGAGCTGATGCGCGACATGCGCGAGGAGCTGGGCATGAGCATGATCCTCATCACGCACGATCTCGGCGTGATCGCGGAGACGTGCGACGAGGTGGTGGTGATGTACGCCGGCCGTGTCGTCGAGCGCGCGCCTGTGCATGAACTCTTCGGCAACCCGCGCCACGCCTACACGCGCGGGTTGCTCGACTCCATCCCGCGTCTCGATTCCACGCCAAAAACCAAACTCCCCGCCATCCCAGGCAACGTGCCGTCCATCGAGACACTCAAACCCGGCTGCCGCTTCGCCGAGCGCTCCGGCCGGGAGCACACGCACGAGCAGCTCAACACGCGGCCAGATTTCATCGAGGTGTCTCCGGGGCACTGGGTGGAGGGATGCGGGGCTTGCACGGGATTGGATATTGCCACGCCAAAACCATCTGTTACACTCAGCCTAACAACGAACCAAGACCATGAACAACATCGTCGAACGACTTCGCAAAGCGCGCTTGAATCAGCCATTTGTCACCTCCGCGCAAGCACGCGCCCAAGTGGAGCGGCATCAAGCGGTGAGAGCCGAGAGAGCCAGTGCAAAGACCAGTTCCGAAGCCTCGCTGCGTGGGCAAAAGGTGCTGGCAAACTGATCCCTCCGGGCAAATTTCAACAGCCAACTGCGCTGGGCGCCGAGCATCGGGTCTATCACGACGAGGCGCGTCAAAGCGCCATCAAGGTCACCAACACAGGTAAGTGCGGCATGTCTTATGAAAGTGGCGAGCCTGTGCCCGCCCTTCCGCTGGAGTATCTGGTGCGCTGGCTCGCGCAAAACGAGATTTTTGGCGATGCGGTGGAGTTTGAAGGTGTGGTCGAATCACCCCACGGGTTGAGTCTCGTTGTGGCTCAGCGATGGATCACGGGAGAAGTGCCGACGGAAAATGAAATCGCCGATCTAATGGGCACTCTTGGTTTTGAGAGCACCCCGCTGCATGAGTGTTTCCACCGCGCCGCAGACGACTATGTGGTCATGGATTGTCACGACGGCAACTTCGTGAAACAGGACGATGGCCTCGTGGTGCCGATTGATGTGATCTCGTTGCATCCAGATGCAGGCTTGAAACAACGTCTCAATGCCGCGCCATGAACCTCCTCACCATCCAAAATCTCAAGCAGCACTTCCCCGTCCGTGGCGGTGTGTTCATGCGCGCGAAGGCGGTTTGCAAGGCTGTGGATGGCGTGTCGCTCACGCTCGGCACGGGCGAGACACTCGGTCTTGTGGGCGAGTCGGGTTGCGGGAAGACCACGCTCGGCAAAGCAGTGGTGCGGCTTTTGAAACCGACGGATGGCACGATCACTTTTGACGGCCAGGACATCACGCGCGCCTCGGTCAGCGCGCTGCGACCGATGCGGCGGCATGTGCAGATGATTTTCCAGGACCCGGCGGAATCGCTCAACCCACGCCACACCGTGCGCGATATTTTGATGGAGCCGTTCATCGTGCAAAAGCTCGGCACTCGCGCGGAGCGCAGCCAGTGGGTGAGCGGGCTGCTGGACAAAGTGGGCCTGGCAAAAAGTGCTGCTGATAAGTTTCCTTTCGAGTTCAGCGGCGGACAGCGCCAGCGCATCGGCATCGCGCGCGCCATCGCACTGAAGCCGAAGCTCATCGTGTGCGACGAGCCGGTGAGCGCGCTCGATGTCTCGGTGCAAAGCCAGGTGCTGAACCTGATGCTCGATCTCCAGCAAGAGATGGGCCTGAGCTACATCTTCATCGCGCACGGGCTGAGCGTGGTGAAACACATGAGCGACCGCGTGGCGGTGATGTACCTCGGAAAAATCGTCGAGCTAGCTCCCGCCGAGGAGCTGTATCACAACCCGCTCCACGCTTACACACGCGCGCTGCTCGATGCGATCCCTGTGCCCGATCCCGCAAAGCGTCACGAGCGCCGCCTGCTGCAAGGCGATGTGCCCAGCCCCATCAATCCACCCGAAGGCTGCGCCTTCGGCCACCGCATGAAGCACCCCCGCTGGCAGGAGAGCATCAGCATGGATCTGACGCTCAAAGAAATCTCGCCGGGCCACTGGGTGCAGCCTTGCCCGTGCTGCACTTGATGCTTGGATGACGCTCCATGCAGGAAGGAAAAGACACCGCGCGGGCGCTCGTGCGCATCGGCTACGACGGACGGGTTCACAAAACTTTCCGCGGCCATCACGCGCGCGAACGCTTTGAGAACGAAGTGCGTGTGCTGCGGCACCTGGAGGAGCGCGGCTGCGGCTTTGTGCCGCGCGTGCTGGAGGCGGATGCGGAGTCGCTCAAACTGGTGAGCACAAACTGCGGCCAGCGCGTCGATCACATGACGGCGGAGCGCATGAAGGAGATTTTCGCCGAGCTGGAGCACTACGGAGTGCGGCATGAGGATCCGTTTGTGCGCAACATCACCTACCGCGCCAGCGACGGCCGGTTTTGCCTGATCGACTTCGAGTTTGCCACGCTGCTCGATGAGGGAGTCGGCCTGAAACCCGAGATCGGACAGCGGGCATGAGCGCAATGGAGGAAAGTGGAGCAGCAAAGCGCGTGTCGTGGTCCGGCATCACGGATCGCGGGAAGGTGCGGGCGAACAACGAGGACGCGTTTCTGGCGCTGACTTTCGACGCGCGTGATGTGCGCTACCTCGGCAAGACGGGCGAGGGATCGCTGGAGAGCAGCGATTATGTCTTCGCCGTGAGCGATGGCATGGGTGGCGCGAAGTCGGGCGAGTTTGCGAGCCGGATGGCGACGGACCGCATCACGCGCCTGCTGCCGCGCAGTTTTGGCATGGGCGCTCAGGGGCTGGCGGCTGGCTTTGGCGATGTGCTCACGGAATTATACAACAGTGTCCATGCCGATCTGATCAAGCTGGGAGAAAGCTACGACGAATGCGCGGGCATGGGCGCGACGCTGAGCCTGTGCTGGTTCACGCCGGGCTGGTGTTACTTCGCTCATGTGGGTGACAGCAGGATCTATTATCTGCCGCGCGACGGCGGGCTGAGACAGCTCTCGAACGACGACTCGTACGTAGGCTGGCTGCGGCGCAAGGGACAGATCAACGAACGCGAGGCGCGTACGCATCCGCGCCGCAGTGTGATCTCCAAGGCGCTGGGCGCGGGACATATTTACGTCGATCCACAGGTGGGGTCCGTCGGCTGCCAGCCAGGGGACAGATTTCTTATTTGCAGCGACGGTGTCATCGACGGCCTGTGGGATCGCGCCATCGAGGAGCATCTGCGCGCGGACGCTGGCGGGATGACGCCAGCACAGCGGCTCGTGAACGCTGCAATCGAGGACAGCGGCCGGGACAACACAACCGCGCTGGTAGTGGAGATGCATTGAGTGGTGCCTGCTGCTGGCCGGGAAAAAACCGGTGCTTTACATCGCCGCCGCGTTCCGCGATGTGTCGCGCCCCATTCATCCCATGAGCAGCAGACAAGAAAATCTCGACGTCTTTTTTCACAACGGCAAAACGGTGATCCTGCCGATCGACCACGGCGTGGTCATCCCGGTCCCTGAGCTGGCGAATCCCTTCGCTCTGATCGAGAGCGTGAACCCGTTCGTCGATGGTTACGTCATGAATCTCGGCGTGGCGATGCGCGCGGTGGACGCGCTCGCGGGAAAGGGCATCTGCCTGCGCACCGACGTTTATAACACGCGCATCACGGGCGAAGGGGCGGGCAGCATCGCAACGTACGGGATCGAGGAGGCTGAGATGGTGGGCGCGAACGCGGTGATGAACATGCTTTATCCCGGTTCTGAAAATGAGAAGGAAAACATCCAGGACTGCGCGGATCTGATCCGCATGAGCATGGACTCGGACATGCCGGTGATCCTCGAATCGCTGCCAGTCGGCCTCGGACAGGGCGCGCATTACACGGTGGAGAAAGTGCGCTTTGCCGTGCGCCTCGCCGCCGAGCTGGGCGCGGATGTGGTGAAGACTCCGTATCCGACCAACGGCACCGTGGAGGATTTCAAGAGCATCGTCGGCGGCTGCTTTGTGCCTGTGATCATCCTCGGCGGCGCGGCGATGGGAGATGACGCCGGCCTTCTGAAAATGGTCGAGGACGCGATGACCGCCGGCGCGGCGGGCGTGGCCATCGGACGCAATGTGTGGCAGCACAAAAATCCGGCAGCCATCGCGCGGAGCATTCATGCGGTGGTGCATGGAGACGTGTCGGCGCTGGAGGCGCTGGCTCTTCTAAAAGAACCGGTGAAGTGATCTGAATTATGAAACGATTTGGTTTTTGGGTGATGTTGACAGCGCTGTGCGGCGTCGCGGATGCGCAGGAGATGAAGAAATTCTCGTTCGACGCGGAGGCGTGGACCGAGGGCGAGGTGCCGAAGGAGGTGTTCGTTGTCGATGGCACGATCAAGATCGCGGTGAAGGATGGCGGAAAGGCCATTGTCGTGGATCCGAATCCGATCACGGACGCGACAGCGCAGCTTGGCGAATCTTCAAACGGCAGTGCGAGCATCGAGGCGAAAGTTTTTGCATCAAAGAAAGGACGCTCCATGCCGCGCTTTGGCGTGAGCGTGCATGGCATGAGCGGCTACCGGCTGCTGGTGAATCCGGCGAAGAAAGCAATCGAGCTGGTGAAAGGCGAGGAGACGGTGAAGAGCGCGCCGCTCACCTGGACGACGGACACCTGGACGCGTGTGCGCCTCGAAGCGCGCAAGACGGGAGAGAAGTCATGGGTGATCTCCGGCAAAGCTTGGGCCGATGGTGGCGAGGAGCCGAAGGACGCGCCGATCCAGCACACCGACGACACGATCAAAGGCCAGGGCAAGTGCGCGATCTGGGGCACGCCGTTCTCCGAGACGCCGATTTTCTTCGATGACATCAAGATCGAAATCACTGCGACAGAACAAAAGTGAACATTCTGTTTGCGGCAGCGCATCGCTCATCTACTATCGCGCTCGTTGAAAAACGGCCCGGAGCGGTAGTTCAGTTGGTTAGAACGCCAGCCTGTCACGTTGGAGGTCGCGGGTTCAAGTCCCGTCCGCTCCGCCAGTTTTTTTCGATTCAGATTCTCTCCCCGAATTTCTGAAAATGCATCTCACGCGCCTGGTCCACCCAGTTCTCGCGAAAGATGCGGTCCTTGAAGGCGAGACGGATTGAGAACTCGCGGATGTTCTCGTCATCCCAGAGAGCGATCTGTTTGAAGGTGTACACGCCCAGTTCGTTGAGGCGGCCTGCCAGCACCGAGGCTACGCCTTTGAGATGTGTGAGATCATCCATTGCGGACGGGCGCGCGGCATAGACCAGACCGAGGAGCGGATCACTCATCAAGCGCACCTCCGAGGCTTCGGCAAGCCCGACGCCGGCCGACGATGCTTCATGCAGCTTCATCTCGTCTTCTGAAGGCTGCGAATCCGCAGTGGGCTTGTCTCCGTTGCCTGCGATCTTTTGCAGCACATCGGGCTCCGGCTCTGGCTCCGCATTTTCCACAGGCGACCAGGCGGCAGATTCCGTTCGCACTTCTGACGGTGAAGGCGCGCACTGCGAATCGCTGGGGCTCGCGATCGTGGGTGCTTTGAGCACGCCGGTAACGGAGCGGCCTTCGATAATAAACAAGATGGAAGT
>JANPIW010000346.1:0-3424 GCA_031425215.1 Verrucomicrobiaceae bacterium
AAGGCCACAAAAAACTCAGATCGCGCACACAAACCTCGACTCCAGTCGGATTGCAGGCCTGAAAAGAGGCGGCAAAATTTTCCGAGTTGGCAGCGAAGAGGGCGCTTTTTCAAACTCCGCTTTATTCAGCGTCTCCCTAGCATGGGCTGGATGGAAACAAACTCACAAGCCAAATTAGTGAGGGAAGCATGTCTCAAGCCACGTGCGTTGACGGTGCGTATTGCGACGCTGCGGGTCGTCACCTGGCAGACAATTGAAGCTCCTACTTTTGTCGAGCCCGACCCTTCGCACCGCCTTCCCGCCTAACCCTTTTGACCCTTTCAGAGTTTCATAACCTTTCACTCTGCTCATCTCCATGAAAACGCTCATCTCTTTACTCGCCCTCAGTCTGCTCACCCTCGGCCACTTGTTGGGCCAAGGCGACCTGAATCCGCCGCCCGGCCCCCCATCACCGACAATGAAAACGCTCGATCACGTCGAGCCGCGCATAAACGTGAACGCGACGAACACTCCAGGTGATGGGAGCAACACGTTCATCATTAGCGCGCCCGGCTCCTATTATCTGACGGACAACATCACAGGCGATCCCGGGAAGAACGGCATCAGCATTCAGGCGAATGACGTGACTCTAGACTTGAACGGTTTTGCACTCGTGAGCGGGGGGTGGTGCTGGTCTTCGCGGCGTCAACGTCCCAGCGGTGCAAACGGCCTTTACTGTGCGCAACGGCAACGTCCGCGGCTGGGACGGCGGCGGTGTGCAGGCGACCGCCGCTGTCACGTTGGCGGAAAAGCTGCTCCTTTCGGACAACGACAACTCCATCGCGGCCGGGCTAAGCGTGGGCAATGGTTCGATGGTTCGGGATTGCGTCGCGAGCGGCAACCATATCGGCTTCTACTGCGGGGATCGCACGCATATCACCAACTGCATTGCCACGCTCAACCACATCGGTTTCAGTTGCACCAGTTATATCAGCATCGTGGACTGCACATCGAGCCGCAATGTAGCGTATGGCATCTCGGCGGGGGGGGCCTGTACGATCTCACGATGCACCGCCAGCCGAACGAGCGTCGGGGATGGTATCAATGCAGGAGCAGGGAGCACCGTGACGGACTGCACCTCCACACTCAATGAATACCACGGCATTGTCGCGGATCAGGGCAGCACGATCAGCAACTGTACTTCAAATTCCAATCTCGGACGTGGAATTCACGTCGGCGACAAGTGCCATGTCACCGGAAACACGTGTAATGCAAACTACCGTGGCGTTTCCGTCAGCGGCAACGGCAGCCGCGTGGACAGCAATAGTTGCACCGGCAACACCCTCGAAGGCTACTACATCACTGGGGCCACGAACCTGATCATCCGCAATAGCGCCCACGGCAACGCCACAAACTACTCCGTCGCCGCCACCAACACTTCGGGGCCCATCGTGGGATCCAGCGGTGTCATCACGACGACCAATCCCTGGACAAACTTTAGTTACTGAGCCGGGCGCCTATCGATCCCATGAAAACGCTCCTCCATTCGGCCATCGCCATGCTGCTCGCGCTCAGCCCGGTTGTCCGCGCGCAATCCACCATCGACCCAGTCGAAGCATTTGCCTGGGCTGGGAATGTCGGCTGGACCAATTGGCGACCCAGCACCGCCGACGGTGCCATCACCGGCGAATATGTCTGCTCCGGCCTCGTGTGGGCAGCCAACGGTGGCTGGATCAATCTCGGGGACGGCACACCCGCCAATGGCATCCGCTACCAGAACACGGATGGCGCGGACTGCGGCGTGAACATTCTCGCGGACGGCTCTCTTCGGGGTCTCGCTTGGGGCGCGAGCATCGGATGGGTCCATTTCGAGGCTACGGGGAATCCGCGTCTCGACTTCGCCACCGGCATTATCAGCGGTCACGCTTGGGGTGCGAGTGTTGGCTGGATCACACTCGACGACGGTGGCAATCATTTCGTCGCCACGAACGACATCCCCGGCGGCGCGGACGCTGACACAGATGGCATTACCGATGCTTGGGAATTAGAGCAAGTCGGCGACCTCGTGACGCTCACGCTCGATGGCGACGCAGACGGAGACGGCACATCGGATTTGGCCGAATACATCGCTGACACCGATCCCATCGCTTCCGGCGCCTCCCTGCGCATCACCGAGTTCACACTGAGCACGGACACCACGCTCATCACGCTCGAATGGACCAGCCGCCTCACACGCCGCTATCACATCGAATACAGGGACGATCTTGCCATTGGACCGTGGCTGGAAAGCTCCTTGGGCGAGATCGCACCGGACAGCGACCTCACCACGATACGTGGCCTCACTGAACCCGTCGCATCGCGGCGATTCTATCGCATTCGCGCCGCGCGCCCGCTTGATCCGTGAGGTTGCACTTGGGGGATTCGTGCAAAAAGGGCAGCGCGAAGTGCAGCCCGAGCCGGTCGCAATTTTGATCGGGCACCCCATGCATCCGGTGCGGATGCGATGGCCGTAGTGAGACCGATGTGTGTAATGGTTTTCCGGAAGGCGTTGCGATTGATTCATTTGCTGACCGCAGGGGTGGCATTCGGCGGCGCGGCAGAAAAGGCGGCTGCGGTGGAGGCGGGAAGGACGTCCTATGAGAGCGGCGAGCGCAGGATCAAGGTGGAGACTTTCCTTCCCAACGGCACCGGAAGGCATCCGGCGGTGCTGGTGCTCTATGGCTCGGGCGGCGCGCTGCTGGGGAAAAACCAGATGGAGGACATCGCGCGAAAGCTGGCGGCGGACGGAAAGGCTGCGTTTCTCATCCACTACTTCAACCGCACGGGCACGATCGTGGCGGCGAATGACAAGCCGATCACTGCTCACTGGCGGACCTGGGAGCAGACGGTGAGGGAGGGCGTGGATTTCGTGGCGCGGCATCCGCGTGTGAGGCCGGAGGCCATCGGGATGCTGGGCTATTCACTGGGAGCGTTCCTTGCCGTGGGGGTATCGACGACGGACGCGCGGATAGGCGCGGTCGTGGAGATCGCGGGCGGGATGTTTGAGGGCGTGGCGGAGCGAGCGCGGCGTTTTCCGCCGATGCTGGTGCTGCACGGGCGTGATGACGAGCGGGTGCCGGTGGCGCGCGCGCCGGAATTGCAAGCTTTGGCCCGCAAGTTCGGCGCGCGGCCGGAAATGAAACTGTATGAGGGAGAGGGTCATGGTCTCTCGAATCGCGCCGCGGCGGATGCCTTGGCGCGCGCGCTGACATTCTTCCGACGCCACCTCCCGGCTCAATAGGATGCGCCGAGGAAGCAACCGCCACAACATGGCAACTGTAAACCAAGCAGTGGGACGGGAGCCTCCCCTACCCTTCCGGCTCTACCGCATCTCATCGTCTCATAGTCTCATAGTCTCATAGTCTCATAGTCTCATAGTCTCATAGTCTCATAGTCTCATAGTCTC
>JANPIW010000347.1:0-5965 GCA_031425215.1 Verrucomicrobiaceae bacterium
CCAGAGGATGAAGTGAAGATTTCCCCGCAGCCGAGATCATCGCCGCCGACATCACAGCCGATCTCGAAGCCGCACTGGAGCGGTTCACGACGATTGCCGAGGATTTGAAATGAAACGCCTGCAAGCGAGCCACAGCCATCCTCGACAATGCTTTGAAAGGAGTATGGTAGGGCCATGAAATCAGCAAACAACGCCCCCGTCTTTGCGCTCGCTGAAGAAACCACGTGGGATGACGTGGACAACGCGATGGCTGCCAGCGCTGAATACCAGTCGAGCAAGTTGGGGAAGATCATCCCGCTGTTTTTCTTCGCGCCGCTGACGGAGCCGGCAAATCCGGATGCTTGGGAACCAATGAGGAAGACGGCGCTGAACCTGCTGATCATCTCCATCGCGCGCTCGACGGACGCCACGGTGCGCGCGGCGCTGCGGCAGGCAGCGGCGGAGTTGGGCGCGCCCGATCCGGCGCCCGGCTTTGACCCGCCGGGCATGGAGATCGAGATCGAAGACGAGGGCCTGCTGGCGGAGGTGTTCGCGCGGATGACGGCGGTTGATCTCCGCTTCCACGCGCACGAGCAGATGGGCGAGGACGATCCGTCGTTTTACTTCGTACGTGGCGGTGCTGCGGTGCGCGCCTTTGACCGGGCGCTGCGCGATGTGACGCGCTGACCGTCGGGCGTATGCTGACCCCTTTTGCAACTCTGCAGAGTTCGCCGCCTCCCGCGCCACCGCCACGAACCTCCTCTCCGCCCTCGTCACCGAACTCGCCACAGCAGCCTGAAACCCAGCCATGAACACCTCTGATGATCCTCCCAACGATCCTTCCCTCCCGCCCGAGAAGAAACTGACGGAAGAGGAATTTGAAGCGTGGCTGCTGGAGAATCCAGACCATGCCGAAAAACTGATCGAGGTGCTGCAGCGCCACCTCGATGAGAAGCGGGAAGCAATGACGCCCGAGCAGGTGGAAGAGGTGCTGCTGCTGAACCAGCAGCTCAAGGACGAGATGGCCGACTTTTTGGTGCCGGAACAATACAACCCGCTGGCGAACCGGCTCAAGGTACTGCTGGCGCAGGAGAGCTTCAGCATGGAGGAGGTGGACGAGGTGCGGATGGCGGAGGAGAAGTTGGAAGAGCTTTTGGACATGGCCCTCGGTCTGAAGGAACCGCGCCGCACCACGGTGATGAACACCCTGCTGGAATGCCAGAAGCAGGTGCAGCTTCTCCTTGGCGGGCTGGAGGAACCATGAGAGCCATCTGCCATGCACTTCGGATGGAGATCCCCTCGCCGAACAACGCCGGAGCGCAGCCACCGCCGGTCATTCGCAGCTTCTGGCCCGGCGGGTTTGGGCGTGCTGGGGGCTGAACTGCTGTGAGGCGGATGCCAAACCCAATTGTGCAAAGGCTCAGTTCCGAATTGAGTAGGGCTTCACCCCATTGAGAGCGGACGCATGCTCACTGATCGCTTCGGCCTCATCTTATGCCGCTAGAACTACCGCCTCCTGCCGAAGTCGCGACCGACGTGCCGCTCGAAGGCGACATCGCCCGTCTCGCCTACAGCTACTACCAAGAAGAAGGCTGCCCCGAGGGGTTCGCCCAAGAACACTGGTGCCGCGCCGAGCAAAACCTCCGCGGCATCCCGCCTTGGGTCATTGAAAACGGCGCAGGCGACGCTTGAGAGCCGTGGGCGAAGTTACGCCCCCGGCCTCTTAATCAAGTCAGCAGCGTAGTGGGTTGATCGGATTTGTGCTGTATCTCTTTGTGTAGCGCGACCTTTTTAGCGCCGGTGCTTTTTTCAGCCTGGTCCTGAAGAGATTCCAGCTCCTGGGTTTTGACCGGGAGCGCCTCAAAGGTTTCCAGATCTTTTCCGAGTTTCTTTTCCGTTTCTGTGGGAGTGGAGTCCATGGTTGTTAGTCCTCGATGGTAAATCCGACTTTGATCGTGACCTGCCAGTGCTGCACCTTGCCTTTGTCGATGCTGCCGCGTGTTTCCACCACTTGGAACCAGCCGAGGTTCTTGATGGTTTTGTGTGCGCGCTTGAGGGCCACGCCGACGGCGTCTTCGATGGAAGTGGTGGAGGTGCCGGTGAGTTCGATGAGCTTATAGACGTGATCTTTCATGCGGTGGGTTTTACAATGAGAGCACACCAAGTGCGATGGGGTAAAACCCCACCTCCGAGGGAGTCCCCTTCCCCGCTCGCGGATGGGCGGTCGTTTCAACTGGAGATTGGGGTGCAAACCCCATGGCGCTCGCAGGGTGCCTGGCCCTATACTCATTTTTATGAAGACCCAACCACACACCAAGGGTGCGCAACCCGCGAAAACCTCCTCGATTACGAAACGCGCACTCGCACTTCCTGTCATTCTCGCGGCCGCCCTCTTCCTTCTTCCATGTGGCGGATCGTTTTGGGCGCAGGCTCAGCAGCCGGTCCCCGCTGGGGCGGGTGCCCGATACAGGGTGATCGACATAAGTCAGTTATCTCTGGCGCAGAATTTGACGGCTGCCCAAACACTTGAAGCCATGCTCAACGATCTGGCTGCGCAAGGCTGGAGAGTAGTGGCCGCCTCAGGTAACTTCCTCATCCTTACCGTTAACTGATAGGCTAGGCAGCCAGAATTGAGGTTGAGCACGTTACCCTGAGGGACTGACCTTTTTCCAAAGCTTTGTAAACGCAGTCTTCCAACAGCCCCAATCTTATTATGAACACGACTCCTGCATTACCCACACGACTCAAAGCCGGTGCCCCGGGCTTGGGTTATCCTAGCCAAGTCGAAGTGGAGCAGCGCGCCAAGGAATTGGCTTGGAGCGACGGCAGAGAGTCGTTCACGGACTTGGATCTCGCTCACGCCGAAACCGAATTGGCGGGCGGCAATTCGAGAACCGGGGCAGCGGACGACGAAGCTGGTTTCGAACGTGAGCCGACGCAGGAGGAGGTGTGGGAGCAATCGGAAAACAGCGTCGAAGCAACCCCGGTCGAGGAGGAAGGCAATGTGGGGGAGGAACTCATCGAGCAGGGCTTGGCGGAGGCCGACCACAATAGCCGTGTGGTTGCGGCTGAGAAAAGCACGAAGGACGCACGTCGCTAGCAAGGCGGGAGCGCAGGCAGTGGGCACTGCTCGTCATCTGATGGTTCAGTCCAGCAGAGTTCAGGGGTGCCGGAGGAACCGCGGTTGGTAGCCGGTGGTGGAGCGAGTTAGCGAGCGGTAGCGGGCGAGACTCGCGGCCTTACCGGTGTCTTTTGATGTTGGATCAAAAGATCATGGCGGACCTCGTGATCTTTCATAACGTACGCGCCACATCGGAATGTCTTCGCGTCGCGCCCTGCTCCCCTTTTTGCCTGCTCGATTTATCCTCTGCCTCGCATCGCTGGCAGCATTGGCAATTGTGATGATGCCGCTGGTAGCGCGTGCTCAGAACGCGGTGGTGGCGGATGATACGGGATCGGATGACGGCATCGCTGAAACGATCCGCGCGAGGGACTCGCAGTTACACGACGAAATGAAGACTCGAAAGTCGCGCCGCACCACCTGGATGCATGAGCTGGGACTGGATGTGGCATTCACCTATGACGCGCTGGCCCTGGGTGCGCTGGGTGAGGATGATGGCTGGGGATCATCTGCAGGAGATGCCACGCTGAACGTGCGCTGGCAGATCAATGCCGACAGCAGCAAAGCACCGTTCTCGCTCAACATGCGCGCCCGCCATCGTCATGCTTACAGCGATCTCTCGCCATCGGAGTTGCGACGCGAGACCTGCGCGCTGTGGGGTTATGTGGATGGTTTCACTGACGCGGGCCTGGAGGTGCCGGAGGTTTATTTCGAGGACAGGCTCTTCGACAAGAGGCTGACGCTGAGACTGGGCCTGATGGCGATTGATGATCTGCTGGACAGTCATCGACTGCGCAGCGCCAAGCGCTCGTTTTTGAACCAGGCGTTCTCCTCCAGTCCGGGCGTGGGCTTTCCAGGGGCGGGCATGGGGCTGATCGCGCGATGGGAGGATCGCTCAGGGTGGGACGCCACGCTTGCGGTGTCGAATCTCGAATCCTCCAACTTGGATGAGACGGCGAAGTGGCGATTGAAATCCGACGCGTTGTTCGAGGCCGTGCAGCTCGGCTACAAGTTCGACGGCCTTGCTGGAAAACCCGCGCGGGTGCAGTTGATGGCGTGGAATGCGGACGCGCTGCCCGAGGCGGGCCTGTCATCAGGTCGCGGCGCGAACCTCACGCTGGAGCAGAAATGGGGCGCGCGTGGCCGCAGCTTTCTCCGCTATGCGTGGGCCGATGGAGAGGCTGCCGCGACGGCGCATTTTGCCGCACTCGGAGCCGCTCTGGATTTCCGCGAGGCGGATCGTCTCGGGGTGTCTGTCGCGGGAGGCAAATCGAGCGACGAGGAAGGAGACCGCCAAGGTGTGCTTGAAATATTCTACCGCCGCCAGATCGGAACGTCCCTGTTCATCACGCCCGATTTTCAGTTCGTCATCGGCGATGGCATCGGCGGCGGCGCTGACTGGCTCCTCATTGGCGGTGTGCGCGTCGGGTTCACGTTCTGATGACCATGCTCGCATCAGAGAATCGTGATTTCGAACCACATCACCGAGCAGCCGGACGTGATGGTATCAGTGTCGGCTCCAGTGCTCGCGTGAGTGCGGGTGTTGATGTAAGCGACCTTCAAGCCGAGGTGGCGATTGATCGCGATGCCGAGGCCTGATCCCCGTAGCAACGTTTCACGGGCGCGGCAGATGATCTGAAGTAGAGTCCGAATCCAATGATGAACGCCCGATTCCACTCCTTCTCCGCCGTTTTGTTCCTTTCACTCGGACTGTGCCTGGTTTCGTGCGCCTCCCGCCCGCCATCTGGGGGCGATCTGCCGACGGCCTCTCAAGTGGATATCAGCCGCTACACGGGCCGCTGGTTTGAAATCGCGCGACTGCCCATGCCCTTCCAAAAGCCTGAGGAAGCTGCGATCGCCGAGTATGGCAGCAATCCGGACGGCACCGTGTCCGTGCATAACATCGCCATCCGACCAGACGGCACGCAGCATGACATCCGTGGCTATGCGAAGGTGCTGAACCCACCGCAGAACACCAAGCTGGCAGTGCGATTCAGCACTTGGTTCGGACCGCTGATTCCAGTGCCGAAAGAGGGCAACTACTGGATTCTTCATGTGGATGACCGCTATCAAGAAGCCATCGTCGGCACGCCTGATCGCCGGTATCTGTGGCTCCTGGCCCGAACGGCGAATATTCCTGAAGCATGCTATGCAGCGCTCGTCGCCAAGGCAAAAGCGCTGGGCTTTGATGTCTCGCGTCTGATCAAAGATCAAGCGACGCGAAAGGCGAACGCCAAGGTGTGATAGAGCTGTTCTATCGCCGCGATGAACCCTGCCGTTTTTTGAAGCGGGTTGCAATGGCGATGTAGTCGCCCAAAATTGGCGGCCATGAACTCGCGCGCGTTTGCTCTCCTCTTTGTTGTGCCTCTGCTGGCTTCTTGCGGCATCATTGGTTTGCGCAAGGAGGTCGAGACGATGGAGGAGCGCGGCGGCGTCACCATTCAGGTGTCTCCTCCGCCTGCGGGCGATGCTCCGACTTACGCCCTGGCCTGGCGAATGGAACACGACCAGCGCAAGGATTCCGCCGGATTCCAGCCATTGCGGGCCGATGGCCTGGCGTCGTTTAATCTCAGCATGAGCAGTCTCTACCGTGTCGGTGCCTTCACCGATGAGAACCGCAATGGTGCCTATGACGCGGGCGAACCTATCGCCGTCATCAAAGACGTAAGGCCGCTCTCGCTGAGTGATCCGTCAGTGAAGATAAAAATCTGGAAGCTCACCCTTGCGCGCAATCACGATCTGCCCGCAGGCACCGTCATCGAGCTGCCACGCGAGAACAAGGAACTCGGGGGCAGCACGAGCCTCGCTCTCGGTGATGTGGCGTCGCTCGATGAGAAGCGCTTTGCGCCGGAGGCGGGCGGCAGC
>JANPIW010000348.1:0-8968 GCA_031425215.1 Verrucomicrobiaceae bacterium
AGAGCGGTAGAGCCTTAGAGGATTAGAGCCTTAGCCAAAATGCAACCACCTGTCACTCTCTCGAAGCTCTAATCCTCTAAGGCTCTACCGCTCTAATCCTCTTCCCCCGATGATCTCCTGGTTTGCCCGCAACGGCGTCGCCGCCAACCTCCTCATGATGGCTGTCATGGTGGCGGGCGTGTGGACGCTTTGGATGGACAAGATTCCGCTGGAGGTCTTCCAGGACATGCCTTCGCGCTACATCTCGGTGAACGTGCCGTATCCCGCCTCATCGCCCGAGGAGACGGAGGAGACCATCGTGATGAAGATCGAGGAGGCCATCCAGCAGGTGGGCGGCATCAAGCACGTGAACTCCACCGCAGGCAGCGGCGGCGGCTCCGTCTTCATCGAGGTGAACGAGGACGAGGACCCGCGCCGTGTGATGGAGGACGTGAAGATACGCGTCGATTCCATCTCCAACTTCCCCGCGCTCGCGGAGAAGCCCATCATCCAGCTCGACGATTCGTTTCACTCCGTCATCACCGTCATCCTCAGCGCCGACATGGCGGAGCGCGATCTCAAGCGCCTCGCCGAGCAGACGCGCGACGAGCTGGCCGCGCTGCCCGGCATCTCGCACGCCGAGATTGCCGGTGTGCGCAATGAGGAGATCGGCATCGAGATTCCCGTCGAGACGCTGCGGAAATACAACCTCAGCCTGGAGACCATCAGCAGCGCCATCCGCGCCAGCGCCATCGACCTGCCCGCAGGCGTGGTGAAGACCGACGCGGGCGATGTCTCCATCCGCACCCGCGGCCGCGCCTACACCGGCGAGGACTTCGCGCGCGTGCCGGTGCTCACCAAGCCCGACGGCAGCAAGCTCGTGCTCGGCGAGATCGCCAAGATCCTCGACGGCTTCACAGAGAACCCGCTCGTGGTGAAGCTCAATGGCCGCCCTTGCGTGATGATCACCGTCATGCGCGAGGGCAAGCAGAACGCCATCACCATCGGCGACCGCGTGAAGGAGTACATCGAGGGCACCAACAAGACACTCCCCGGCGGCGTGAAGCTCGATTACTGGAACGACCGCTCCAAGATCGTGAAGGGCCGCATCGACCTGCTGTGGCAGAATGCGCGCAGCAGCCTCATCCTCGTCTTCATCTGCGTGGGCCTTTTCCTCCGCCTGGAGGCCGTGATCTGGATCGCCGTGGGCATGGTGATGAGCTTCCTCGGCGCGTTCGCGCTCATGCCGTATCTCAACATCACGATCAATCTCTCATCTCTCATGGGATTCATCCTCGTGCTCGGCATCGTCGTCGATGACGCCATCGTCATCAGCGAGCACTGCGATGATCTGCGCAAAGGCGGCATGAGTCCGCTGGATGCCGCCATCACCGGCACGAAACGCATGGCCGTGCCCATCACCTTCGGCGTGCTCACCACCGTCGTCGCCTTCCTGCCCATGGCGCTCGATTCATCGGACTGGGGCAGCATGTTCAAGCCCATCGCCATCGTCTTCATCACCGTCATGCTCATCGCGCTGCTGGAGACCAAGCTCATCCTCCCCAGCCACCTCGCGCATCCATTCCTCGGCCGCGCCGGCGACATGCTTGCGCCCATTCACCGCGTGTCGGGCCGCTCGTTGCAATGGGTGATCGACAAGCTCTATCGTCCCTCCATCCGCTTCTGCGCGCGGCATTGCTACGCCGTGCTCGCCCTCATGTTCGGCGGACTCATCATCCTCATCGGCTTGTATCAAGGCGGGCGCATCCAGACCGTGTTCTTCCCGCGCGTGCCCAGCGAGCGCATCGACTGCCGCCTCTCCATGCTCGACGGCACGCCGTATGAGGTCACCGACGCGCAGATCAAGCGCATCTACGACATCGCCGTGCAGATGCAGAACGAGTACGTCGGCCCCGATGGGCGCAGCGTCGTGAAGCACGTCGTCTCATCCGTCGGCACCACGATGAGTTCCGGGCGCGGCGTCAGCAACAGCGCCGGCTCGCACATCGGCGGCGTCGTCATGGAGACCTACGGCCCCGAGGAGCGCAGCAGGGATGTGAGCACCGTCGATATGTCCAACGAGTGGCGCAAACGCATCGGCCCCATCGTCGGCGCCGAGGAGATCACCTTCCGCGCCGAGATCATGCGCAGCGGCGACCCCATCGACATCCAGCTCACCGGCACCGATCCCAAAGAGCTGCTCGCCATTTCCGAGCAGATCAAGGAGAAGATGGCGCAATACCCCGCGCTCTTCGACATCAACGACTCCCTCGACTCCGGCCGCAACGAGATCCAGCTCCGCCTCAAACCCGAGGCACGCCAGCTCGGCGTCACCGTCAACGACCTCGCCAAGCAGGTGCGCCAGGCATTCTACGGCGACGAAGTGCAGCGCATCCAGCGCGGCCGCAACGAGATCAAGATCATGCTCCGCCTCCCGCGCGACGAGCGACGCAATCTCGCCACCCTCGACACCATGCGCGTGCGCACCGCGAGCGGCCTCGAGATACCCTTCGTCAGCGTCGCCGAGGCCACCGTCGTCAAGAGCTTCACCAGCATCAAACGCGTGGACCGCCGCCGCGCGCTCAACATCACCGCCGACGTGGACAAGAAGAGCGTGGACATGGACGCGCTGCGCGTGGAGCTGAAGACCTGGCTCGAAACCCACCTCGCCAGCCACAGCCACATCAATTGGACCTTCGAGGGCGAGGCGCGGTATCAAAAGGAGAGCAGCAGCCAGATGCTCATCGCCCTGCTCATCGTCCTTGGCGGCATGTACGCGCTCATGGCCATCCCGTTCAAGAGCTACGCGCAGCCCTTCATCGTGCTCCTCGTCGTCCCCTTCGGCATCGTCGGCGCCGTGCTCGGCCACATCTTCCACGGCCTCCCCGTCAGCATCATGTCCATGTTCGGCATCCTCGGCGTCTGCGGCGTGGTGGTGAATGACACCCTCGTGCTCGTCGATGAGATCAACGACCTGCGAGCCAAAGGCATGACCCTGCGAGAGGCCGTGCAGCAAGGCGGCGTCCACCGCTTCCGCGCCATCTTCCTCACCCAAATCACCACCTTCTTCGGCCTCGTCCCCCTCATCTTCAGCGGCACCTGGCTCTCCGACATCGCCCCCTTCTTCTTCAGCAGCGGAGCGCAGAGCACACACGCCCAGTTCCTCACCCCCGTATCAGTAGCCATGGGCTACGGCTCCCTCTTCGCCACCGTCATCACGCTCTATCTCGTGCCGCTGATGTACATCGCGATGGATGATCTGCTCAGCATCAGCAAAGCCGCGTGGCTCCGCGCGAAGGAGTTCTTCATTCCGCGTCCGCGCGAGCAGCAGGCATGAGTGGCATAGCGCGCTGGTTTGCATTACACTCCGGCCAATAGAAATGCAGATGACCCCTCAGCGCATCATGGAACTGGAGGCATGGCGCGTCACGCCGGAGAAGGTGACCGCCGCCGTCGAGCGCATTGCCGCCGCCGTCAGTCCGCGCCGCATCATCGCCTACGGATCACGGGCACGCCACGAGGCGCGTTTCGACAGCGATCTGGATTTGCTGGTGCTGCTGCCCGGCGGCACAGATGAGACAGGCCAGTCAGCCCGGCTCTATGATGAGCTGGCCGACCTCGTGCTTGGCACGGACATTCTGGTAGCCGATGAAGCCCGCTTCGAGCAGTTGCGCTTGCAGCGGAACAGCGTTTACCAAGCGGCCGACCAGGAAGGCATCAATCTTTACGTCAATGGATCCGCAGACCGAGAAGCTATTGCGCAAGTCAGCCGATGACGGACGCCAGTGCATGTGTCTCCCAGTTGCGCGCTCATGTGGACGCGCGGATCAAGGCAATCGAAGCCGCCAGGAATCCGCACCTACCCCAGCCGTGAGCGGATTCATCCTCGGCACCGCTCGTCTGCGCGCGAAGGAGTTCTTCATCCCGCGCCCGCGCGAGCAGCAGGCGTGACTGCCTCACCAGCGCTCGCGCTCTCAGTCCTTGTCGTTTGCTTTGGCTCCCCCATCGCCCTGCCCTGCCGGCGGTGGATCTCCCTCGCGAGACTGGCCGCTCGAGCGGTTCTTCAATCGCAGCGTGGCCAGCGTGAACGCGCGGAAATGCTCAGCAACGGAGTGGGACAACTGAGACATGCCTTGCGCCATCCCTTGCGTCGCCTCGGGATCGGACGTGCTGCTCTCCCATGTCGCAGCTTTCTCCTCATACTTCTCGGCAAGCGACAATAAGGTGACATCAGGGGACGCTTGCGGCGTGGGAGACGCAGGAGACGGGCTAGGCGATTCGGGTTCTTGGTTGATGTCTCCGATGTCCATTGGACGTGTCGTGGATGCGCATCATAACGGCACTGCCCGTGTGACTGGTGGCAGGGATATTCCCAATGTTCCACCCTCGCCAGCCATGTGCTGGGGCAGAGAGGGGTAGGCCAGCCGCAAAATTGGCAAAGAATAGGATCGACAAAAGCGGCGGCTTCCGGCATTCTCGGCACCCTTAGCCCATTAAATGCTGATATATCGCACCGGATTCAATCCGCTCCGCTGATCAACAGTGGCAGGGAGCCGATCGAAGGCCGTTGCACCACCCACCCGCAACGCGCATCTCCCATGCCCCTTTTCGCACCACAAGCATCAGCCTTTGCCGCGCCGACACTCTGGCCCCGACGCACTCGTCACGCGCACCGCGCATTCTCACCTCATGCACCCGCATGATCCCCATCCGGTACGACATGAACGACCCGCGCGTCGTTTACGGAAATCCCAATTTGCGTTGGGGAAATCCGAGCGTGCTGCTGACCGAAGGCGACGAGGGCTGGCAGGAACTCACCCCCGGCACACCCGGCTATCAGGCACCGCCTTCACCCAAACCACGCCGCCACATCACCATCTCCCTCGCCTCACTCAACCTGCCCACTAATATGCAACCGTTCCGCTATCTCATCTATCTCATCAAAGGCATCTTCACCGCCAAGCCAGCCCTCCGCCCCGCCATGAGCCAGGGCGATTACCTCGATGCCCTCGCCACCCGCGCCGCCCTCACACGCCCGCAGGTCGAAGGACTCATCAACGCCCAGGCCGCCCTCCATGTCGAGCTGGCACGCCAGGGCATCCCCGTCGAGTTCGTAATGCGGCGCTTCCGCGTGCAGCCATCCTGCGGCGGCCGCTACCCCGGACCCGATCCCGACAACGGCGATGTTTGCTCCACCCTCAGCTACTCCGTCATCATACACGCCGACGAGATCGACAAGATGCGCGCTGACTGCCCATTGGAGAAAGCCGGCGAAGCCGGAGAGCTAGGCCCCGTGGTGGAAAGCATCCGCTCCCGCCCCGCCCATGTGCTCAACAAATACGGCGTCGGCACCACCGGCGGCACCGAAGTCAATGGCCGCGACTTCCGCAATCGCGAGGCCGACGCCGAATGGCCCACCGCCGAGCTGGTGCCCGTCGCCGGCGGCGCATCCACCCCCCTCGCCGTGCTCGACTGCACCGCCACGCGCCTCCTCCTCGGTGGCGCAGCGGCAGGCACCACCGGCGCGCACCTCCTCAAGCTCACCGACGCAGACGGTCACTTCAGCACCTACGACCAGGAGCTTACCCCAGCCTAGCCCATGAACCCGGCAACCACCCAGTGCCCCTCCACCCCACACTGGGCGGCCCACCCTGATGCACAGCTCGCACATCCAGGAGGCACAGAGCGCACATCCAGCATCCACACTCTGCGAATCCAGGATGAACAGCAAGCACATGCCCAATACACACTCTGCGACTCCCGGAGCGCAAAGTGTGCATCCCCCATGTGCAAACCGTATACCCCCAATCAGCAGACCGCGCACCTGGATGGACAACGCGTACATCCCAGATGGGCGATACGCACACCCCCATCCACACCCTGCGCCCCCGTATGCACAACGCTTACCTCCCCCATGCACACCCTGCCCCTCCCGGAGCGCTTTTGGCAGATTGACGCACTGAAACACCAACGCCACCCGACAATGTCTTGACCCCCTTCCAGATTCCTGTTTTAATCATCCGCACATCCGCCGCGCGCTCATGCGAACTCTTGCTGCCATTCTCCTCCTCGCATTGTCGGCCACGGCGCAGATCCCCAACACGCTCCTGCACTACATTCCCGCGCCGCCGGTGGGAGCGCAAAGCGGGACGCAACTCGGCTACAGCGTGGCCATCGAAGAAGAGAGCGGGCTGGCGGTTGCGGGGGCACCTAACGACGACCTCGGTGGCATTGATTCCGGCGTGGTGAAGGTCTTCGACGCGGCCACGGGGGCATTGCTCCATCTGATCCCGAATCCCACCCCTGCGGCGGGCGACCAGTTCGGCATCTCGGTGGCGATCTCCGGCACGCGCTTCGTGGTGGGGGCATACCAAGACGACACGGGCGCCAGCGACGCAGGGAGCGCCTATGTGTATGACTTGGCCGGGGCGACACCCACGGTGCCGGTGGCCACGCTCAACAACCCTGGCTCGTCGGCGATCGTTCGCTTCGGCATCTCGGTGACGATCTCCGGCACACGCGTCGTGGTGGGGGCTTATCTGGACGACACGGACGCCAACGACGCGGGGAGAGCCTATGTATATGATCTGGCCGGGGCGGCGCCGACGGTGCCAGTGGCCACGCTCAACAACCCCAGCCCGGCGGAGAGTGACTGGTTCGGCTGGTCGGTGGCAATCTCTAGCACGCGTGTGGTGGTGGGGGCTTACGCCGACGACACGGGTGCCAGCAATGCAGGGAGCGCTTATGTGTATGATCTGGCCGGATCGACGCCAACGGTGCCGGTGGCTACGCTCAACAACCCCGGCCCAGCGAGCAATGATAGGTTCGGCTACTCGGTGGCCATTTCGGGCACGCGCGTGGTGGTGGGGGCTTACCAGGACGACATGGGTGCCAGCGACGCGGGCAGCGCCTATGTGTATGACGTGGGTGGGGCGACACCCACCGTGCCGGTGGCCACGCTCAACAACCCCAGCGCGGCGGCGCTTGACTATTTCGGCTGGTCAGTGGCGTTATCCGGCTCGCGCGCGATGGTGGGGGCTATCTTTGACGACACAGGCACGACCAATACAGGCAGCGCGTATGTCTATGACCTAGCCAGCGGCACCCCCACCGTGCCCGTGGTCACGCTCAACAACCCCGGCCCGGCGAGCGATGATCGATTCGGCTGGTCGGTGGCGGTGTCCGGCACTCGCCTCGTGGCGGGGGCTGTTTTTGACGACACGGGTGCAGACAACGCGGGCAGCGCCTATGTGTATGACTTGGCCGGGGCGACACCCGTGGTGCCAGTGGCCACACTCAACCATCCCAGCCCGGCGATAGGCGACGAGTTCGGCACCTCGGTGGCGATCTCCGGCATCTGGATGGTGGTGGGGGCTTACCAGGACGACACAGGAGCGACCAATGCAGGGAGCGCGTATGTGTATGACCTGCTCAGCGGCACGCCCACGGTGCCCGTGGTCACACTCAACAACCCCGGCCCGGCGAGCAATGACATATTTGGCTCCAAAGTGGCGATCTCGGGCACCCGCGTGGTCGTGGGGGCATCCCAGGACGACACGGGCACCATCAACGCGGGGAGCGCCTATGTGTATGATCTGGGCAGCGGTACGCCCACAGTGCCCGTGGCAGTGCTCAACAACCCCGGCCCGGCAATCAACGATTCGTTCGGCATCTCAGTGGCGATCTCCGGCACACGGGTGGTAGTGGGGGCATACTGGGACGACACGGGCGCCAGCGACGCAGGGAGCGCCTATGTGTATGACTTGGCCGGGGCGACGCCCACGGTGCCGGTGGCCACGCTCAACAACCCGGGCCCGGCAGCGTTCGACTATTTCGGCATCTCAGTGGCGATCTCGGGCACACGCGTGGTGGTGGGGGCATACGGGGACGACCCGGGTGCCAGCGACGCCGCGGGCAGCGCCTATGTGTATGACTTGGCCGGGGCGACACCCACGGTGCCAGTGGCTACGCTCAACAATCCTGGCCCGGCGGCGTTCGACTATTTCGGCTGGTCAGTGGCGATCTCCGGCACACGTGTGGTGGTGGGGGCTCACCAGAACGACACGGGACCCACCGACGCGGGGAGCGCCTATGTTTATGATCTGGCCGGGGCTACGCCGACGGTGCCCGTGGCTGTGCTCAATAACCCCAGCGCGGCGGCGCTCGACTATTTCGGCTACTCGGTGGCCATTTCCGGCACGCGCGTGGTGGTGAGTGCTTACCAGGACAACACGGGTATCGACGATGCAGGGAGCGCTTATGTGTATGATCTGGCCGGGGCGACGCCGACGGTGCCGGTGGCCACGCTCAACAACCCTGACCCGGCATACCTCGACATCTTCGGCACTTCAGTAGCCATCGACGGTGCCACCGTCGCAATCGGCGTGCCCCTCGACGAGTCGCCCTACGCTAACAAAGGCTCTGCCTGCCTCTACCGCCCGGCTGACAACGACTTTGATGACGACGGACTGCTCGATATGTGGGAAGAGGCATACTACGGCAGCGTCATAAATGGTCCGCTCGATGACACCGACCACGACGGCTACAACGAGCTCCTCGAACTTGGCCTCGGGATCAATCCCCCCATCCCCAACCCCGGCGGACTGCCCAGTATGGTGCAGGAAGGAGGCTATCTGACAATGACTATCATTAAGCGCGCGGGCGTGACCTACGAGGTGCAGAGCGCAGGGACACTGCTGCCATCTCTGCCGGATTCCTTTAGCGCCACAAGTACGACGGTGCTCATCAATGACGCCACGACGCTCAAGGTGCGGGACAACGTGCTCATCGGCACCCCGCCCACGCGTTTCATGCGCGCCAAGGTGACGGCGGCGCCGTGAAAGTGGGTGCAACCCGCTGGTGCCACGGCATCGGAGTGCAAGTGGGCCTGCCGCACCACCTTCCCATTGTGACGGGGAGATGTCTTGACCCTCCTCCGGCTTTCTGATTCAATCACACGCGCAATCCAACATCACCCCGCGACGCCATG
>JANPIW010000349.1:0-2559 GCA_031425215.1 Verrucomicrobiaceae bacterium
TACGCACACACACTAATTTCGCTTTGCCCCGCGCCGCGTGTGGGGCGAGCCTCGCGCCCACGATGAGTTCCGAGATCACCGAAATCCTGGCCCACGAGCCCGAGCACGACAAAACGGAGGCCGGCAATTACTTCGTCGCAACGTATCCGCCATTTTCCTTTTGGGACGCCGGAACCGCGGCGCATGTGAGCGAGCTACTTGCGCATCCGTCGAAGCCGGGCGTGCCGCTGGGCGTTTATTTCCATGTGCCGTTCTGCCGGAAGCGCTGCCACTTCTGCTACTTCCGCGTCTATACAGACAAGAATGCGGATCAGATCCGTGCGTATCTGGACGCCGGCATCCGCGAGCTGGAGCTGTATGCGCACGCGCCTTTGATTTCGGGGCGCAAGCCGCGCTTTGTCTATTTCGGCGGCGGCACGCCCAGCTATCTCTCTGTCGCGCAGCTTCAGTATCTAACGGACAAGATGAAGGCGCTGTTGCCTTGGGATGAGGTGGAGGAAGTCACCTTCGAGTGCGAGCCGGGGACGCTTACGGAGCAGAAGCTCTCGGCGCTGCGCGAGATCGGCGTGACGCGCCTCTCGCTCGGGGTGGAGAATTTTGATGCGCACATCCTGGAGATTAACGGTCGGGCGCACCGGACGAATGAAATCTATCGGGCGTACCACTACGCGCGCTCCGTCGGCTTCCCACAGATCAATATCGATCTCATCGCAGGGATGGTCGAGGAGACCGATGCCAACTGGCAGGAGAACATCCGCAAAACCATCGAGCTGCAACCGGACAGCGTCACCATCTACCAAATGGAGGTGCCCTATAACACAGGTATCTTCAAACAGATGAAGGCCGAGGGGAAACTCACAGCACCGGTAGCAGACTGGCACACGAAGCGTGGCTGGGTGGATCAGGCTTTTGCCGAGATGGAGAAGGCGGGATACACGGTGACCAGCGGCTACACGGCAGTGCGGGATCCGGCGAAGACGACGTTTGTCTATCGCGATCAGCTTTGGACCGGCGCGGATTTGATTGGCCTCGGCGTGGCGTCTTTCTCGCACATCGCCGGGACGCATTTTCAGAACATCACCGAGTTCACTCAGTACGTAGAAGCGATCGAGCGTGGGGAGTTGCCGATCACGCGGGCGATGGCAACCACGGAGGAAGAGCGGATGATCCGCGAGCTCATCCTCCAGCTCAAACTCGGACGCGTCAGCCAGTCTTACTTTACGCAAAAGTTCCGCGTGAATCTGGCGCAGCGATTCGGCCAGGAGTGGGACGATCTAAAGCGTAAAGGGCTGCTCAGTGAGAAAGGCGACTGGCTCGTCCTCTCGCGCGAGGCGCTGCTCAAAGTCGATACCCTGCTGCACGCCTTCTTCCTGCCGCAGCACCAGCATGCGCGTTATACATGACCGCGACGGGCGCGCATGATTTCCTCTATCCGCTCACCCGCTTTCACGAGAACGGCGACTGGCCGCTTCCCTCGGTGGAACTGGTGGATGCCACGGCGCTGCCTGAGCCGTATCGCACGCTGCTGGTGCATGAAGGCGATATGACTTCACGGCTCGAGAGCTTCCACGGCGGTTCAATCGCGCTGCAGGTCTTGCACCAAGATGAGGCGGATGGCGCCTACCATCGCGAAGTGTTGCTGCGGGTCGGGACCAGTGGACTTGCGGTCGAGTATGGAGCGATCCAGATCGATCTCGAGAGTTTCGACGCTCAATTACGCGCACACATTCTGGAGGGTCGCGTGCCGCTCGGCGGCTTGCTCAACCGCTTCGACATCAACTATCGCAGTCAGCCAAAAGCCTTCATCAGGATCGCTGCTGACGAGCGCATGTGCGCGCTGTTTGGCACCGACTGCGCGGAACCGCTCTACGGCCGGTCGAACGTGCTGCTTGGCGCAGAGGATCGGGTGCTCGCGCGAATTGTGGAGGTGCTGCGGCCGTGAGCGCGAGAGACAGTTATGACGTAATCGTCATCGGCGGCGGGCCAGCTGGCGCGACGGCGTCGGCGCTGCTGGCGGAAAAAGGGCGGCGAGTCTTGCTGTTGGAAAAGGAGAAATTCCCGCGCTATCACGTTGGCGAGTCGCTGATGCCTTATTGCTGGTTCACACTGCAGCGACTCGGCGTGCTCGAGGAGATGGAGAAGATCGCGTTTGTGAAGAAATATAGCGTCCAGTTCGTGACGCAGAATGGGCAGCAGTCGCAGCCATTCTATTTCTTCCAGCATTACGATCATCCCAGCGCGACGACCTGGCAGGTGGAGCGCTCGGAGTTCGATTACATGCTGCTAAACAACGCGCGCGCCAAGGGCGTTGAGGTGCAGGAGGAAACGCGCGTCACGCGGGTCATCAAGGAGGACTCCGGGCGCGTGATTGGCATTGAGGCGATCGACCGCGAAGGCCGGCAGGGGCAGGTTTTTGCGCCGATGACAATCGATTGTTCTGGCCGCGAACAGGCGGCGACGGCGCGCGAGGGCTGGCGGGTGAAGGATGCGGAGCTGAACAAGATCGCGGTCTGGACTTATTACCGCCGGGCAAAGCGTGATCCGGGGATCGACGAGGGC
>JANPIW010000350.1:0-8998 GCA_031425215.1 Verrucomicrobiaceae bacterium
GAGCACCTCCCAGGCGCTGAGGCTGGAGACGGGGCGGCTGAACACGGCGGCGACGACGAGGCTGAGATTGTCTGCGACGATGAGTTTGCGGAAGAGACCTGCGAGAACGAGGTAGAGGCCCTGCTCAAAGCCTTTGTCATCGAGCGGCGGGCGCGGGTTTGCGATCTGACCGAGCAGATGGCCTGATCTCTCGATGGGACCAGCGACGAGTTGCGGGAAGAAGGCGACGTAGAGTGCGAACTCCCATAGCGTGCGCGCGGGGCGTGTTTGGCCTCGATAGACGTCGATGGTGTAACTGAGTGATTGAAACGTGTAGAATGAAATGCCCACCGGCAGCACGACCTGCGGCACCCACCACGGGCCGCTGTAGCCGAGCATTTCCGCGAGTGATCCAGCCTGCGTCATGGCGAACCCGAGGTATTTGAAAATGCCGAGCAGACCGAGATTGACGATGAGCGAGACGATCAGCCAGCGCTTTTTCCGCGCCGGATCGGGCGCGAGGTGCATGAGCCGCGCCACGTGGTAATCGACGAAGGTCGAGAGCATCATCAGCCCGAGGAAGCGCCAGTCCCACCAGCCGTAAAAGAGATAGCTGGCCACGAGCAGCATCGCATTTTGCGCGCGGTGCCGCATGAGGGCGTAGAGCGCGGCGACGAGGGCGAAGAAGGCGGCGAATGTGAGCGTGGAGAAAACCATCGGGAATGACGAAATCCGATTGAATGACTTATGCTCGATTCAAATGACCAAGCGTGCTTCCTCGGACCCGGCGCCTCGTCATGGATTCGTCATCCTAGTTTCAGCATTCTCAAATTTTCTCAGGATCGACGCCGAGTTCTTTGAGCTTGGCAGCGAGGAGGTCGGCGCGGGTCTGGGCTTCCTTGTGTTTGATTCCCTCCTGCTGCAATTGGGCCTCAGCTTCTTTGCGTCCTGCCTCAGCTTCTTTGCGTCCTGCCTCCGCTTCTTGGCTCCTGGCGTCGGCTTCTTTGCTTCTGGCCTCGGCTTCTTTGCGTCTGGCCTCGATCTCGCTCGTGCTTAGCATCTGGCTGCCATCGGGGAGGATGACATGCAAGCGGCCGCCCTCCGCAGTCCAGAAGGTTAGGTTCATGAGCGGACTCTGCCAGCCTTGCGAATTATCCAGCAGTTCGAGCGAGCCGTTTGAGTTGCGGGCGCAGATGTGAAGCGAGTCCAGACAAGGATTGAACACGATATATTCCTGCACGCCGTGGCGGCTGTAAAAGGACTGCTTGTCGAGCATTTCGTCGATGGTGTTGCCCGGCGAGAGAATCTCGAATACGACCTGTGGCGCGATGCCATCTTCCTCCCATTGCTTGTAGCTGGTGCGGTCGCCTTTGGGCCGTCCGAATGCGACGAACACGTCAGGCCCGACGCGGATGTCGGGCCGGCCTTCGACGGGATACCAGAGGAGATCGCCTGCGACAAAAACATCAGGGCGATCCGCGAAGAAAATGTCCAGGCCATGTTTGAGGAAGGTGATCCAGTCAAAGTGGATGGTGTTGTAACTCATGGGGAGGCCGTCCTCAGATGGATAGATGATCGCGCCCGTTTCATCCCTCTGCGGCTCGGGGATGGGTTTGGGGCTGATGATTTTGAATGGAAGCGCCGTTGCTGACATGGGCGGAGGTTAGTCTCAGGGGTTGGATTTGGCAAGATGGTGGTTCGATGACGGCTTCGTCATTCGGGCTTCGTCATTCCGATGGCGGCGGACATCACATCGCTCACGACTTTGCAGCCCTCGGCGTTGAGATGGAAATCGCGGATCGGATTATAAACCATGCGACCGGAGTCGAGCGCGGACTGGAGCTGCGCGGTGGTGTCGAGGAAGGTGAGGCCATGTTTCTCGCAGAGCTTTGCGATGTGATCGGGGAGGTTGTTGCGCTTCCATTCCATGGCGGCACGCGGTGTGGTGTTGCTGAAGCGCACTTTGCCTTCGTAGATGCGATTACAGGCGGGGAGATAGACCAGCCAGGGCTTCAGGCCGGCATGTGTGGCGGCATCCTTCATTTGCGCGAGCGCGCGTTCGAGACAAGCCGACTTCTGCGCGGTGAGTTGCGCGGGGTCGGGCGGGAGCCACACATCGCTGAAAGTGATGGGCACCTCGCGGTCGGGGAAGCGCAGCCAGGCGTTGGCGTATGACTTGGGCTTGTAGGGGTTCACGAGGAGCGGCAGACTTTTCCACACGGCGGTGAGCAGCGATGCCTGCGGGATGTAGTCACGGTTCGGTGGCACGCCGGTGCGCTCGTATTGCTGGAGGGCGAGCCATTCGGTCTCGCAGTCCTCGACGTCATTGCCCTCGAAGAAAATGAACATGGCGTGGCGGCACGAGGGCGCTTTGGCAAAGTGGCGGGCGAAGCACGCGTAGGTGAGCGGGCCGGAGGATGACGCGCCGATGTTGCGGACGCGGAGGCCGATGCTGCGGGACATAAGCGTGGTGAAGAGCGCGTCGTAGGGCAGGTAGCCCAGCTCGGTGTAGGAGTCGCCGATCACAGCCACATCCCAGTCGGTCAGCGGCGGCGTGTTGCGGAAGCCGTCAGCGTCGTAGTCGATGCTCGTTACTGGCTCGTCGGCGTAGGTGGTGTCGGTGCCTTTGGAATTGTGCATCAGCAGGGTGAGCGGCCTGCCTTCCCAGTGCGTGTTGCCCGGCTTGCGGAAGAACACGGACTCGACGCGCACGCTCGGTGTGCGGAAATACACCGGCATCATCTCGGGCGTGACCTCGTTGCCGAGCTTTTCATCCCAGTCGATGCCGCTCTTGAGCGCGATGAGTTCAGGCAGACCGAGCAGGATGCATCCGCCGATGAGAGCGGCGCGCGCTCGATTTGAAAGAGGTGTGATCCACGATGTGCGCGCGCCGCGCCATGCGAGCACGACGATGACGAGTGTCGCTGCCCACACGCAGGAGGTCACGGCCATCCAGAGTTTCCACGAGGGCGAGCTGGCGGCTTTATGCAGCAGGATCATTGATCCCGCGAAAAGGATCAGCGCCATGCAGTGAAGCGGCCAGATGCGGAGTGGCGGGTTGTGTGTCACGGGGAGGGAGGCGGACGGCGAGATGACAGCGCGTCGGCAAGTGGTCAAGATGAAAGGCGGGCGGCGACTTGTCTCACGGGTTGTTTAGCTGTTGATCCCTGTCATGCTGGCACGAAAGAAAGTTTCATGCCGATAGACACCACCCCACCAAAAAGCATCGCCTTCCTGGGCGATTACCTGCCACGGCTCTGCGGGATAGCGACGTTCACGCACGATGTTTGCGAGGCGGTGGCGGGGGCGGACCCCAGCGCCGATTGTTTCGTGGGCGCGGTGAATGACCGGGTGGAGGGCTACGAGTATCCCGAGCGGGTGCGCTTTGAGCTGCTGGAGAAGGACCTCGACTCCTACAGGCGCGCGGCGGACTTCCTGAACTTCAGCAACGCGGACGTGCTCTGCGTGCAGCACGAGTTTGGCATCTACGGCGGGCCTGCGGGCAGCCATTTGCTCACGCTGCTCAAGGAGGTGCGGATGCCGGTGGTGACGACGCTGCACACGATACTGCGCGAGCCGAACACCGCGCAGCGCAAGGTGATGGACGAGCTGGCGCGGCGCAGTGACAGGCTCATCGTGATGGCGCGCAAGGGCGCGGAGATTCTGCGCGAAACGTACGGCGTGTCCGATGCGAAAGTGGACATCATCCCGCACGGCATACCGGACATGCCTTTCCTGGATTCGCGCATCTACAAGGCGCAGTTCGGCGTGGAGGGGCGCAAGGTGCTGCTCACATTTGGGCTGCTGGGGCCGGGCAAGGGCATCGAGCATGTGATCGAGGCGCTGCCGGAGATCGCACGGCAGCATCCGAACGTGGTTTATCTCGTGCTCGGCGCGACCCATCCGCAGCTCCTGGCCCGCGAGGGCGAGCGCTACCGCCTGAGCCTGGAGCGTCTGGCAGAGGATCGCGGCGTGAGGGAGCACGTCATCTTTTACAACCGCTTTGTGTCGCTGAACGATCTGAAGGAGTTCATCGGCGCGACGGACATTTACCTGACGCCGTATCTCAATGAGGCGCAGGTCACCTCCGGGACGCTGGCTTATGTGTTCGGGGCGGGGAAGGCGGTGGTGTCCACGCCATACTGGCATGCGCATGAGCTGCTGGCGGACGGGCGCGGCGTGCTGGTTCCGTTTCGCAGTCCCGGCGCGATCTCCGATGGTGTGTGCGGACTGCTGGATGATCCGGCCCGCATGGAGAAAATACGCCAGGATGCCTACGCGATGGGCCGCGAGATGATCTGGCCCGCAGTGGCCCGGCGCTATCTCGACTCCTTCCAACAGGCGTGCGCTGACCGCAAGGCGACCTCGCGCGCGGCCTTCGGCGGATGGACGCTGGACAACAGGCCTTACGAGCTGCCCCCGCTGCGGCTCGATCACATCGTGCGCATGAGTGATGGCACGGGCATTTTCCAGCACGCGATCTTTAACGTGCCCAACTTCCACGAGGGCTACTGCACGGATGACAACGCGCGCGCTTACATCCTGTGCATCATGCTCGATGAACTCGGCGACCTGCCTCTGGCGGAAAACCTCGGCAAGCTCGCCACGAGCTATCTAGCCTTCCTCGCCGCCGCTTTGGATTACAGGACGGGGCGCTTCCGCAACTTCATGAGCCATGGCCGCCAGTGGCTGGAGGAGGCTGGCAGCGAGGACAGCCACGCGCGTGCTTTGTGGGCCGCAGGCATCGGCGCGGGCCGCTCGCGCAATGAGGGACATCGCAGACTCTCCGCGCAGTTGTTTGAGCGCGGACTGGCGGCGGTGGAGGGTTTCATCTCGCCACGGGCGTGGAGTTTCACCTTGCTGGGCATCCACGAGTACTTGCGTCAGTTCACCAGCAATGAGCAGATCAATGGCATGCGCGTGACACTCACCCAACGTCTCGTGCAGCGCTGGAAGGACTGCGCGGCTGAAGACTGGCCGTGGTTTGAAGACAGCGTGACATATGAAAACGCGCGCTTCAGCCAGGCCCTCATCCTCAGCGGCCAATGGATGCCGGATCCCGAGGCATTCGAGATCGGCATCAAGTCCCTGCGCTGGCTCGCCTCGATCCAAAAGACGCAGTCAGGATGCTACCGGCCCATCGGCAGCAATGGATTCTACCAGCGCAACGGTGCGCGTGCTGACTTTGACCAGCAGCCACTGGAGGCGCAGGCCATGGTGGCCGCATGTCACGAGGCCTCGCGCGCCACGCTCGACCCATTCTGGTCGATTGAGGCAAAGCGGGCCTTCGAGTGGTTCCTCGGTCGCAATGATCTCGGCCTGCCGCTCTATGATTCCACCACCGGTGGTTGTGGTGACGGATTGCATCATGACCGGGTGAATGAAAACCAGGGCGCGGAATCCACGCTCGCTTTCCACCTCGCACTGGCCGAGATGAACCGTGCCGGTCATCTCATCACCGACACGTTGCACACCACCCTATGAATTCCATCCGCGTTCGCCGCCACCAGATCACTTTCCAGCCCGAGAGTGCGCGCGTCATCATCCGCCCCTTCATTCCGGGCAAGCCCCAGATCGTGACCAACATCCTGACCCGCGCCCTCGCTCTCAGCGAGGCGGAAGTGGACGCCCAGTTGCAGGGCATCCTCGCGGAGTTCGCCACGCGTCACTTCGACATCGAGTCTCTCCTGCTCTCGCATTACGAGAAGGTGCGCGTGCACGTCAGATCCCAGCAGCCGCTCTCCCGCCTGCGCCAACTCCTCATCGGCGCCCTGTTCTCCGGCGAGTATGCGCTGGAGTCCGCCGCGCTGTTCAATCCATCCATGGTGCCCCACCCGGACCAGAGCGGCGTGCCTGCGGGCGCGCAGCGTTTCATCATGAGCCTGCGCGCCACGGGCGAGGGGCACATCTCCTCCATCGAGTTCCGCACAGGCCTCATCGCACCGGATGGCGAGGTGAGCGTGGAGCCCGTGTCGCGCTTTGTCACCGTGCCGGAGATCGTCCCCAATCCGACTTACAAAAAGAAGCGCTTCATCACCAAACTCCAGGAGATGGGCTTCGAGGGCGGGCCGGCTGCCGCAGTGATGGAGCCGCTGGGCGAGTTGTTCACCCTGCATGAGCTGGACGAGAGCATGCGCCGTGTCCGTCGCGAATCCAAACCCTTGAGCCGCGACTTGCGCCGCGCCCTGGAGCTTTTCCGCTGGCTCGCCGAGTCCAACTACGAGCTGAACTTCCCCTCCAAGCTCGCCCTCAGCGAGCGCATCATCTTCCCTGTCTCCTCCAACGAAACCAACGGCATCGAGGACGCACGCTTCGTCCGCTTCACCGACGACGACGGTTCCGTGCTCTACTGCGCCACCTACACCGCCTACAACGGACGCGCCATCCTCCCGCAGTTCATCGAGACCCAGGACTTCCTCCACTTCCGCGTCCTCACGCTCAATGGCAGCGCCGTGCAAAACAAAGGCATGGCCCTCTTTCCGCGCCGCATCAATGGACGCTACGCCATGCTCTCCCGGCAGGACGACGAGAACCTCTTCATCATGTTCTCCGACAACCTCCACCACTGGAGCAATCCGGAGATCATCCTGCGCCCATCGCAGACGTGGGAGAGCGTCAAGATCGGCAACTGCGGCTCCCCCATCGAGACCGAGGCCGGCTGGCTTGTCATCACCCACGGCGTCGGCCCCATGCGCAAGTACTGCATCGGCGCCGCCCTCCTCGATCTGAACGATCCCACCCAGGTCATCGGCCGACTGCCCTCCCCCTTGCTCTGCCCACAGGGCAATGAGCGCGAGGGCTATGTGCCAAACGTCGTCTATAGCTGCGGCTCCATGATCCACCACCGCGAGCTCATCCTACCCTATGCCATGAGCGACACCGCCTCCGCCATCTCCAGCGTCTCGCTCGACGACCTCCTCGCCGCTCTACGCCCCGCCTGATCCCCGTCCAGGCGGCCCACCCCGACAGCGCGTTACCAAAGCCGCTCCGTTAGCGCATCCGTTCCTTGGCTCGTCCTCGTCCTCGTCCTCGTTCTCGCCCTCGTCCTCGGAGCGAAGCGATCACGCGGGCCCTGCGCCTTTCGAGGACGAGCACGAGAACGAGGACGAGGAGGATGGAAGGAATCGGGCGCTCACTCACCAGCCGTGCAGCGCGCTACCGGCTCCCCTCAGCCACCCTCTCCCGCCTTCAGCCGCGCCATTGCCGTCTCCGCAGCGCGCGCGCCCATGCGCATCGCGCTGTGCATGTTCGGATAAGTGAATCCGCCCTGCCGGCCCACGCTTTGCAGGTTCGGCACCGTCTTGATCCACTCCTGCACCTTCTCCAGATGAGGCTCAAACCCCAGCGCAAAGATTGGGTAGCCCGTCTCCCCGCGCAGGATGTTCGTCTCCACGATGTCCTCCCTGCGGCAGATGTTCTCCAGCTCCAGGTCAGCGTAGATGCGCTCCTTCACCTCCGCCGTACCCTGCCACTTCTCGTCTCCCATCTCGCATGTCGTTTCCACGATGAGCACCGTATGATCCGGCGGGTTCACCCTCAGGCCCGCGTTCTTCGGCTCACCCACCCGGTGGAAGGCCCGGTCCCGGTAATAAATGTACAGCCCGTCGATGCATTTCTCCTTCCTCACCAGCAGCCCGTAGATGGCGATGGGCTTGTAACGCATCTCACGCGCCGCCGTCAGCACCTCATCCGTCGGTGGCGGCTCCGTGCGCTGCGCCAGGTGCGGCACCGGAATGGTCGAGATGCACTCCGTACACCCCACCTCGTGCTCCGCGCCATCCTTGCGGTAATGCACCGTCCGCACCCGCCCCGTCACCTCATCACACACCACCCGCGTCACCTCCGCCCCTTGGATGATCACCCCGCCTTTCTCCACCACCGCCCGCGCGATGCAGCGCGGCATGGATTCCGCCCCTGTGCGCGAATAGTGCAGCGTCTCGTCCAGCAGCGCGCTATCCACCGCCTTCATGCTCCGGTCCTTGATCCCGATCTTCCCCAGCGCGCGCTTCATCACATCCACCGCGCTCAGCCGCGGCATCTTCGTCGTGATGAATGTGGCGCTCAGCTCGCGCGGATGGATGCCCCAGTACCGATGCGTGAAGTCCTTGAAGAAGAACTCATACAGCGGCGTGCCATACAGCATCTTCAGCGCCTCCTCAGCGTTCCTCGGTATCCATGGCGCCAGCGTGTTGCGCATCTGCGCCGCGAACAGCCCCAGCGTGTAATACACCAGGGTCGGGATCGGGATGCCCTTGATCATATCCTGAAACTGCAACGGATAGCGGTAGAAAGAGCCAGCCCAGCGGATCTTCGCATCCAGTTGCACCGGGATGCTCTCCGCGCCCATGATGGACATGATGTCCTCATAGATCTCCTCATCGTACTCGTGGAGCATGTGGCAGCCCATGTCATACCAGTTCCCACCGCGCTCATGGCTCGTCGCCAGCCCCCCGGGCCGGTCCCCCTTGTCCAGCACCGTCACAGCAATGCCCTGGCGGCTGAGCACCCGCGCGGCATACAGCCCGCAAGGCCCGCCACCGAGGACGACGACATGGGGTTTGTCAGGTGCAGCGCTCATCGGGGAGAAGGGAGCCGTGGATTTGGCTGTCGTGAGGGTGAATGTCAAGGCGGTTAAAATCCTTCTCCTCCTCTTACTCCTACTCTTCCTCCCTCGAAGCTTCATCCTCCTCGCTCTCGTCCTCGATGCCTCCATCCGCTCCCTGATCGCTGCGCTCCGAGGACGAGGAGGAGAACGAGGACGAAGCACGCTGAAAGGTCACCCGATGGTGGAGCACCCGGTTCCACTCGGGCCCCCCGCCGCGCCGTAAAACCTGACGGATGCCAGAGGGTAGCCCGCTCCACCTCAGTCGTCCCACCACCAGCCACCGCAGCGTAACCCCCTCATTATCAGTCACTTCCCCCCGGCCCCCCCCACCCCGCCCCCCCCACCCCCCCGGCCCCGCCCCACCACCCCCGGGCCCTGGGGGGTGAACCCCCCCCACCCCCCCACCCCCCCCCC
>JANPIW010000351.1:0-32498 GCA_031425215.1 Verrucomicrobiaceae bacterium
CGAGCGGAGACGCCGCTTTGGCTTCGGATGCGCCGCCAGCTCCAATGTCTCACACGCACACGAGTCAAAGCGGTGTCTCCACCCCTCCGGGGTTTCGCCACCGCACTCCAAAGCGCTGCGCGTGCAGCTCATCCCAAGAACCTCCGGCGCAGATGCTCCAGATGCCACTTCGGTTGTGTCTCGCGTCCGGTCGCGATGCGCATCAGCTCGGCGGGCATGAGCGTGCTGCCGTGCGAGTGGACTTTCTCGCGCAGCCAGCCGAGCAACGGCGAATACTCGGCCTTTGCCGCAGCCGCGCTGATTCTCTTCTGCTTCATCGCTGTGCCGAAAAGTTGCGCGCCGTTCAGATTGCCGAGAGTGTAGGTCGCGAAGTAGCCCAGGCCGCCCATGCTCCAGTGGATGTCTTGCAGGCAGCCGCGACGGTCATCCGGCGGTGTCATGCCGAAGAGCGATTTAAATTCCTCGTTCCACGCGGCGGGCACGTCGGCCACTTTCAGCTCGCCGCTCACCATGCGGCGCTCGATGCCGAAGCGCAGCAGGATGTGGAGATCGTACGTCGCCTCATCAGCCTCGACACGGATGAACGAAAACTCCGCGCGATTGATCGCCGCGAGGAATTTCTCCAGTGTGATCTTCCGCAGATGCGGAAAAATCTCCGCCGCGCGCGGCAGCCACTTTTCCCAAAAAACGCGTGAGCGCCCGACGTGATTCTCCCATAGACGCGACTGCGATTCGTGAATGCCGAGCGACACCGCCGAGCCTGATGGCATGCCGAAATCCGTCTGCGGAAGCCCCTGCTCATACATCCCGTGCCCCGCCTCGTGCATCACGCCGAAGAGCGATGAGGTGAAATCGCTCTCGTCATACCGCGTCGTGAGCCGCACATCGCCCGCGCCCAGAGTGGTGCAAAACGGATGCGCCGTCGTGTCGATGCGTCCGCCCGGGAAATCAAAACCGATGCTCTCTGCGATCTCACGGTTGAGCTGCTGCTGTTTCGCGACCGAATACTTTCCGCGCAGCAGATTCTCCGGCACCGATTTGCCGCGCTCCACCGCCGCGCGCGCGATGGCGACGAGGTCGGGTTTCAGCGCGGTGAAAAGCCGCGCCACCTCGTGCGTGCGCGCGCCGCGCTCGTAGCCGCAGAGCAGCGCGTCGTACGGCTCGTCCTCGAAGCCCCAGAGGTCCGCTTTCTTTCGCGCGATGCCGAGCAGCTTCTCCAAATGCGGCGCGAAGAGTTTGAAGTCTGACTTTCCCCGCGCCTCGACCCACGCCGCTTTTGCGTGAGTCGTGGCCGACGTTTCCTCCTCGACGAGCCGCACGGGAATGCGCGCGGCGCGCTCCAGCTCCTCGCGCCACACGCGCACATTCGCACCCTCGGTGCTGTCGCGTCTGCGCGGCTCCTTCTCGGCGCGCTCCAGCGTGGCGCGGTATTTTTTCCCGATGTGCAGCTCATGCGCCCTGCCGCTGAGGAACGACATTTGCCGCGCGCGATGATCCAGGCCGCGCTCCGGCATGTAGGTTTCCTGGTCCCATCCCAGCACCGAGCCGGCGCTGTTGATGAGCGAGATTTCACGGGCGAGATCGCGGAGCTGGTCGTAAGCGGACATGAGGCCGGATGTTTGCGCGCGAAGAATCCATCACGCAACGCCGGAGTTCACAACCGCGCGGGCCGCAGCGCTGTTGATCTGCGGGATACGACCAAAGAACGACCCGGCGTGCGCAGCCCGTGGTGGAAGTTTGTGCGGCGCGCCGCTAGCATCAGCGCATGATCACCTGCGGCTGGTGCGGCACCCATTACCCTTCCTGGCAAACCCATTGCAAATCCTGCGGCGGCCCCATGCCGCCGCTGCCGGGCATGGAGCTTGGACCGCCGCCTCCGTCCGCGCCGCGTGCGCTGCCGAACGGTTTTGCTTTCCGCCAGCGTGTGACGGGCAACATCATGACCGTAGTGGGCGCAGGTTTCCTCACCATCGGGAGTCTCTTCACCTGGGCGATGCTCGTGGCAAAACCCTGGGTGGCTTTGTTTCCGGGCTTCTTTGCGCTCGGTGGATTCTTCATGACGCGCCAGGGCCTGCTCCATGCCGGCAAAGTGCTGCGCGCCTTCCGCACTGGCGTGGCGGTCGAGGGCCGCGTGGCCAGCGTGTCATCGGACATGTCCACCACCGTGAATGGCCGCCATCCCCTGAAGCTTACCTATCACTTCGCCGTCGGCGGCCACGAGCACGAGGGCGTGGTGGTCTCCTGGGACAGCACCATCGAGAACCGCATGAGCGGCCAGCCGCTCTGGGTCTTGTATGTCGAGGATGATCCCGCGCAGAGCACACTGTATCCGCCGGTGAAGTGAGCGTGACCGAAATCCACCTTGCCAAACGAACATGAGCGCCAGAGAGTTCGCGGCATGAATCCGACTCAGAAAAAAGCCCTCGCGGCGATCCGACAAGCGCGCTTCAGACGGCGCTCGACCACCTCCGCAGAGGCTTACGCCCAATTGGAGCGGGCACGTCATGCGCTCGCGACGTTGTCTCTGAAATCGAATGGAGACTGCTCATCGAATGGGCTGAGATAAACGACAAGGTTCTGCCGCGCGATTTTCCGCCCCATGCGGAACCGGGCGGCGCGGAGCATGATGTCCGGTTTGATGAGCCAGCGGAGCGCTGGTGGAAATACACCAGCCCCGGATTCACAGGCTTGTCAGTTGACTGGACAGGTGACGATCAACCTCAATCCCGAATTGCCACGCCGCAGGAATACCTTGAGCGGCTTGTGCTGCAAAATCTGATCTTCGAAGACGACATCATCCTGGAGGGCGTGTGGCTCGATGACGCAGGAGGTGGATGGCGCGTCATCTCCAGCCAGAAGAACGTGAAGGGCGAGCCGGCCTCGATAGATGAGATTGCAAATGCGATGGAAGCGCTCGGCTTTTCTCGCTTGTCGTTTCGCGGCATCGGCCGTGCGGGCGCGCTTGCGGTTTCAGCGGGGAGATGTGGTGGTCTGGGACGCGCATCCGGCGAATTACTTCACCACTGAGGAAGGCGTGGTCGTGCCCATTGATGTCATCGTCACTCAAGCTCCGCTCCCAGCTCCGCGCGCAGGCCGGTGAAGCGTTTGCGGTTCTCTTGTTTCTTCACAGCCAACGCGAGTGCTTTCGGATCGCCCACGAGGATGAGCAATCGTTTGGCGCGCGTGATGGCGGTGTAAAACAAACTGCGCTCCAGCAAAACAAAATGCTGCGTGCTCACCGGCACGATCACGCAGGGGAACTCGGAGCCTTGGGATTTGTGGATCGTGAGCGCGTAGGCGAGCTGCAGCTCGTCCAGCTCTCCGGGTTCGTAATCGACGAGCCGCTGCTCGTAGCGCACTCGCACTTTCACGGGATCGGTGTCGATGACGGCGATGTGGCCGATGTCGCCATTGAAGACGTCCTTGTCGTAGTTGTTGCGCGTCTGGATGACTTTGTCGCCTACACGGAAGGTGGTGCCGAAGCGCTCGATCTCATACTTGAGTTCGTTGGGTGGATTGAGCGCGTTTTGCAGCGCCTCGTTCAGTGAGCGTGTGCCGAGGATGTGTTTGTTCATCGGCGTGAGCACCTGAATGTGCGCGACGGGATCGAGTTTGTATTTTGCCGGCAGCCGGTCGCGCACGAGGCCGATGATGGTGGCGCGGATTTCCTCCGGCTCGGTCTCCTCGATGAAAAAGAAATCACCGCGCGCATTCGGTTTGAGATCAGGCACATGGCCGCGATTCACCTCGTGCGCGCTGGTCACGATGCGGCTGTCGGCGGCCTGGCGGAAAATCTCGGTGAGCTGCACGCACGGCACTTTGTGGCTGGCGATGAGATCAGCCAGCACCATGCCGGGGCCGACGGATGGGAGCTGGTCCGCATCACCGACGATGAGCAGATGCGCGTCCGCAGGCAGCGCGGCGAGGAAATGCGACATCAGCGGCGCGTCGATCATTGATGCTTCATCGACGACGAAGAGATCGCCCGTCAGCGGCTTTGCGCGATTTCGTCCCCACAGTCCCTCGCCTTGGTATTCGAGCAGCCGGTGAATCGTCTTCGACTCAATGCCGGTGCTCTCCGTCATCCGTTTCGCGGCGCGGCCCGTCGGTGCGGCGAGGGTGATCTTCACTTTCTTCGCGGCGAGAATGACGAGGATGGTGTTGAGGATCGTCGTTTTCCCGACGCCAGGCCCGCCCGTGATGATGAGCACGCGGCTCGTGAGCGCCTCGCTCACCGCGCGCTGCTGGCTGTCCGCGAGTTGCTTGCCCGTTTTCTTCGCGGCCCACGCGATGGCTTTGTCGATCTCGATCTCGGGATAGCCCGCCGGTTTGCCCACGAGCGAGAGAATGCTGGCCGCGATGCTGCGCTCCGCCGCGCGCAGATGCGGGAGGTAAAGAAACGCATCGCCCTCGATGCTGTGGCGTGTGATCTCGTTTTCGGCGATGAGCGCTGCGGTCTGCGGTTCGATCAGCGCTGCGCCAGCGCCGAGCAGCTCATCCGTTTTCTCCAATAGCAAACCCTCCGGCAGACAACAGTGCCCGGACCCGGCCGCGCTCTCCAGCACATGCACAATGCCAGCGCGCACGCGCTCCGGCGAGTCATGTGCGATGCCCATCTTCGCGGCGATGTCGTCCGCCGTTTTGAATCCCACGCCATGGATGTCCGCCGCCAGCCGGTACGGATTTTTACGCAGCACCTCCAGCGCCTCGTCGCCATATGTTTTGAAAATCCGCTGCGCGCGCGAGGTGCTGATGCCGTGCTCGTGGAGGAAGAGCATGATGTTGTGGACGCTCTTCTGCTTCATCCACGAGGCGCGGATTTCCTGCCGCCGCTTCTTGCCCACGCCCTCCACCTCTTGCAACCGCGCGGAGTAGTTCTCGATCACGTCGAACACATCCTTGCCGAACTTCTTCACCAGCCGCTTCGCATACGCCTCGCCGATGCCCTCGATCAATCCGCTGCCCAGATAGCGCTCGATGCCGTCGATTGAATCCGGGCGCGTGAGCTTCATCGCCTCCGCTTTGAATTGCCTTCCAAACTCCGCGTTCTGCTCCCATTTCCCCGTCGCCTCCACCTGCTCGCCTGCGACGGCGCGCGGCGCTTTGCCGATCAGGCTCACGACATCACGCGAGCCGGACGGCTGCACCTTGAGGATGCAGTAGCCCGTGTCCTCCGCATGAAAAAGGACGCGCTCCACGATGCCGCGGAGGCTCTGTGTGGGTGCCGGCATGACGGAGATTTAGCAGCGTGCGCCCACCGCGCCAAGCAGGATGACGCGCCCTTCCCCGCCATCTCTGAATGGCTTGTCTGAGTTCGACTCCAGCCGCCTTCTTGACCCTTCTCGCTCAATATGTCGGCTGCGAGCATGAGCGGGAGCGGCGGGCGGAGCAGCGCGCACTGAATCGGTGGAGGACGTGAGGCGCATCCGATTCCCATTCTTCTCGCAAAAGATCGAACCATCCGGGCTCGCCACGTTCTCACCACAGCGCACCGCCTCTCTTGTGTCTGCTTCACTCACGCCTCGCAGTTTCTTTGGCACTTGCTCTGGGCTGGTGCTCTGCCTGCTGGCAGGCGGGATTGTGAGCGCGACACTCCACGCTACGGATCGTTATGTGGCGGCCCATGGCAGCGACTCTAACATCGGCTCTGCTGCGTCTCCCTTTCGTGAGATTCGCAAGGCCCTCACCGTCATCGTGCCAGGCGACACGGTGTTTGTGGCGGACGGGAATTACAAAGGCTTCGATGCCGTGAGCCTCGGCAGTGCCAGCGCCGCACCCACCGTCATCAGGGCCACGGGTGCAAACGTCGTCATCACACCGACGAGCGACCGGAGCGTCAGCAACAAGTACAACATCCAATGCTGGTTGTGCGTGAACTTCGTCATCGACGGCCTGCGCACCTTCAACGCCACCACCGCAGGCCTCCGCATCGTCGAGTGCACCAACGTCACCGTGCGCAATGGCGTGTTCGGGAACCATCAATACTGGGGCATCGTCACCAGCCACAGCGACGACGTGGTGCTGGAGTACAACGACTGCTACGGAAGCATCAGCGAGCACGGCATCTACGTCGCCAACAGCGGCGACCGCCCCGTTGTGCGCGGCAATCGCATTCACGACAACGCGGCATCCGGCCTCCGCTCGAACGGCGACATCGCCATGGGAGGCGACGGCATCATCTCAGGTGCCTTGTATGAGGACAATATCATCTACAACAATTGCGCCATCGGCGGAGCCGCCATGAATCTCGATGGCCTGCAGGACGGCACCATCCGGAACAACCTCATCTACAACAACCACGCCACGGGCATCGCGCTCTTCAAAGGCGGAGGTGCCGCAGGTCCCAAGGGGATGCGCGTCCTGCACAATACCATCATCCTGCCCGCCGACGGCCGGTACAATCTGCGCATCACCGACGTCAGCGGCCCGCTCCTCGTGCGGAACAACATCTTGTTCAATGCCAACACCGCCAAAGGACCATTCTCATGGAACACACCCGGAGACGCCTCCTTCACCGACAGCGACTTCAATGTCTTCGGCGGCGGACGCTACGTTTCCACCGACGGCGAGGCCTCGCGCATCTCCATGGACGCATGGATCGCCGCCGGGCATGAGGGAAGCTCCATCCCCTCCGCCACGACCCAAAGCCTCTTCCTTGATGCCACCGCCAATGATTACCGATTGGCCCCAGGCTCACCCGCCATGGATCGGGGATCCCCTCTTCCCGATGTGACTCGTGACATCCAGGGTGTCACACGGCCGCAAGGCGCAGCGCCTGACATCGGCGCCTATGAATCCACTCCCTTCGAGCTGTGGAAAGCAGCGCACGCCATCCCGCCCGGCACATCGCCCATCTCCGACCTCGACTCCGATGGCCTTCCTCTCTTGCTGGAATACGCGCTGGACTCCGATCCCCACTCCGCATCCCCCGCCAGCCTCCCCATCGTCAGCAAGACCGCCACTCATTTGAATTTGACCTACAGCCCATTGCGTCCCGAGCTCCAGCATGTCGTCGAGGCCAGCACCGACCTTCTGACATGGAGCACGCATGGAATCGATCAAGGCAGCGCCGGTCAGGTCGTCACGGCCACCCTGTTACTCCCGTCTTCCGAGACTCACCATTTTCTACGCCTCCGGGTCACACTCCCCTGACGTCAGGAGCCAAGGCGGGCGACGTGCTCTCGCTTGCCAGTTCACCTTGAAGGCACCACCCGCCCCCTTTTATTTTCCCCTCCGCGAACCTCATGGCTGATCAGGATTCTGATTCACCATAATTTCGTCAAGAATCGTCTCCTGACACTTTCTTCCTCCGTGCCGGACCGTCAGAGGAGACACCCCTTTATTCAAGCAACTAGGCATCACCTGACAGTCGAATCTACAGCGCGGGTGCCAGCACGACGCGGAAGCCGAGGTTGGCGCTGGTGGTGCTGAGGCTCTTTTCGACACGCAGGGACGAGAAGAGCCTTTCCCGCTGCCCATCGTGCGTAGAGCCGCCACGGATGATCGCCCCTGCTGAATGAGCAGACCAGGGCGTATTGCACCACTCGAAGGCATTTCCACCGAGGTCGAAAAGGCCATCTCGGCTTTCTCGGAAGCTACCGCATGGGGCCGTCTGAACGAACGAGTCCAGCCACTCCCCGAGATCGGTCCTGCCCCCAATAAGCTTGCCGGAGTCGATCAAAGGCTTCAACTCCAGTCCGCCATAGTTGCCAGCGTCCGCAGGCGGCGGCCATTGATTTCCCCAGGGAAACACTGGGATCTGGAGGTTTTTCTCCTCCGGCGTCTTCGCGGCATCCTCCTTGTCCCCTAAACCCACCGCACAGCTCCATTCGTGATCGCTCGGCAGGCGGTAGGCAAGCTGGGCGTCGAGCTTGCCTGTCTTGCGCTCCGTCTCCGTCAACCACGCGCAGAAGGCCAATGCGTCTTCGCAGCTCATATTCACTGCAGGATGCGTTGTGCCTTGCTCAAGTCCAGATTTCTTCCACTCACGCTCCGTCTCCTTCACAAACACCTCATAATCATGCACCCGCGTCTCCCACACGCTGAAGAGCACCCGCTGCTTGTCCGTCGGCCCGCCCGTTACCGGCACGGGGACGAACTTCATGCCGAGGGAATTTACGAAGGGCGCGTCCTTGGTGGCGAAGGCGGGCGCGACAGAAGGCGCAGGGACTTGGGGAGCGGGCGCCGGGGGGACTGGTGAACTGGTTGCTCTTAACGCTGACATCGCCACCACACAACGGAACCCGTAGTGGCTGCTGCGATAGCCGGGTGGGTTGTAATTGCGATCCGACGACAGGAGACCGCCGAGATCGAGGTTATCCCATGAGGCACCGCGCAGGGTACGGAACTCTTTTTTGTCATCATACCATTCCTCGCACCACTCCCACACGTTGCCTCCCAGATCATGCAGCCCAAAGCGATTCGCCGCATAACGGCCTGCGGGAGCGGTCGTCGCAAACCCATCCCGGTAGCCGGGAAGTTCGCCCTTGATCTTGCTAAACTTTCCCGCTGCCAACAGCGGGCGCAGTTCCTCGCTCCAGTAGTTGCCGGCTTGATCCGGCGGCGGCCACATACTGCCCCACGGAAACACAGCAGCGATCTTCCGCTTCTTCTCGATCGGCGACTGAGCCGCTTCCTCTTTGTCTCCGATGCCCACCGCGCAGCTCCACTCATGGTCGCTCGGCAGCCGGATCAGTTCGTTTGTTCCAAGCTTCCCCGCCTTGCGCTCGCGCTGGGTGAGCCATTGGCAGAAAGCCTGCGCATCGTCCCAGCTCACCATCACCGCCGGATGCGTCGGCCCCTGCTCCACATCGTCCGCCTTCTTCCAGTCCGCCTTCGTCTCCTTCACGAACGCCTCATAGTCCTGCACCCGCGTCTCCCACACGCTAAAGAGCACCCGCTTCCCATCCGTCGGTCCGCCATTGATGGGCACGGGGACGAACTTCATGCCGAGGGTGTTTAAAAAGGGGGCGTCCTTGGTGGCGGTGGCCGAGGTGACAAGACTGGAGTTGGCACGCGAGCCCACGAGTTCTTCAGACTTCGGCTGTGGCAGCTTGGCATACTCAAGCTTTTCGATCAGCGTGCCAATACCCGGTTGGAAGGAAACGCCGCCCCAGGTCTTGGCTTGGTCCCGCAAACGTGCCATCTCCGTGCCATCGAGTATGAAGGTCAGTTCATCTCCAAGGCAGCGGAACTCTACAGTGTGGCGCTCGTCGAAGGAAAACTTCTCCGGGAGCTTGAAACTGGACAGGATTTTCATGGGCTGTGACGTCAGCTTGATGTTGCCCTTGCCATCTCTTTGCAGGCTTGCCTCATACGCGCCGTTCATGGCCCGCACACACAGACGCCACTCGGGACCTCCGCCCAGAGCGGTGACGCGCACTGCGGCGTCACGGAGATCGCTCCCGGCATAAATCGGTGTGGTGCCGACCGTCCGCGACCCAGCGCCCTCGCGCCGCAACAATTCAAGGCCGTCCGTGAATTTCCCGTTCGGATACTTCGCCCACCATTCGGCGAGACCGTCCGCCCACTGCTCGCCCGCGCCTGCTGCGGTCGTCGCCGGGGCGCTGCCCGCATCATCCCACTCGACGAGGAAGCCTGTGGAGCGGCCGGAATTCGCGGGCGATTCGGTCCACCGCAGGCCTCCTGGGTTGCGGGTGATGGCGGCGGCGTAGGGGCCGGCGATGGGGCCGTTGGCGGTGATATAGTTTGGCTCGCCCTCAGCCCAGTCGGTGAAGTCAAAAGGCTCGCCCGTCACCCATTGCCAGGGCCGGTCTCCGGCAGTCGCGCTGCCGCCGAGCCAAAGTTTCGGCGTGCTGACGGCAAGGTGTGAGGCAAAGGCCGTGAGCAACCACGCGGCCTCCTCCTTGCTCGTCACCGTCGCCAGATGCCCGCCCAGCGCCTCGGCCTTCGTCTTGGCCTCGGTCCACGTCACCTCGCCCGGCACGAACTGGTAGCGGTGGCCGGCGAAGGTTTGGATGGGAGTGGCGGGGGGCGGGATGGCATTTGTAGGTGACGCGGTGACGAGTCTCTGTTGTCCGTCGGTCTTCGGCTCCGCGCCGCTGGTCACTTTGCCCGTTCCGGTTATTTCGCGCACTTCGATCTTGTGGAAGGTGATCCCGCTATTCGCAACTCCGAGACCCAGACTGATATCGTCTGGCAGCCTCCACCCCTCGACAAGGCTGAGTCGTTTGAAGTCACCATTCCAGTTCACCTTTTCCTTCTCATCAAGGAAACCACGCAACGAGCCGCGGCGCACCTCGACGCGGGAACGATAGCGTCGGCCATTTTCGAGTTGGCTCTCCATCGTTGCGGCAGCCTCGTGGCGGGATGATGGGATATTGCTGTCCAGCCGGTCAAAACCGATGCCATTCCCTGATGTGAGGATCGACCACCCGAAGGAACTTCCTTGTGCCGAGAGCAATTGTGTCACCACTCCATTTCCGCTGGTCCGGGTGAACTCAATTTCAAAGTCGTATTCGTCCGGTGGCGTGTATGGCAACTGCAAGCGCGGGACACTTGCATTTTCTGGCGTCGCAGCACCGGCACCTACAATTCCATCTGGCGTGCGTTTCCATACTCCAAATACGGCGTCCCGTGTCACATCCACGAGTGCAAGCAAATCAACCTTGCGGCCAGTCGAGATGGAATACAGTCCCGCACCATCAGCTCCCGCCGGAAAAATGGGATCCTTCACGTCGTCACCTACGGGCTTCTTCAGCGCATAGAACGTCCCCAGCGTGATCACCGCCGCGCCCACGAGGATCCCAAAAACTAGCGGCGCGCGGGATTTGACGGGAGGGTGGGCATTCGCTTCGCGGCTTCGCAGCTTGCCCGCCTCCTGTCGCTTCGCGGCTTCGCCGCCCGGTTGATTTGTGCGGACAGGAGTGTCCGCGCTCCCTTCCTTCGATTGAGGCGTGATCCGGCTCACATCCGTCTTGATCTCGCTCGCCTTCTGATACCGGTCCTTCGGATCGCTCTGCATCGCGTGGCTGACGATGTCGTCCCAATGCGGATCGATCTCGGCGCGCTGAGAGGGCGGCTTCCACACGCCGCGCGGAAGCTGGCCGGTGATCATTTGGTAGATCATCACACCGAGCGCATAGATGTCGGCGCGGTGGTCGATCTGCGCACTGGCGTCGAACTGCTCCGGCGCGGCGTAGTCGGGCGTGCCCATGCCGGTACCGGTCTGCGTGCGGAAGCTGCTCTCGGCATCGAAACGCTTCGCGAGGCCGAAGTCGGCCATCTTGATGCGGCCATCGCGCGTGAGCATGATATTGCTCGGCTTGATGTCGCGGTGGACGATGCCGTGATCGTGCGCGAACTGGAGCGCGTCACAAATCTGCGGCAGCAGCGCGAGTGCCATCTCCTGCGTCATGCGCCCGGTGCGGATCACGTCCATGAGGTCCGCGCCATCGACCAGTTCCATGACGATGTAGAGGTAATCCGTTCCCGCCTCGCCGTAGTCGATGACACCCACGATGTTCGGATGGTTCAGCTTTGCCATGGCCTGCGCCTCGCGTTCAAAGCGCTGCTCGAAGTCGTAGTCCTTCCCGAAATCGCGCCGCATGATCTTGATGGCGACGGGCCGCTTCAGCCGCACCTGCACGCCCTTATAGACCGCACCCATGCCGCCCTGGCCGAGGAAGCCCTCGACGCGATACATGCCGTGCGGGAGCAGCGCGGTCAGCTCTACGGGCAGCGGGAGGTCGGGCACTACGTTGCGCGGTTGGGAGGGCCGGGCCACGGGAGCAGTGACGGCGGCATCTTCCGGCACAGGCTGCATCACCTCGGCCAGCAGGCAGGCGGGGCAGAGGCCGCGTGTGTCGCCGGCGGTAAGCGCAGCTCCGCATTTGGGGCAGTTTTTCGACGGGTCGGATGAAAGCGGATCGCTCATGATGATACCTGACGTGAAAGAGGTGAATGGTTGCCTGGAAACTCAATTTCTCCGCAACGTCGCAAGCAGAACCGCCATTTCCTCGTCGATGGAGCCGCCCCCGTCCAGCGTGGCGGCAATCTCCGCCATGACCAGCTCGCGGTAGCGGTGCTTGAGGCGATGTATCTGTGATTTGAGCGAGTTGAGTTTCATGCCGAGTGATGCGGCCAGCTCCTGCTGATCGCCATGCGCGGCATCACCGGTGAGAAACAGTTGAAGCTTCTCAAACACAACGGCCTTTCCCTCAGCCTCGCATTCGCGCTGCAATTCATTCAATGCCCGGCTCAGAACGGTGAGCGCCCATTGACGGTCAAAGGCAGCGTCAGGAGACGGCAGCCTCCGATCGGCAACCTCCTGCGCTTCCTCATCATCGAGGGATGCCGCTTCCGCGCCGCCGCCGCGCTTCTGCCGCCGCGCTGCCTCGCGCTGTCGGGAAAGGAAATGCTTCACCGCGCCGAGCAGATAGGAACGGAAACGCCCGCGCTCCCGCTCAGCCGTGGCGATGGTGCCGCCGGCGAGCATCTCAGCGAAAAAGGCATGGCTCATTTCCCGAGCCGCATCCGCGTCGAGCAACTCGCAACGGAGGAACGCCACGACCGGCTCGTAATACGCATCACATAAATCTGCGAGCGCGTGTCGGCCATCGTCAGAGTCTGACTTCGCCGCGCACACACGCGTCCATCGCGTGGTGTGGAAAGTGGCAGGGGCAAGACGGGATTGTGTTTCCGTAGGCATCGCAGGCTGGCGGAGTGTGGCACAGGCGCGTGAGGTTTGGCAGAAAAATCTCGCGGCGGAGCAGATGGCCGGAGTGAATGTTCAAACTCTCTTCGCACTCATAGCACATGCGCCGAATGCAGGGCGAGACTGCCGGGATGCCCCATTCCCCCGAGGGACGCGGCGTAGGCGGCCATGCGTGAGCGTTCGTGCCAGACGGCGTGCGGTGGAGTGACGGAGCGCGAAGGGGAACCCGCGCTGGCGCTACTTGGCTGGAGGCTGCCCGGAAGTGCCCGAAGTCCCGGAGGTCTGGCCGGCAGCCTTGGCAGCAGCGGCGCGCTCTCTGCGGAGTTTCCGCGCATGACTGAAGCTCACGAGCTTGCCCTTTTGCTCGTCGAACAAATGGATGGTCATGGATTTGAGACTGGAGAAAAACGTGATGGGCTTCACCTCCTGGAAAAGTGGAACGGCATTGTGACAGCGCTCGAGGTTGTAGTTCGGGATGCGCGAGCTGAGGTGATGGATGTGATGGAAGCCGATGTTCCCGGAGAACCACTGCAAGACGCGCGGCAGCTTGTAGAAGGAGCTGCCCTCCAGCGCGGCGGCGGTGAAATCCCAGTTTTCTCCGCGCTCCCAGTAAACGTCCTCGAACTGGTGCTGCACATAGAACATCCAGATGCCCAGGCCGCCGCCCACGAGCGTGATGGTGAGCTGGATCAAGATGAAGGGCACAATCCCATACACCCAGCTCAACCCGACCACATAGCCGAGCACCGCCAGATTCATCCAGCGCACGGACCACACTTCGCGCGCGTTCGCCTTCGGGGCGGAGAGCCGCTGGGCGATCATGAAAAGATAGATCGGGGCGATGCCGAAGAGCACCACGGGATTGCGCGAGAGCTTGTATGCAAAGCGCTTCCATCGCGAGGACTTGAGGTACTCCTCGACCGTCATCGTCCAGATGTCGCCCGTGCCTCGTTTGTCCAGATGACCCGCGCTGGCGTGGTGGATCGCGTGCTCCCAGCGCCAGTGGTAGTAAGGCGTGAGTGTCAGCAGTCCTGTGACGAAGCCGGTGATGTCATTGGCCAGTCGAGATTTGAAAAACGAGCCGTGCCCGCAGTCGTGGAAGATGATGAAGATGCGGATGAGAAACAAACCCGCCAGCGCGGCCAGTCCGAAGGTGGTCCATGGTGACCACGCTAGGCTGAGGTACATCACATACCAGATCGCCACATATGGTACCAGTGTGTTCACAAGCTGCCACACGGCGCGCACGAGCGAAGGCTCCTGATATTTGAGCACGATCGACTTCCACGCCGAGGTGTCTTGCTTGGTGTTCGGCTCAAGGGCCGGCATTGTGGGTGCTGCTGTCATGTCCATCGCTTTATCCTGACACGCTTTTTGCGGTACCGCTTCACGATTGTTGCAAAATTTTGCGCCCGGTATTGTTGTCGCTCCCGGAGAATCCCGGCAGGGCCGGTTCAGTGTCCCGATGCGGTCAAAACCCAGCCGCCCATCTTTTGCCCTGCTTGCATTTCTCACCCAGCGGCGTCTGCGATCAGCGAGTGCACGTCCTCGTCGGTGACGCGCCAGGAACACATGAAGCGGGAGCCGCCGCCGATGAAGCTGTAAAATTTCCAGCCGTGGGATTTGAGGCGGTCTTTGATGGCGTCGGGGAGTTTGGCGAAGACGGCGTTGGCTTCGGTGGGATAGAGGATATGGACTCCGGGGAGGGCGGCGAGGCCGGCGGCGAGTTTGCGAGCGAGGCGGTTGCCGTGGGTGGCGTGTCTTTTCCACGCTTCATCGCGCAGCATGTGCAGCCATTGGGCGGAGATGAAGCGCATCTTGGAGCAGAGCTGGCCCGCCTGTTTGCAGCGGTAGGCGAATTCATTGCCGAGATCGCGATTGAAAAAGACGACGGCTTCGGTGACGGCCATGCCGAGCTTGGTGCCGCCGCAGCAGAGGACGTCGAGGCCGGAGCGCCAGGTGACATCGGCTGACGCGCAGTCGAGCGATGCGAGTGCATTGAAGAATCTGGCGCCGTCCATTTGGAGGGAGAGGCCGTGTTTTTTTGCGAGGGCGGAGAGCGCGGCGATTTCAGCGGGGCGATAGACGGTGCCGAGTTCGGTGCTGTTGCTGATGCTGATGGCGCGCGGCTTGGGGAAATGAATGTCGGTGCGGTGGGTGATGAGGCGCTCGACATCGGCGAGGTCGAGCTTTCCCTGCTGGCCGCGCGCGAGGAGGATTTTCGCGCCGTGTGAGAAGAACTCGGGAGCGCCGCATTCGTCTTTCTCGCAGTGCGCCTCTTCAGCGGTGATGATGCTGTTGTAGCTGGTGCAAAGCGAGGCGAGGGCGAGGGAGTTGGCTGCGGTGCCGTTGAAGACGAAGTACACGTCGCAGTCCGTCTCGAAGAAGCGGCGGAAGGTCTCGCAGGCGGCGCGTGTGGTGTCGTCGTCGCCATAGCTGGGCTGGAAGCCGTCATTGGCCTCGGCGAGAGCGGTCCAGGCTTCGGGGCAGATGCCGGAGGTGTTGTCGGAGGCGAAGTGGTATTTCATGGTTCCCAGGTCTGCGTTGCCGGCTTGATTCTGATGAAAAACAAAAACAGGCCCAGGGCGAGGAGTATGCCATCGCGGATGAAGAGTTCCGTGTATTCGGCGGTGGCTTCGGAGGCGCCGAAGCAGCCGCATTGGATGCTGATGCCACGCCACCAGGCGGAGAGGATGGCGATGAAGAAGGCGATGAGGCAGAGATTGAGGAGAAGGAGGCCGCCGCGCCTTGCGATGCCGGTGATGACGGCGAGACCGGCGATGATTTCGAGCCACGGCAGCGAGAGCGCAAGCCATGCGGCGTAGGGGTCGGGCAGCAGATCAAAGCTGCGCACGTCCATGAGGAAGAGATGCGGATCGCGGACCTTCATCACGCCGGCGAAGATGAAGACTCCGCCGAAGAGGAGGGCGAGAATGCGGAGGAACCAAGTCATTGCCCGGTTGCCTCGTCGTCGGTTTAGTTTTCTGCGCGCTCGCGTTGGAGCGCGGTTACTCGACCTTCATCACGCCGTTCATCAGCGCGCCGTGACCTGGGAAGGTGCAAAGGTAAGGGTAGTCGCCGGGGGCTGGGGCGACGAATTCGATGGTGTCGCTGGCGCCTGGCTGGACGAGCTTGGTGTAATGGAGGATGTCGGGAGTGGTGGGGACGAAGCCTTTCTCCAGAGCCTTGGGGTCGGTCATGGCAGCCATGGCGGCGGCCAGCACGGTGTCTTTGGCACCTGGCTTCACGAGGATCCAATTGTGCGGCTGCGGGATGGGATGAATGTTGGCGAAGGTGAGCTTGACCTTTTGCCCGCTTTTAACGGTGAGGGCCTTGATGTCGTACTCGAGTCCTGACGCGCCGCCGGGCTTGATGGTGATCTCGGCCAGGGGGAGGCTTGGATTGGCGGTGGCAGCGGGCGCGGCCTCGGCTTTGGCGGGAGCTGCTGGAGCGGTGGCGACTGCGGCGGCAGGAGCAGCGGCGGGCGGCGGAGCTTCTTCTTTGGGAGCCCGGACTTTCTGTGCTGCCGAGTAGCCTCCGGCGACGAGGTTCACACCCCAGTACAGAGTGAAGATCGCGAACGCGACACCGAGGACGATGTTCATGATGGGCCAGAAAGCGCCGGGGGTTTCTTCGTGGGAATGAGTGGGTGCTGACATAAAAAGTGGGCGGGATACAAGCACAGCGCTGTTTCTGCGCAAGACGGAAGCTTGCGCGTCAATTGCCCGCCAGCGCTCGCAGGGGATGCCCGGCTTCGAGCGCGTCGCGGCATGACACGTCGAGGGTGATGGCGCGGCGAAGCCAGGAGTCGGCTTTTTCTCGCGAGCTGTTTTGCAAATGCCAGCCGGCAATGGCAATGGCGGCCCGGGCTTTGTCGCGGTCATGGCCCGGCTCATCACGGAGCGTTTCCTCAAACGCTGCCTCGGCCTCGGCGGACAGTCCTAGAGCGAGGTACCCCTCGATCACCGTGAGCGCGGCCGCAGCGCCATCGAATGGCTCGGGCCGTTCTTTCCAGACGACGGCATCGAGACGGTGCGGAGGTGTCTCGCTGGCAGTGCTGGCAGACGACGCATCCGTTTTCTCCAGATACACCCATTCATCGTGGTCGTGCTTGTCGCGTCGCCATTGGTTCCAGGCAAACACGATGCACAGGCCGATGACGGTGAAGCAGGTTTCCAAAATGAAAGGCGTGGAAAGAAACTGGACCAAGGTGAAAGCCGTCTGGGCGGTGACCTCGCGCGCCGTCTGGCTCACGCAGAGTAGGATGATGAAGGCGGCCACGGGCACCGCGATCCATATTAGATTTACGAGCCAGGCTCTGCCACGCATGGGAGGGTGTGCGGCTGGCGCGCTCATTTGATGATCTCGGGTTTTCTCACCGGTGTGTCCGGACTGTCGGGAGCGGGCTGGCCACCGGGGGCAACCGGGATCGCACGCATCATGGTGACGGGCAGTTCGGGATGAAGCTGCACGTTCTGGGCAGTGATCGCGGTGCTCAGCGGCTCATTCACCTTGGCATGAATGCTGGCCGGCATGTCTTTAGCTGCCGTGGCGCCCGCATCGACGGTTTCCTCCGATGAGGTCGCGAACGTCTCCGCTGCCTCTGGTCCGGTTTGTTTGAGGGTTTTCAAATGCTGCGCCAACAGTCCGGCCGCCACCGCCATGATGACAAACAGGCAGATCAAAACTGGAACCGGCGAGCGGCTCGTGCGACTCAGCGAGGGCACACGGGGCAAGCGCCAGCGGCGGGCCTCTCGTGGCTCGACCCACAGGCCGTGTGATTCCGTGAGGTGGCGGTAATCCGTTGCGCCACCGAGCAGCGGGCGAGGCAGGCCGTCTGCGGCCTCACGCGTGTCCACGTCGAGGTAGCGGCTGTAGTGCCGGAGAAAAACCTTGGCGTAAGCCATGCTGCCGAAGGCCGCGAAGTTGTCGTCCTCGAGCATCTGCAAACGCTGCACGGGGATGCGCGTACGATGTGCCACATCCTTGAGCGAGAGCTGACGCTCTTCTCGTGCAGCCTTGAGGCGCTGGCCTGGGGAGAGGTTCATCCGGGGGTGCGATTTACAAACCGGAGAATAACGTCTGATGCCGAGGTTACGATGATTTTTTCTAAAATCTCAGGTGCCGACCCCCAAGTCCTGTGGTTTCGCGTGCAAGCCGTTTGGGTTTCAAACACCAGCAGGCGCATCATGCTACCCCGTTTCCTTCTGAAGGTGCGTCTGCCCTTTGTAAAAGAGGGCGACGCCGACAAAAAGCACGGCAGTGACGCTCATGCATTTCACGAAGAACCAGTAGTAGCCCGCGCCGGAGAGAGCGCTCTCACCGCCTGACTTTTCGATCCACCAATTGACGGCTGCGGTGAAGAGATTGCCCAGCGAGACGCTGCACAGGAAGATGCCCATGACGAAGGACTTGAGTCGGGGAGGGGCCTGGGTGTAGGAGAACTCCAGGCAGGTGATGGATATGAGAATCTCGGCAGACGTGATGAGGACATAGGCGAGCATCTGCCACCAGAGCGAGGGAGTGTGACCGAGGGCGATCTGTGACTCGATCCAAGCAGGGACGATGAAAGAGGGGATGGCGATGAAGAAGCCGAGCGAGATTTTGCGCAGCGGAGTGACTTTCACAAAGCGGCCTGCTAGCGGGTACAGCCAGAGCGAGAACACGGGGATGAGCAGCACCACGAGCAGGGAGTTCATGCCTTGCATCTGTGCAGGCAATATGGAGATGCCGAAGAGTGTGCAATCCATCTTTCCCGCCTGCGTGACCCAGCGCGAATGCGTTTGATCAAAGAGCGCCCAAAACATAGCGACGAAAATGTAGATGACCACGAGACCGGCGAGCGAGCGCAGAAAGACGGGCGCGAGCAACTCGTCGCGGAATTTGCGTGGCTCCGGCGGCACATGCGCGAACTGGTGGCGGCCCATCCAGAACACAATAGTGGCGATGAACATGAGCACACCGGGAACGGCAAACGCGATGTGCGGGCCATGGTGCTCCAACAGCCAGGGCGTGAGGAGCATGGAGATGAGAGCGCCCGAATTGATGGCGAGGTAAAACCAGTTGTAGATTCGCGGCAGCAGCCCCGCGTTGGTGGCACCGAACTGGTCGCCCACATGGGCGGACACGCAGGGCTTGATGCCACCGGAGCCAATGGAGATGAGCGTCAGGCCGACGAAAAGCCCGATGCGCGTGTGGTCCAGTGCGAGCGCGAGATGCCCGAGGCAATAGACGAGCGAGAGGCTGATGATGGTTTTGTATTTGCCCAGCCACAGGTCGGATATGAGCGCGCCGAGCAGCGGGGTGAAATAGACGGCGGAAACAAAGAGGTGGAACCATTTGGTCGCCTCCTCGTCGCCCATCACATCCTTCGCGCCCTCATGGTTCAGCAGCGCATGGGTCATGAAGACCATGAGGATGGCCTTCATCCCATAAAAACTGAAGCGTTCCGCGAACTCGTTGCCGATGATGTGCGGGATGCCCCGCGGCATTCCAGGTGTGGCGAGCGGCGCGGTGCGGTAGGGCATGAGGTTTTCTCGTTAGACGTGTTCCGTTTTCAGTTCGATTTCGGCGCAGAGATCATCTTCAGCGCGGCCTCGGAGAAATCAGCGTCAGTGAACACGGGATCGGATTCGGAGCGCACTCCCTCGATCTTGGTCGATGCGCCCGTGGCGTGGTCGGTCACGGTGAAGCTCGCGGGCACATAGTAGCCGCTGCTGCCGCGCATGGCTTTGTGGGTGATGACCGTTTTCGCGGGCCTGTCCCCGCCGGAGAACATCTCCACACGCATCGTGACAAAGCGCGCCTCGTCGATCCAGCTCCGGGTTTTCTCGCCGGAAGTTTTGGAGGGTTTTGATTCCACGATGGCGCACGGTATGCTGCCGGCCTTTTCCCGGCCTGTGATCTCATGCTGCGGCCAGTTCAAAAACTCCGCCGCAACGTCGTCGATGCTCAGCGCGGTGCCGAAGACTCCGGCGGAGCGGTCTTTGTCCGTGATCGGACGCGTGCCTCCAGCCGGGGAAAATGTCGCGCCGGAGATGGAGCCGCGCTTCATACGCAGGAGCAGTCCCTCGCCCTTGCGCTCCTTCGGAAAGAGCACCTGATAAAGACTCTCGGATGCGCCATCGTTCGCGCTGCGGCGTTTGAGCTGGACCTGGAGCACAACGGGTTTGCCCTTGCCGTCGTTGTGCTCCATGCGCAAGCGCACGTAAAGCCCGCCCAGCGGCTTCGCGCCTTTCACGCCAGCCACCAGCTCGGCGGCGGTGTGTGATTTAGTCTGCGCGTCCGCGAGCACGGGCAGGAGGAAGGCAAGGAGAATGGCAAAGCGCATGGCGGCGCGACTCTGCGGAGCCGTCATGGGAAAGCAAGCCGGAGCTGTGCGCACTGCCGCGCACGGACTGCGTCACGGCTGAAAGCCGGCGGCTTGCACCACCTTCACCGCCTGCGCGGCGCCGCGGACATGATGGACACGGAAGATGTGCGCGCCGCGCAGCATCCCGGCCACGATGCACGCGATGGTGCCGGCATCGCGGTCCTTGGGATTTGGAAGATCGAGCACATCGCCGATCACGGTTTTGCGCGAGACGGGCAGGAGAATGGGGCGCTGCCAGCGGTGCAGTTCCTGGAGGCGGCGGTAAATGGTGAGATTGTCTTCGCGTTGTTTGGCGAAGTCGATGCCCGGATCGAGAATAATCTGCTCGCGCCGCACACCTGCCGCGAGCGCGAGCGCGATTTTTTCACCGAAGAACTTGTGCAGGGCCGCCATCACGTCCGGGTAGCCGACATGCGTGTGCGGCACCTTTGGCTGGCCCACGGTGTGCATGATGAGCAGCGCTGCCCCCGTCTGCGCGCAGAGCCGGGCGTTGGCATCGCTTTCGAGGGCGCTGATGTCATTCAAGATGTCGCCACCCTCGGGCAAAACGCGCTCCACGACGCCGGGGCGCCAGGTGTTGACGGAGAGCAGCGCGGTTTCATTTTCGCACCGCGAGAGCAATTCCGGCCAGCGCGCAATGAAAGGCAGCAGCCGCGCCACCTCCTCGTCCTCGGTGATCGCGGCGCGGTTTGTGCGCGCGCTCTCAGCGCCGATGTCGATGATGTCCGCCCCATCGCGGATCATGCCCTCAGCCTTCGAAAGCGCGGCGGTCACATCGAGCGTGCCATCGCCGCAAAAGGAGTCGTCATTGATGTTCACGATTCCCATCACCAGCGCTCGGCGCGGGAACTCGATGCGCCTGCCACGAGCCTCCAGAATCATGACGGCGGCCATGTCTCCGGCAGCGGCACCACGATGCGGCTGCGTTTTTCAAACCGCACCGTCGTCGTGTAGCCCGCCTCGCGCACGAGCTGCAGCGCTTGGTCGTAATCCTGGCCCACCTCGGAGGGCTTGTGTGCGTCGGAGTTGATCACGATGGGAATTCCTGCGGAGAAAGCCAGCCGAAGCATGTCCGCGCTCGGGTAAATCTCGCGCACCTCTTTCCGCAGCCCCGCCGTGCTCACCTCCAGCACACCGTTCATGTCCACCAGCGCCTGGATCACCGGCTCGTAGTAGGGCCGCAAATCACCCGCAGGCCGGAAACCAAATTTTTTTGCCAGATCGGGATGCGCGAAAAAATCGAACAAGCCGGAGCGGATGTTTTTTTCGTACGCCTCCCAGTACGCGGCCCAGATTTCCTCCACGGCTGCAGCGTTCCTCCAGCGCGAGAGATGCTTTGGATCATCGATGGCCCAGTCCGGGCTGATGTAGTGGACGCTGCCGATGAGGTAATCCCACTCCGCCATGCCCGCCGTCTCCTCGATCCATGCTTCGCGCCCTTCGAGAAAATCGCATTCCAGAGCCAGGCGGACCGGGTAGCCCGGGTTCTCCGCGCGCGCCTCGTCCACCATCTCGAAGTAACGCGGCAGATCGGACAACGGCATCCGCCAGTCATCAAAATGCTCCGGCATCGGGTTGTGATCCGAGAGACCGATCTCCGCCAGCCCACGCTCCCGCGCCTGCCTGACGTACTCGCGCGGATGCCCCTCAGCGTGGAGGCAGAGAGGCGTGTGGGTGTGGTAATCAGAGAGCACAGCAGTAAAAAAACAAAAAAAGTCTTGAATGAGCAAGCACATTTACGCTAGTTTCGAGTCCCATGAAAAAAATCTTTCTTTTGATCCAGTCAGCCGCGCTGCTCGCAGGAGTTCAGGCCCACGCCCTCGTCGGCGGTCCGTTTGATAACGGTGAATACAGCATTCTGAACGAGCGAAGTGGATTCTACCAGACGAACTTCTCTTTCCGGAACGGCAGCGGTTACGCGATCTGGACGGCGGACAACCTTATTGGCGTGGCCACTCAAGGCACACAAACAGTCTTGAACACAGGGACAGGAAGCCTTCTCACACCATCAACGGGCGGCGCGCTCAGTGAACACAACGGCAACCGCTCCATCCTCTACTACAAAGGTGTCACCTATGCAGGTTCCGCTTATGGGTCTGCTGATGTGGGGGGGCGCAAAATTGAGGGTTATGTCAATGCTTCTTCCGAATCCGACTCGTCAGCAACCGCCACGACACAACAGCAAAGCGGATTTTTCGGGCAGACGAGCACTTCCACCACGAGTACTTCGACGGTTGTCGCTACTGGTCGTAGCTATGTGGTCAACCTCGGCTGGTTCGGCGACATCACTGCCACCGCCCCTACTCTGCGTTTCGAGGGTGAGGGTGAATTGACGATCATCGCCCCCAATGGACGTGAAACGCTGGCCGGATTGGCATTTGAAGGCTATTCGGGGCTGATACAGGCGATTAACTCCTCCATTGCTGGAATTCAGAACCTCACACTAATCGGAACAACCACTGGATTTTATCAACAAGGATCTGATGCAATCAGGTTAGCATTGACGGATCTTACCCCCTACCTTACTGGCACAGGCCCCTCGAATAGCTACGCCGAATCCGAGCACGTCCAAGTCAAGGTGTCCGGCTTGCGCCGGTACTTTTAGGATTTTCGAGCTGGGGCGAAACAACCGATTTATACTCTGCAAAGAGCACCTTGGCCCCAAGGTGCTCTTTGTTTTTCCAGATGAACTCAGCACGTTTCCAACACCCTCCGCGCGGCAAGAGCTTGATCGAGATCATGATCGTCATCGTGATCATCGCCCTGATCGCCACGCTGACTTTTCCTTTCATGGGATGGATGAGGGCCAAAGCCGCCTATGCCGGGTGCATCAGCAATCTCACCGCCCTGCATGGCGGCCTCTCCTCTTACCTGGGCGACCACGAAATGATCTGGCCGCAGGTGCCGCCGAAGCTGCCACGCAGCGGTGACAAAGGAGATATGCTGGCCAAGTGGTGGCACGACCAGCTCGAACCGTATGGCTGCTCCAAAAGCACATGGCTCTGCAAAGGAGATGACGGAGCACAGGGCATCATTGAAAGCGAGACGTACTACTCCACCTACACCGTAACCGAGTTCGATGAGCAGCCCAACCGCGCCTACCAGTGGACTCGTCAGCCCTGGGTAATGGAGTCCGGTGATCTGCACGGCAAGGGCAAAGGCCCCAACATGATCTTCCCCGACGGTCACATCGAGCGCGGCATGTCGATCATGTTCATGAATCCCAAGTGACGCGGCCCCCCAACCTGCGCCCGGATGACACCGTGATAAACAGGCAGGGCAAGGTGCAAAAACGCTAGTCTGACCTTTGCTCAGACGAGACTGTTTACCTTCGTGGCGGGCTTTTACAGGGGTGTCTCCGGGGTTTGGGGCGGATTGTGGCAGCCGGGCCTGGCCTCGTGCCAGACGACTCATTCAAACCAAGAACACCACCGCTTTTCACTGCGCTTTGCGCTCCCGGCCCACGCACCAGAGTGCCTTGTGCGTGCGAATGAAAAGCTGGCCGTCCGAGGGCGCGATTGACGAATTTGAAAACTCCCCCAGCGAGTTCGTCGCGATCAACTCGAGCTTTCCGGGATTCGCGCGGAACACGAAGGCGTCTCCGCCCTTGTTGTACGAATAGCACTTCCCTTCCGAGAGCATGAGCGATGACCAGTTGTTCCCGCTCTGCCCCGCCCCCTTCAGGCGCTCGTTCCATTTCAGATCGCCCGTTTTGATGTCTCTGCACTCGGCGATGCCCGCGTCAGTTAGAATGTAATGATGCCCCTCATGCACCACGCCCGAGCCGATGCGCTGCTGCACCTTGGGTAAATGCCAGACGCGATGCGTGCCCGTCACATTTCCATCTCCGCCAGCGCGCACCGCCATCGCAGAGCCGCCGTAGCCGCACATCGCGATCACCATGCCGTCAGCGAAAACGGGCGAATTATAAACCAACGGTGTCAGCCCCTCGCAAGTCCACAGCTCCTTGCCGCCCGCCGGATCAAAGGCACACGCGCGGCCCGGATAAGTCATCATCAGCTCCATGCGCTCTCCGACTTTGCGCAGAATCGGATCACTCCACGATCCCAGCCACTTTTTGTTATCGCCCTCACCAGACGCACCTCCCGGCTCCGCGTGTTTCCAGATCGTCGCGCCAGTCTTCAGATCAAAGCAATGCAGCACCGTGTTCTCCCCCGGTCCGAAATTCAGAAACACCCGGTCACCCGCGATCACGGGCGACGCGCCATTGCCCCAGATGTGATGCTGCTTGCCCAGGTCCGTGCGTTTCCACACTTCCTTGCCCGCCATGTCGTAGCAGAATACGCCCGCCGAGGCGAACGACACCACCACTCGCTCTCCATCCGTCGCGGGCGATGCCGGGCAGTGCGGATTCGTCGCATGAGTCAGCTCCGGCTCGGTGTAAGTCGTGCCCGACTCCCAGATCTTTTTGCCATTCGCCCGATCAAAGCAGAACAGCATCCGCTTCTTCCCCTTGTCCACCGCCTGCGTCACGAAAACCTTTCCGTCCCAAATCACCGGCGTCGAGTTCCCCGGCTCAGGCAGAGCCACACGCCACGCGATGTTTTCCTTCACACCCCATTTCTCCGGCAGCCCTTTCTCCTCGCAAGTCCCATCCCCGTTCGGTCCGCGCCACATCGGCCAGTTCGCGGCGTGAAGCAGGGCGCAAGGCGCAAGGAGCAGGGAGAAGAGCAGGCTGAGTTTCATAATGGAAGTGATGAGGTGTGTGAGATAAACGCCACGAGAACGCGCACGCTAGCAGCGCCGCAGGCTTTGGACTGCGGTGGCGCATCTTGAACGCGCATTGGAATAAGCCACGATGTCCGCGCCCTTGCTTTTGAATCCAGCTCAGGCCACACCGCGCGTCGCGCGGCATCAGAGAAGCTCTCGGATGACGACCAACGAGCAGTCTCGAGGCGCTCATAAGCGTCTGGCTCCATGACTAGGGTCATGGCTGGCATGTGGGAGCGTGCCCTGGTGACTTGATTCGTCAAACGCTGCAACCACGAGGGGAGAATGGGCTGTTCACTTCACCCGCACAAAAGCCACATGCAGCACCTCGTCTTTGACGCCTGGAGGTCTGCGTGTGCCGAGGCAGCGGGGCTGGCCGAGGATGAGTTTCAGATCGCGATCCGCCCACGTCTCAAAATGATGCGCCGCGCCGGGGTAATCCTCTTTATCCTTCGCGGCGATGGCGAGAGTCTCCTGCAAAGTCGGCTCAGTGGGTTTGGCCGTGCTGTGATCAAACGCGTGCGTGAGCAGCAATATTGAATCTTCGGGCGCTGGATCGTGAGCTTTGATTTCCCAGCTTGTGCCCACAGGCAGCGACTTAAGCGCCGTGGGTCTCATGCGCGGCGTGTCAGGTTTCTCGGGCGGATCAAACTCCACCGCCGTCCTGTAGTCCTCGGTGATGCTCACCTTCGCGCGCGAGCCTGCATGGAAACGCAGTGCCACATGAGCGGCGAGCGTGGCATCTCCAGATTTCACGCGGTCGAGAAGCGCGTGAAATCGTTTCCCATCGGGTTCGTGCCAACGGTTTGCATCCGCAGGCTGCCAGTCAGCTTCTTCTTTGGCAGGCAATTCAAAGACGATCATCTCCGCTTCGTAATCGCGAGGCGGCGGCTCGGCATCAGGCTGCGCGCCGCCTTTATTCGGTGCGAACTCGTCCTCAGGCCGCACGCCACTTTCATGCTGCGCGAAGACGAGCACGGACTCATGCGAGCGGATGCCTTCGCCGTGCATGACTTCGGGAATGTGCTGCAGGCTCAGGAGATGTGTGCCGTTGGCGGTCGGCTGCACGCTCTCGATATTCAAACGGCGAAAGCGCGGCTGCCACATCACGGCCTCCGGCACATCCAGGGCTAGCGGCCACACGGTGCGCGCGGGCGGCGCGAGATCGTGATGCAGCTCGAGATCGCGGCCATCCGTCTGCCACTGCGTGCCGACGATCATGTAATTCCATCCCGAGGGGATGCTGGGCATCTCCGTCGGGTAATCGTGCAGCCGCGCGCTCAGCAGATTGCGCGGCGCGCCCGAATCATTCGCGGAAGCGGCGCATAGATGCAGCCGCGCGTCTCCCTGCCGCACACGCGCCAGTAGCTTTTGCAGCAACGCCGCGTCATCCCTGGCATCACGTGCCGACATGATGGCCAGCGCTTCCTTGTCATTCAGGCCGATGCCGAAAAGCATCGTGCGCATCACAGGAAACGACGCGGCATAATCCTTCGGCGGCAGCGCTTCGTCTTGATCTGCCTTGTTGATTTGCCCCAGGAAGACATCCAGCCAGCGGCCTTTTCTCTCACCCGGCCAGACTTGATCCGCAGGCGGCATGATGGCGATGATCACCGGCTCGCCGCCGCCAAACCGGACGCTTCCATTGAAGCTCTCCTCAAACAAATCACGCCAGTCCAGCCAGCCATGCACCGCCTTGTCGCTGGCCTTGTCATTCTCCCACACGTTCAGCCACGAAGTAGGCCACTTCACTGTCAGCGGCCCTCTCGGTGAGAAGCGCGTCTTCCACTCCGCCTGCACCTGTCCATCAAATGCCAGCGGAGCCGCAGCCACGGGCAGGCACTCCAGCGCGGTGCCGATGAAGTGCTCTTCAAAACCCACGGGAGTCAGATAGAGACGATCAAAATCCTGGCTCAGCTCCGAAGGCAGCCAGACCTGACGCCCGCTGTTCACGGAGAACTGCTGATGTTCATCCGCCGCGCTCGTGACATCCGAGACCACACTGGCGCGGCCATCTTTGACCGATTGCCATAGCCGCGCCGCCACCTCGGCATCCGTTTTCCTTGGCGCAGCCATCATCTCGATCACCTCCAGCTCCGGCGCACGGATCACCACCTGCCGCACCTCCAGCATCAGATCATCAGCGGCGCAGAGCGGCGTGGCTATTGCGATGGCAGTCAGGAGCGCGAGCGTGTGAGTCTTCATGGATCAGGGGCGCTTGATGAAAACAAGATAACGCATGGCATTACCGCCATCACCCTGCGGGCGCAGCAGTTGCGTCACCAGCCGCCATTCATGGCGGACGGAGATCACGCCATTCCACTCGATCTTCTCAAACTGCGGATACTCCACGGACAGCCTCTCCCGCTCCGCGCCCGTCGCCGCGTTGGCGTAATTGATCCGCCGCATCACGGGCGGCGCGATGTGATGCTCCAGCTTCATCGTCACACGCAGCGGAGCGTCCTCGCGCATGTCGCTCTGTAGTTGCAGCCTGATCACCGTGCCGATGAAGCGCCTCGTCACCCGGTCCTGCTTCACTTCCTTCGCCGCGCCATCCTTCCTCCAGCTTTCCACAAATTCTTTCTCACCACCGACACGCTTCTCGAATGGTTCATCGCCCGCGAGCTTGCACTTCATCTCCACTGGCCGCTCCACGCGTCCAGCCCTGGCCTCCTCATCCAGTTGCTTCCACAGCATCGGATGCTCTTTGAGCTGACCTTCAAACTTCGCCAGCCACACCGCCTCCGGCACCGCAAACATCATCACCTCCACCTCGCCCCGCGACGGGCCGCCGCAGGAACTGACGACCGTCCCCAGCCAGAGCGAGAGCATTAGGAAAGAGTGAAATCGCGCGCGCATCACGGCGAGTGTAGTCAGCCTGCGCAAAACCGACAATCCAATTCTACCGCCGCGCAATCGAGTGCCGCCACTCAAGCCTCCGCCGCAGCGCGCGGCTGGCTCCGCAGCTTCTTGAATGGCGGAATGTCCACCGGCAACCCCACGCGCATGAAGAACCTCGCGAACGCCTGCGACAAGTGCTCCCGGTAAGGAGGATTCAGCCGGATGCGCGAGCCGCCGCGCTCGGCCGCCTTCATGGCAAGATCGAGTGGAATGGAAAACCCACGCCCCAGATCAACCAGCGCATAGTCCAACTCCAAACCAGTGAGCAAGCAGCGATTGAGAACGTGCATGGAGGCATGACGGCCTTTTCGCGCATCTTCCCATGCTTCTTCCCGTCCGAATTGCGGATCATCGCGCACCTCATCCCTGGTGAACACAGGACAAAGGATCACATCACGAACCCTGGCTTTGCCGTCGCGAGTGACAAGATCACAAGACTGCGTCAAAACGACAGCTCTCACGAATCGATAGCTGAGAACGGCTGTCTCATCCCCGGACTCCAGTCCGGGAGCAAACGCGACCACAGGGCATGAAGTAAGGATGTCGCCTTGCGAAAGCTCGGCGCCGCCGGCGATCTCATACCACGGGTATCGCGTCTCATTCATGCGTCGTCAGCCAGCAGCGATGAAGGCGGGGCGAGTCGGCCGAGGTACTTGATCGTGGTCATCACGGTGATTAGCTTTCCTGGCAGCGGCGCCTCAATGCGGGAATCCCAGTCGATCAAATCATCCTCGCTCAGATTAAACCGTGGTTTCATCTTCTCCGCGCCCGTCGGTTTTGATTTCACAGGCTTCCTGCTCACCGCGACAGATGACGGCTTCACCGCAGCCCTCCGTCTGGCGGACTTCCTCGATGGCGCTTGCAAGGTCTTCGTGCTCATGGCTGGGCCAACGCTAGCACGACGGCGCGGCGCTGTCACAAGCTATCCTTTTCCGCCTTACTTCCCGCCGCTCACGTCGTAGCAGGACAGCAGCTCCTGATCGCGGAGGTAGAGTTTGCCGTTCGCCACGACCGGGTGCGTCCAAACTTTGCCTTTCGCGCTGCGCTGCGCGCTCTGCGGATCGAGCTTGAAGCGGCCGTGCTCTTTCCAGCCATCCGGTGATGCGTCGATGAGCACACAGGTGCCGCTGCTTTCCTCCAGCAGATAAAGCTTTCCGTCCGCGCAATGAATCGCGCCTTTCTTGAGCGCTGCATTTTCCTGCCACTTCACCGCGCCGGTTTTGAAATCCATGCACGTCCAGCCGCCTTTGTCGGAGTAGCCGTAGAGATGCCCCTTCACCAGCACCACGCCGCCGTGGTGGTTCACCATGTTGGTGTTCATTTCAGGATTCAGATCCTCAGCCGCGTTGTTCGCTCCCACCTTGATGAGCTTTGCGCCCACACCATATCCGGCGCATACAAAAACGTGGCCCTCGCTGAAGATCGGCACCGGGATCACCGCCGTCTTGCCGGGGAACGGCACTTGCCAGAGCACCGAGCCGTCCTTCGCATTCACTGCTGCGACGTTTTGTTGCGTGAGCTGGATGAGCTGGCGCGCATCATTGTGCGTTGCAGCGATCACGGACGCATACTGCGCGCCATCCGTCCATGCCGCGCTCTGCCATTTCTTCGCGCCCGTGGTTTTGTCAAAGGCAGCCATCGTGCCCTGCGCCCCACCCGGTGTGCAAATCACCAGTTCGCCATCCACGAGCACGCTCTCCGTGTAGCCCCAGCCCGGCACCTTGCCGCCGATCTCCACCATGTCGGCGCTCCACACGCTCTTGCCATCAGCGGCATTGAGACAAACGAGGCGGCCCTTGCCGCTCAGCGCATACACCTTGCCGTCAGAAACCGTCGGCGTGCCGCGCGGCCCGTCGCCCCAGCCGTTCGTGAGCAGCGGCCCGGCCTCGGCGCTCCATTTTTCTTTTCCCGTCTTCACATCCACGGCGATGACAAACTCCACCGCGTCGCGCGCGCCCATCGTGTAAAGCGTGTCACCCACGATGGCGTGGCCGGAGTAGCCCAAGCCCGCTCCATCAAACGTCCACACCTTCTTCGGCCCGCCCTCGGCCCATTTTTTCAGCAGGCCCGTCTCGGTCGAGACATCATCACGGTTCGGCCCGCGAAACTGCGGCCAGTCGGCGGCGATGAGTTGGGAAATCGCGAGAACGCTCGCGGCGAGAGTAAGGGTGGTGGTCTTCATGAGTGAGTGGAGTGAGGTCGGTTTTTAGAGTCCGCCATTCAGCCTCCTTCAACGCTTCAAATCCAGCGAAAAACTCACCTCATTTCTTCTTCACAGCGAGATCCGCTACCGGCATATCCGTGAACTGCTTCCACCTCGCCTCCACATCCTTGCCGCTCGCGATGCCGTCATGCACCCACAGCGCGTAGCGGAGGCGGAGTTTCTTTTCCTCGCTCACCTCGATCGGTGTTTCGAGGTTCAAACACGCGCCCATCCAGCCATCATCGCGCACATGATATGGTGCGGGGTTCTGCGGGTTCGTCGGATGATTCATCAGCGTGATGCCCGCAAAGCCGTCCGCCTCATTCGTGATGCGCCCGCTGTAGTCGCACCAGCGCGCGGGCAGGCGGAACATCGCCTTCTCATTCACCTGCCCTTCGGAATTCAATATACGCCCGCCACCGTCATGCACCCCGATGCTCCGCGCCATCCGCACCGCGATGATTCCAAAGCCGCTCGGTTTGAACGTCGCCGTCTGCCCCTTCGGCGTGGTCAGCTCCATGTCCACGATCATGAACCAGCTCTTCGCCCCATCCAGCGGTCTCACCTCCGTGCGCCGCGTCTCGATCATCTGCACACTGCCGTCCTCGCGCTTCCAATGATTCACCATCCGCATTGAGGCAAACTCATCCGTGTCCTCGTAACCCTCGCGCGAGACCTCCATGTTCGCGATCTGCCCGAGGCTCTTCCCGTGATCTCCCCAGAAATTCACGCCATCCACATCCGCGTGCGCGATCCACACCGAGTTATGATGGCTGTGCGTCAGGGGATCATGCGGATGCCCCATGCGCGTGAGCGACACATCACGCGAGGCCCGGATCGGATGCCAGAAAACCCGTCTGTCAGCCGGACTATAATGACAAGCCGTCAGCTCCCGCCCATCGAGCTGAAACGAAGTCACATGATGCGGCATCGGCACCGCCTGCACACGCGGCACCGGCAGCGCGGAGGGCAAAGAATTCTCCTGCGCGAAAGCAGCGAGACTGAAGGAAACAACGAGAGAGAAAACAAAAGCGCGGCGCATGAGAGCGAAACGCGGAGCGCGGCGGAAGTGTTGCGAGACGTTGGGGTTGCGAATGAAAACCCGCCCCATCCGCAGCCCGGCCACGCGCGCCAGCAACGATCACGGCGCGCGCTCAGGCCTGCGTCACCACCACCGTCTCGCTGCCGCGCTCGTTGCCCGTCGTCAGCACCACATAGAGGCGGAAGGCCGCCTGCGCGTCCGGCGTGCCGACCAGCGCGCGCGTCACCAGCTCACGCGGCGCCTCCTTGTCCGCACGCGCCACCACCTCTTCCAGAGCCGTGTCGTAGTCCTGCCCCGCGCAGGCGCGCAGCTCGTAGTGATGCAGCATCTTGTCCGCGCTTGCTTCCCAGGAAAAACGCGCCGCTTTCTCCACCGCGTCCCATGCGCCGGTCAGCGGCACCGCATCGGGCGTGTGACCCGGCGGCGGCCAGAGCGCGGGCATTTTCTCCACCAGCACATCGCCCGCAGGCAGCCGGCCCGGCACCGCGCGATTGTAGGCCATTAGCGCCATTTTCACCACCGCCATCTTCGCATCGCGCCGCGCCAGCGCGACGGAGCGCGCCCACAGCGCCTCCTCCACGGCCAGCGCCGCCGCGCTCACCGCCGCCACCTCCGCGGTGAAATCCGCCAGCCCATAAGCCCCGCCTGGGTCCAGCGTGATGGGCATCGGAACGCCCGGCGGCGCTGGCTCCGTCTCCAGCAGCGCCCAAAGCCGCAGCGCCTCGCGGCACGTCAGCAAAAATTTATCTGATGCGGCCGCCACCTGCGGCAGATTCGGCATCAGCGCCGCCCATGGCGTGCCCTTCCAATACGCCCGCACCAGATCGCCAAACTGCCCCAGCCGCGCACGCAGCGCCGTGCGTCCGATTTGCAACGTCCCGCGCGCGATGAGCAGATCAATGGCCGCCCCACCCGCCACCGTCACCCGCACCTCCAGTTCAGAATGCAGCGCCTGCGCCCCAGCCAGCGTCAGGCCGTCCGGCAAAACCAGCTCATGCCCTACGCCCAGCCGCGAGTTCACCTCAGCCCAGTGAATGAGGAAGAGTTGCAGTGTGGGAGAGTAGGATGTTGGGCCGAGGAGTGGCATAAAAGGTGGAAATGAGGAGTTTGGAATGAAGAATGATGCCAGACATGGGTAAAATAGGACTGCATCATGGCGCACAAGGCAGACATCAGATCGAATGGATGAGATGTTTGAATGATATGGAAAATCATTTGTTCATTTTTGATGCAGTTGTTTTGAGCCTTGGATGACATCAGACAAGACTGAATTCGCATCAGGGGAAAATAGCAGCGCATCAGGGAGCGTGATGCGGTGGAATTTCAGCCAGGTGATGAGTAGGCGTTCCCGATCAGAAGAACATTTGAACCGGAATATTTGACGTCAATACCAGGGTAGATGGAATCTCATCAATCAGCAGCGCCAAAGACGCGTCTCATCATAGCCTGGGGTTTTAACCCCACGTTCGCCTGCCCGGACATGGCAAAGCGCTGAAAGCGCGCTTCATGCGGGAGGGAGATTCCTGGCGCATACAACATGGCAACTCCATGACACGCGCTTTCAGCGCTCGTG
>JANPIW010000352.1:0-12783 GCA_031425215.1 Verrucomicrobiaceae bacterium
TGATGATGTTCGTCGAGATGATCTCCGGCCATGATTCCGAAGGAAGAATATCCTGGTCCATCCACACGGGCACTTGCGCGGCCTCCAGCGCGTCGCGGATTTTCTCCGCCACAGCCTGGTCGGCGCGGCTGTAACTCAGAAAGACGTGATTGTTGCTGTCCGGCATGAGCGGTCGGGAGTTGCTATTGCCCGCACAGGCTAGGACGAGTCACGACCCATGTCCACCTTTCTGGCTCGTAGTCTTCCGTCGCGCAGCAGTTTGGGAATGTAGCGGATGTTGATGCGGTCCTTGTCCTTCGTCGGCTCGCTGAGCTTTTCATACGGCACCAAGTCGGGATGAAGTTTGCGCGAGTTGTCGCGCGTCGCGCCAAACCGCCAGCCGTCCATCCAGCGCTTGGTCATCCAGCGGTAATGCTCGGCGCGGGAGAATGCCTCCTCGTTCTGGCCTATGGCGATGATGAGATGGTCGTCGAGCTGCGGGGCCGTCTCGCCATCGGGCACGACCTCCAGCGCGTAGCCGAGTGTGCGCAGTTTCGCCCAGAGATGATCCGCGGCCTCGCGGTTGTTGTCGCGGTCGGACTCTGAAAGCTGCTCCCAGGTTTTTCCTTCCGCTGTTGTCACGTTGTTCGCGCGGCGGTCCGCTTTTTCCACCTCGAGATAGGCCTCGTGACAGCCGCGCGCCAGCACATCGAGCCGCTGGCGCAGGATGCTGTCGGTGCTGAACACCTGCGAGTCCGGCGCGAAAAAAACGAGGCGCGGCTTGCCAGGGCTGGCGGCGGCTTTCTCCAGCACCGGCCCCAGCCTCTCGGGTCGCGCGATGCGCACATAGATCGCCTCGATGTCCTTTTCCGCAGAGCGGCAGATGTCCTGCATGAGCAGCACGCTGCGCAGGGACACCTCCTCGCTCTCCACGCAAAACACGATCGAGGTGTAGGACGCCGCATCCTCCGGCGTGAGAAAGCTCAGCTCGAGAAACTCGCGCGAATCGCACTCCGCCTCGATCACGCGGAAATCGCACAGCGTCTCCACCGCTGGATGCGCACGCAGAAAAGCGTGGGTGGATTTTCCGCCCAGTCGGTCCACCACGGTGATGCGCGGCGCGGAGACGCCCCACTCCTTGTCCTCCGGCAGCGTGTCATCATGCACGAGCTGCTGGCCCATCTTGATGAGCTTGAGCGCCACGTTCTGCCCAAATGATCCGAAGCCCACGATGATGATGTGGTCCGGCGGCGGCTTGCAGCCCTGTGACACGCGCGTGAGAGAAGGCGGCAGCGGATACTGACACGAGAGCAGCCGCGCGACGGTCTCGTAGTAGTTGAAGAAACGGAACACCACGCCCGGTGGAAGCTTCAGCCCGTCAGCCACGAGCCGGTGCAGTCCGGTGCCGAGGTGGTTGTCCTGCAAATGCGCGTGGCAGGTCAGGCTCGCGGTGGGTGGATGCTTCTCGCAATGCCGCGCCGCGCAGGAGAGGATCTCCAGGTTCGCGCGGTCGTCTTCATTTAGCGCGATGAGATCCGTGGCACGCTCCAGCGCGACGGACGCCAGCAAGCCATCCGCCTGCGCCTCGCCCTCGATATAAAGCACACCATGCGGCAGCTCCGTGTGCGGCGCGGGACAGCGTCCGATGAAAACCACCTTGCGGCCCGACTCGCGCAGATCATACAGCAGGCTCAGCGCGCGCGAGCAGTGCCCGCACACCACGACATGGCCGTTCCAGCATTTGCGCGCCCACCAGCGCCGCACCTCGCCATCAAAGACATAACCGAGCACCAGCGGAATAATTGCCAGCCCCAGTCCGCCAGCGCCGAAGCGCGCGACCTCAAGAACGAGCGGCACTTCCTCGCCATGCGGCCAGTGCCAGTGTAGATGAAAGAGCTGCAATGCCTGGAACAAACTGTCGCACACGCCAAAATGATGCGGCCCCCAGCGGAAGCCGATGACACCCAGCGCAAAGAATACCAAGGCAAGCGTCCCGATCAGCCACCAGGGATACGAGCGCGGAGCGGATGAAGGGGAGTGGGACATGGTTTTGGCGGGATGAGCGGACGACGAATGAACGAGTTAGTCGTTCGGATGATTTCTTGACGTGCTAAACGAAAACACCGCCTCGGCTGGCAGGCCGATGCGCGGGATGCGTCTCCCCGTCCATGCAGCGAATGGTTTCGCGTCCGACACCGCTTTCATCGCGAAGGCGCCGAGCGTGACGCAGCCGGAAAACTCCTCCAGCAGCAGCGTGCCGTCCGCATACTCGCGGCCCGTGAGCTTGCGCGCCGCGCCCGCGGCGGTGTAAACGCCCTGCACCACCTCATCGTGCCCCCAGCGCAGACGTAGATCGGTGGCGATGAATTTTCCATCCAGCACCAGTGCGCCCGTCGCCTCTTTTTTTGCCAGGGCATCCAAGCGGATGATCGGACAGGCGTTTGTGGATTCCTTGTCACGCCTCACTGGCAAAGTGCGCGCTCGCTCCCAGCCCTGCTGCGTCGCGGCGAGACGCTGCGCCAGCGGCGGATGAGTGTGGCTGCCTTCCTCGCCCATCAGCTTCTGATGCGCCCTCGCCTGATCGAGATTTGCGCCCATCAGGCCCATGACAAATCCGGCGTAGCGATCCGCCGCCAGCTCATTGGGTGGAGTGGAGCCGCCGCCCTCCATCGTGTGCCCCTGCAGATGGTGCCCGATCTCGTGCGCCAGCACACCCAGCCGCGCCCAGTCCGTCTCCGCTGCATTCGCGATGCGTTTCAAATACTCCGGGTCATAAATCAAATAGCGCTGCTCATCAATGATGGTGGCGTAGGCGTTGTTGATGTCCGCCTTCGCGCGGATGATGAAGTTCATCTCCAGTCCCGAGTAAGCCACCACGTTGCGCACCAAAGCCAGCACCTCCGCGTCCTGCGCAGCCTCCTCGCGCTTGCGCTCGTCATTGTCCAAAAGCCGCTCGATGCCGGACACAGACTTGTTCTCCTCAGCCAAGGCACAGGTCATGCACGCAGGCAGAGATGCCAGGCTGGCAATGATGAGTCGGGAGAGAGTTCTCATACCCTCGATTTATAACCGCGCCACACAGCGCGTGGCAAGCCAAGTTTTTTCAGACGGGTAATCTCATGAGCCAGCTCAGTCTGCCCGGATCTGCCACAAAAACCCCAAAGCAATGCCGATGATTACAGTTGGAACTGAAACGAACCATACCCAGGCCTGATCGGGAAAAGCGTTGTGCAATGCGGCAGCGATTCCAACCGCAATGCCGAGGCAGACATAAAGCCGCCACGAGCACCAGCATTCAGCAATCCCCCCGATTAAGTCAATGAGCCACATGGTTCTGCTTCCTGGCTAAAGCTAAAGGCTCACGCGCCAGCAACGGCGTGGCTTCGGTGACACGACAGGTGCCATGCGAGCCGTTGTCCGCCTCTGTTGTCATCCCCCGTTTTTTTAGTGCGACGCGTCATCTCGTCAATGATGATGGCAATCACCAAAAGAGCGATTGCGACACCAACCGCGATCCAAAGGGTCTTCAACGCCCGCGCCCCGCGAGACGTTCCTGGAGATTGTTTCAAGATCGAAATCATGGCTAAAATGTGGGCGATGATGAAAGCCGGCGCTCCTACGGCAAAAGAGAGCAACAAAATGTCCGGCTCGTAAGAACGACCCAAGATATGGAGGAGTGGCCAGACAACGCCAGTAAGGATGAAGAGAGTAGCGCACCCGTATGCACATCCTCCTGCGGCATCTGCACTCGGTCGCTTCTGGTCATCAGCCTCCATCGTGGTTGGGCGGGCGTTCAAGGATCAGACGACAGCTAGCGGGAATCGGCGTCCGCTCTGGCATTGAGGTCATTTGGGAAATCAAAATCGAACCTGATGGGGAGTGTGGCGAGATATGCATGAATGCTGTCGCGTTCATGCATCGGGATTGAGATTCCCATATTCACATAGTAGGAGCCTCCGGCATATCGCTGATCTGGCAGGGATAGACGCTCGAAACCAAACCGCTTATAGAAGGGTTCAACTGCCAGTGTGGTCTCCAAGCCGACGAACGCTGGGTCATGCTCACCGTCGAGCAGAGCCAGGCGGGTAAGCAAAAGAATAGATCCAAGGCCGCAACGATGCGAATCGTTGTGTACCATGCCAAACGTGAGCCCTGCGTGGTTTGTGTCGGCTTGGATGTCCAGGCCGCCACAGGCGAGTATCGACTCCTGAGACTCGACGATGAGATAGTAGGAATACGGCTCCATAAGATGGGTGGCGAACATCTCGATGTCGTGGGGAAGAAACTTCGCGAGGTTGGAGCGATAGATGGCGAGACAAGCATCCAGGTCAGATGACTGATACTCGCGCACACGAAGTGCTACAGGTAATCTGGTGAGATTGGGAAGCTCCATTTCATCGGGTGGTGCATGTGATGCCTAACTACTTGATGAGAAATACAATTTTCGGTTTATGTCTCAGCGCGTTTATCGCTCTATAATTGGGGATCGGGAGCTGAAAGTCGAGACGAATGTGGATTGGCATTGGGAGTTGAGGCACACAGGCAGGAATGTTCCCGAGGCGCTGGATGCGGCGGGGAAGCAACAGGGTGGTTGAGGCAGGTGGTGTGAGCAAGGTTGATGGGTTGAATGCCATGCCGGAGGCATGACGGATGGTAGCTGGTGGTGCAGCGAGGCTCTGCGAGGGGGAACCGCCGGTCCTGAATCGAGTGCGAGTTCCCTGGGGACTGAGCACTGAGAACTGAGCACTTCGATTGTGACTGCGACTTTTTTCGGTGGCATCAGCGCTGCGATGGGATCATGCGTTTTCCCGGCGCGGCGTCGCTGCCTGATGCACGGCTCACCATCGGCTGCCATCCGGCATGAACGTCCATCCACCTCTCCCTGACGAGCCGGAACTTTCAGATGCCTGGGCCGCGATGCGACACGGCGCGGAGATATTTCCGCCGCATCCAGGGGAGGGTGTCGGTTCTGGAGAAAATAGTTTTCCGCACCCACGGGAGGCTCCCGCGACTCCGGGAAACTCTTTTCCAGACCCTGGGGAGTCTCCCACGCCTCCGGAAAACTATTTTCTTTGGAATGAGCAGCCTGTCGCGGTGTTGGATAACTCTCCTCCCGACCCCAAGGAGCCGCCTTCGACCTCGGAAAACTCTTTTTTGCACCCTGGGTACCTTCCCCGACCTTCGGAAAACTATTTTCTCTGGAATGGGGAACCTCCCTCGGTGCTGGAAAACTATTTTCTCTGGAATGGGGAGTCTCCCCTAGTGCTGGAAAACTCTTTTCCGCCTCAGTGAATACGCTGGAAAACCCGTTCCACGGTGCGCATCCGTCCTTGCGGCGGCATCGGGACGCGGCATGATCGCGCCTCCCGTCCGGCTCCCGCTGACGGGTTTTATTCATGTCCAAATCCAAGCACTTCCATTTCATCGGCATCTGCGGCACTGCCATGGGTTCCACGGCGCTCGCGCTGCGCGCGCAGGGCCACACCATCACAGGCTCGGACGGCGCGGTGTATCCGCCGATGTCCACGCTGCTGGAGAGCAATGGGATTAAATTGTACAGCGGCTACAAACCGGAGAACCTGCCGGAGAAAGCGGAGGTGTACATCGTCGGCAATGCGATCTCGCGCGGCAATGCGGAACTGGAGGAGCTGCTGAATCGCAAGCTGCCCTACACTTCGCTGGCCGAGGCGCTGCAATGGGAAGTCATTCAAGGCAAGCGCAGTTTCGTCATCAGCGGCACGCATGGGAAGACGACGACGACCTCGATGCTGGCATGGCTGTTTGAAAGTGCGGGGCGCAATCCGGGTTTCATGATCGGCGGCGTGCCGGAGAATTTCCCCGTCGGCGCGCGTTTCACGGATTCTGAAATCTTCGTCATCGAGGGCGACGAGTACGACACGGCTTATTTCGACAAGCGCTCCAAGTTTCTCCACTACCTGCCGGAGTGCGCGGTGGTGAACAACATCGAGTTCGATCACGCCGACATCTTCCGCGATCTTGACGAGATCATTCTCTCCTTCCAGCGCTTCGTGAATCTGGTGCCGAAGAACGGACACGTTTATGTCAATGGCGACGATCCGAACTGCCTGCGCGTTATCGACAAAAGCCACGCGCCCATTTCCAAGGTCGGCACCGGTGAGAACAATGACTTCCGCATCCGCATAACCGGCATGACGCCGGAGAGCACGAGCTTTGATCTCTGCGGCAGCATCTTCACCGTGCCGATGATTGGTGAGTTCAATGCGCGCAATGCCGCCATGGCCGTGTGCGCCGCGCGTTTCGGCGGGCTGAGCGATGATCTCATCCGCGCCGGTCTCATGAGCTTCAAAGGCGTGCGCCGCCGCCAGCAGGAGCGCGGTGAGGTGCGCGGCATCACGATCATCGACGACTTCGGTCACCATCCCACCGCGTTGCGCGAGACGCTGCGCGGTCTGCGCCAGCGCTATCCCGGCCAGCGTCTCTGGGCCGTCTTTGAGCCCCGCTCGAACACCAGCCGGCGCAATGTTTTGCAGTATGAATTGATGGAGGCGCTAAAGGAAGCTGACGGCTCCATAATCGCCGCCGTGAACGCGCCCGAGAAGGTCGCGCCCGAGTCGCGCCTCAATCCCGAGGCCGTCATCAAAGCCGTGAACGCCGCAGGTCGCGAGAGCTACTACGAGCCGAGCACCGACGCGATCATCGACCGCCTCAAGGAGCGGACGAAAAGCGGTGATGTGATCATTCTGTTCAGCAACGGCGGCTTTGACGGCATCCATAGCAAGCTGCTGGAGCGGCTGAAGTGAGACGGTGAAACCCGGGGCTAGAGATGTCGCCAGCGTCGAACAAACCCATTGCCACTCACAGCGCGCGCAATTACTCTGACTGCCCGATGGCCAAGGCGAAGGACAAACCCACGACGATATCCGCTGAAAAGCTCGCTCCCGAAAAGGCGATCGAGAAAGCGGAGCGCGAGGTGTCTGGCTCACCGCCCACGCGCAAGACGCTCATCAACAAGCTCGACAACTGGAGCGACTGGGCGAGCTGGGATGAGTTTTACCGGACGTATTCGGGCTTTGTCTGGCATGTCGCGCGCAAGTCGGGGCTGAGTGATGACGAGGCGAGCGATGTGGTGCAGGAGACATTCATCGGCGTGGCAAAGAATCTGCAGAAGAAGAAGTTCGACACCTCGCTCGGTTCCTTCAAATCCTTCCTGCTCAACCAGGCGCGCTGGCGCATCCTCGACCAGTTTCGCCGCCGCAAGAAGCAGCAGGAGCGCGAGGTGTCGCTCTATGATGATCCCGACGACGACCGCCGCACCGCGCCCATCGACCGCTGCGCGGACCCGAACGGCATCGCCTTGGAGAAGCTCTGGGACAAGGAGTGGAAGGATCAGGTGATGGAGATCGCGCTGCGTCGTGTGCGCGCGCTGGTGTCCCCGCGGCAATATCAAATTTTCTCCTGCTACGTCATCAAGGGCTGGAGCCCCGAGCGTGTGAAAGAAGAGCTGGGCGTGAATGCCGCGCAGGTCTATCTCGCGAAACATCGCGTGGGCCGCATTTTGAAACGCGAGGCCGAGAAGCTGGCCGAGGGCCGGCAATGACTACTGCGCGACCTTCAACTGCGCGAGCAGGAAGGTCAGCGTGGGATTTGCAGCGCCTTTGTCTTTCCCATCAGGATGGAAAACGGTGCAAGGGATGCCGTGTTCGTCACAGTGCTTCTTCACCTCGAGCGCATGCTTGGGATGATGGAGCCAGTGACCGCGATCTTTGATGGGGCCATCGGGCTGGTTGCACACGCACATGATGGGCGCGTCGTCTTTGCTGATCCACGCCAGCATGTCGCAGTCCGCGAGGATCTTTTTTCCGGCCTCGGTCTTGAGATCGTCGTTGGATTTCACGCCGTAGAATAGCGAGCCTTGCTCGGGCCGTTCCCAGGAGGGATCAGCTTTGCCGAGGTAGGATTCCCAGCGTGTGACATCGTAGGTGGCCTGCGTCGCGCTGCACACGGCGGCGCAGACGCGCGTGCTCTCGCGCAGCACGGGATCGCTCGCGCTTGCATCGGCGAGGTCGTCACGCGTGGCGAGCCAGAGCGATGTGCCCGCGCCCGCGCTGCCGCCTTGGGCGGCGACTCGGGTTTTGTCGATGTTCCACTCAGCGGAACGAGAGCGGATGAACTGCACGGCGCGGGCGCAATCGCGCAGAACGTCCGGGAGCGGAGCGTGAAGGATGTAGCGGTAATTGATGGCGGCGCATGACACGCCTTTGTCGAGGAGCTGCTTCACATCATTAGAGGTGGCCCAGCGCGATTTGTCACCGCTGGTGAAGCCGCCGCCGTGAATGAACACAACGATGGGCGTGGGCTTGTCCGATTTCGCCTGCCAGAAGTCGAGCTTGTTTCGCTCGTGCGGGCCGTATGCGATGTCGGCGTGAGTGGGTGCGATGCCTTTGGCCGCCACCTTTGCGGTCGCAGGTTTGTCGCCGCCTTTCGTCATCGTCGCCAAAAACGCGCGGCCTTCTTCGAGAGTGAGCACACCGTCTTTGTTGGTGTCGGCCTGCGGATACTGCTCCAAGCCTTTCCGGAGGCGCTCGTTGTTTTGTGAGGTGACCGGCTCGCCCGCGTTTTGCGCGAGGGCTGTGGCTGTGATGAGGGTGAGCGAGGCGAGGATGTGTGCGCGCATGGTGTTGGCTGGTTGAACGATGAAGCCGCGCAGGTCTTGCGGCGTGAGTCCTCACGCCATCACCAGCGTGTCCGCCTGCATTAAGCGCTCTCACCAAAGATCAACCGCATCGTGAATCTGCGGCCGCAGCACCGTGGTGCCCGCCAGCGTCTCGCGAAAGCGGTTCTCGAACCACACCTGCGCTGGCTCGTCGCCATGCACGAGGATGACTTTCTGAGGCTTCACTTTCTCGACGTAATCGCAGATGCTCTCGCGCGTGGCATGTGCGCTGAAGTCGAAGCTTTCGACGCGGCATTTCAATTCCACGGCGGGCAGCTTGGAATCGAGTTTCACTTTGTCGCCAGCCTTCGCTACGCGGACTTTGCCACCGGGGGATTCGGGATCCGTGTAGCCGACGAAGCAGATCGTGTTGCGCGGGTTGTCGAGGAACTTCCAGGCGAACTGGTTCGACAAGGTGTGCTCCGTCATCATGCCGCTGGAGAGCGCGTAGATGTGGCGCGGCTGGCTCTGGATCTGTCCGCCACGGCGGCGCGGTGCCACGAGAATGTCGATGTCATCGAGGATGTGAAAGCCTGGGTAACTGCGGCGAGTGCGTGACGCGTAGTGATCGTAGAGCACGGTGATCTTCGTGCTCAGGCCGCCCATCAGCACGGGCATTTCGGGGATGAGATCGTTTTCATAAAGCTCGTGCAGCATGAGCACGACCTCCTGGGTTTTGCCCAGCGCGAAAACCGGGATGAGCACCGAGCCGCCAGCCTCGTGTGTCTCGCAGATCACGCGACCGAGACGCTCTTTTTCAGTGCGGCGCGAGTAATCGGGGGCGCGCTGGTGATCGCCGCGCGTCGTCTCCACGATCATCACGTCTATGCCACTCGTGGGAAAGTCAGCAGCCTGGCAGATCGTCTGCGGCTCGAAATTCACATCGCCGGTGTAGAAGACGCTGTTGCCATTCTCGCGCAGCATCACGCCTGCGGAGCCGATGATGTGGCCGGCGTCGTGGAATGAGCACTCGATGTTCGTGTCGGGAATCTCGAACTTCCGCTGCAGGTCGCGGTAGATCCACTTCGCTCGGATGTTATCCAGCTCGCGGTGCGTGAAGAGCGGGTACTCGTTGATGCCTTCCTCCTCGCGCTGCTTGGTCATGACGTTGACCGAGTTGTGCAGCATCGCGGATCCGACCTCGCCCGTCGGCTCCGTCATGAAAATCTGGCTGTGCGGCTGCTTTCTTTGCAGCACGGGCAGCGAACCGATGTGATCGTGATGCGCGTGGGTGACAATGATCGCATCCGCGCTGCCGTGCGGAAGGGGGCCGTAGTCTGGCATGGCGTCAAAGCCTGCGTATTTAGGATGCATCCCGGAGTCGAGAACGATGCGGTGCTCGCCCGATTCGAGCAGGTAACAGTTGGCGCCGATTTCCCGGCGGCGGGTCAGATTGCGAAACTTCATCAGTAGTGAGGGCGACCCGCCCTCACTCCGGTTTTACGAGCGCAAAGGAGCGTGAGAGGGCGCGCACGGTAAGGGCATCAAACAAGGGCACAAGCGGTAAAAAGGCTTTTGCCCGCGCGCCGCATGGTGGAGATTTACGCCCACTAATTCTCCCATGACAGAACCCCTCACGAAGGACCAACCGCGCATCGACATCATCGGCATCGGCGCTGCCACGCTCGATGAAATCTTGCTCGTGGAAGAGTTCCCGGGCGAGGAAGGCGTGACGCAGGTGATCTCCAGAACGGCGCAAGGCGGCGGCCCCGTGGCGACGGCGCTCTGCGCCATCACGGCGCTCGAAACGGAAGCCTCGGACGCGCCCAGCCCGCCGCCCGAATCACTCACCACCGTGCTGCGAAAAAACGAGCGCATCGGCGCGACGCTCCAGCTCCAGTGCGCGCTGCTCGACGCGCAAGGTGATGATCCAGCCGGAGTGCAAATCCGCGCCGAGTTGCAAAAGCGCGGCATTTCCACCGCGCACATCCGTGTCGATCCCGGTGCCGCGTCTGCTCACGCGACTGTGCTCGTGCGCAAACGCGACGGCGCGCGACACATCCTTTTTCTCCCGGCCAGCACACCCGAGCTGGCCGCCAGTGATGTGCCTGATGCGCTTATCCGCCCTGCAAAGCTGCTGCACATCAATGGCCGTCACGAGGCCGCCGCACGCGCCGCCGTGCGCATCGCGCGCGAGGCTGGTGTGCCGGTGTCATTCGACGGCGGCGCTGGTCGCTATCGCGATTCCATCCGCGATCTCGTCCTCGGCAGCAGCATCCGCATCGTCGCGCGAGAGTTTGCCATGCGCTTCGCCGGCACCGAGTCGCTCGAAGACGCCGCCGCCGCGCTGCGCGTGGGCCGCATGGAACTCCTCGTCATCACCGACGGCGCGCGCGGAAGCTGGACATGGACCAAGGACGGCGATCGCTTCCATCAACCCGCCTTCACCGCCAAAGAAGTCGTCGATACCACCGGCTGCGGCGATGTTTTCCACGGAGCCTTCCTGCTAGGCTGGCTCCGCGGCTGGCAGCCGAGAAGGACCGCCGAATTCGCGAGCCGCGAGGCCGCGAGGAATGCAGAGGGACTGGGCGGGCGGTTCGCGTTGTAGCATGGCCTTTCTAGGCCGTGATTTTGTGCCTTTAATTCGCGATCCCACACGGCCATCGAATAACACAGCCTAAAAAGGCTATGCTATTTGAAATGCCGCTTCGCGAACTTCAAATACTGCAGCCAGTCGTAGTCCGTCACGTCATGCACACCCGTGCGAATGTGGTACGCGGTCACATCTCCGACGGGCTGGTCGATGGCGGGTTGCTCAGCGACACCGAGGCCGCTTTTATTGAAGAGCGCGTAAGCTGGCTCGGCGTGTTTGCCGGAGAGGAACTCGCCTTTCGGATCGGCCCAAGTGTCCTCGATGGCGCTGGCGATGTAAACCGGACGCGGGGCCATGAGGGCGATGAGCATGTGCTGATCGACTGGACATGCGGCGGCATTGCCGGAGTAGCTCGAATACTTCGAGGTGAACCAGTGCGGGAAGGATTTCGTGATGATCGCCGTGGTCTCGCCGATGTTGCGGCGCATGAGCGAAGCACCGCCTTCGCCGGAATTGTTGGAGACGACGACGGCCCAGCGCGGATCGCTCGCGCCGGCCCAGAGAGAGGTCTTGCCGAGGCGTGAGTGGCCGATGACGGCGGCTTTCTTCGCGTCGATTTCCTTGTCCGTTTCGAGGTAGTCGAGAATGCAGCTGAGGCCCCACGCCCATGCGCCGATCGCGCCCCAGTCTCCGTCTTTCCACTGCGTGTTCGCGCCATCGGCGCTGAGCGCGGCGCGCACGCCGTCCTTCCAGCCCTCGGCGTGGTCAGGCTCGATGTCGCCGTAGTAAGCCGTCGCGACGGCAAAGCCCTGGCTGATGATCATCTCCAGCGGCCAACGGCTGCTCTCGCTGCCGCGCGAGGCCTCGGTGGCGCGGTTGTCTTTCACCGCGTCCTTGACCTTTGAATTCGGGCGCATCCAGCGGTCCGAGATCGGGATGTCCGTCTCCTTTGATACAGCGTGATTGCCATTGAAGCTCAGCCCGGCAAAAACCGGCGCGGGTTTCTTCGCGTCATTCGGGATGTAAAGCATCACATCGATGCCCTTCCATTGCGGATGCTTGGTGAGCGAGATGTGGATCAGCTTCCGCGTGGCCTTGCCGCCGAGCGCGTCCGCTTTCGTGCTCGTGACCTCCATCTTCAAATCATCCGGCCTCGGCTGGATGCGGCCATAGACATGGTCCTCGTAGAGTTTCAAAACCTCCGGCCTGCGCACCTGGGTCCATTGCTCCGCCGTGCTCACTTTCTCAGAGCCGGCCATCAAGACATCCGGCAAAGTGTATGCGGGAATTTTCGTCTCATCGTAATTCACCTCGCGCTTCTCCTGTGCGATGAGCGTGGTGGCGGCGAGGATCGAGACAGGGATGATGGCAAAGTTTTTCATGGTGCGGGCTGCTTTGGACTTTGGACTGCGGTGGCGCAGTGAGGAACGAACGGAGACACCGCTTTCACTCTTTGGAGGGGGATCATGCGCAAGAGCATCACCCTGATCCAGACGCAAGTGCTCCAAAAAGCCAAAGCGGCGTCTCCTCTCGATGACTCGCTGCGCCACCGCAGTCCAAAGCGCTGCGCGCTGAC
>JANPIW010000353.1:0-7326 GCA_031425215.1 Verrucomicrobiaceae bacterium
TCCGTCAGATTCGACGATCCCGTGATGACCGCGCCCGGCTTATGCTCGTTGAATCCATCGGGCCTGAAGATGTAGAGCTTGGCGTGAAGGTTCTTCGTCGGGTGGGCGCGGACGTGGATTTTCTTGGTCGCCACGTCGTCGATGAATTGGAGAATGCCTTTCTCGATCTGCGGGAGGTACTCGGCTTTTTCGATGTCATCTAGCAGGCTCGCCTTGAGTTGTGCGAGTGTTTCTCCCTCGGCTCCGTGGAAGAGCAGGCCGCACTTCTGGTAATCCGCGATCAAGCTGTCCACATTGATGCCCACGAGAACGCGCACCTCCGGCACATGCTCCAGCAAAGGACGGACGGCGAACCAGCCTGACGAACGCAGATAGCCAACCAAGGCATCGAAGGCTCGCAGATCCTTGTTCGAGGCGAACACGCCTTGCAGCTTCGCGAGCAGCGTCTGGGAGCCGTGGTTGGTGAAAAACTTCGATGACATGAGACACGGTGCGCTCATCTGCCTGAAGGCGAACGCGTTGTTCCATTTAGACGGGCCGACCCAGGCTGGCAACGAGTTTGGCGGACACCGACGACCCCGCATGATCAACAACTTCGGGACATTTGAGTCTTTGAAGCGGTGGCTGCGATGAGGTGGCGCACAATTTGACGGAGCGCGAGTGTGTCGTCAGACCACTCGCCACTTGAGAGCAAGGAAACCAAGCGCATTGAAGGAACACGTCGTTGTAGGAACAAGGTTCCCGACGTTCGGCAGCCGATGGAAATCAGGCGAGTGGTCTGGCGACACACTCGCGCTCCTTCGTGCGCTCACTTCTTCGGCTCCCAGTCGTTGGCTTTGATGATGGCTTCGAGCTTCTTCTTCGCCTCGATGTCCTCGGGCACAAACTTGAATTTGGTGAGGTAACGCAGCGCTTTGGTCACCTGCATGATCTCGCCTTTCTTCGACTCGATCTTGTCGGCGGGCGTGTTCTTCATGTCGGTGGCGAAGGCGCCGAGCATGAGCGTGGCGGTGTGGCTGGCGTCTTCGTTCCCGGCGTAGCAGATGGATTCAAAGAGACGGAGCATCTTCTCTTTGCCAGCGAGTTTCAAGGCGTCTTCGCGGATGGTTTTGGCGATCTCGGCGCGCTTTTCGGCGGTGGCTTCAGGGGTCATACGGGAGTATTCGCCGCCTTCGATGGCGCGCTTGGGCAGCGGGCGGTACCAGATGTTGCGGTAGCGGATGGGATTGCCGTGATCCTGGAGTTTGAGCGGGCCTTTTTCCGGGAACGCACGCGGCGTGGAGCGACGCATGTGACCGCCGCCGCCTTCGAGCGGAGTGTGGTCCTGCGTGAGCACTCCATTGACGAAGACGGTGATGTATCCGGGATCCAGTTCCTTGCCGTCTTTGAAAATGGGGCTGCGGAAAACGATATCGTAGGTCTGCCATTCGCCGGGCGCGTTCAGCGCGTTCGCCATGGGCGGATTGATGCCGTAGATGGATGAGGCGAAGCCGTCGGGATAGGTGGGGTTGTTGTAGTTGTCGAGCACCTGCACCTCGACCTGGCCCATGAGAAACACGCCGCTGTTGCCGCGCCCCTGGCTGTTGCCCTCGACCTTGCTGGGCGCGCTCCACTCGATGTGGAGCTGGCAGTCGGCGAATTCTTCCTTGGTGCGGATGTAGCCGCTGCCGGGCACGCATTGCAGCACGCTGTCTTTGACGATCCACTTTGTCGGCTCAGCCGGTTGTTTGTCCGAAATCCATTTCTCGATCTCCTCGGCCTTGCCGCTGAAAAGAATGATCGCATCCGAGGGCGGTGCGGTCGCTGTGCCCGGCTCCACGCGCGGCGGCTGCGCGCGATTCATGTCATGGATGGCCCACGGGTGCGTGGCATCTGGCGGGTCACCGTAGAAAGCGTCGGCGGCAAATGCTGCGTTTGTGACCAATGAAAGCGCGATGGTTGAGAGCGTGATGTGGTTCATGACAAGGATACGATGAGTGACGTGAGGGTTCACAACGCCGCGAGTACTTTTTTCATCAGCAGCCCGGTCGGTTGCACCGGGATGATGTCCACGGGGAACAATTCGTCTTCCCAGAGGATGATGTTGGCGGGCTTGGCGTCGAAGACCGCGAGGTTTTGATCACGGTTGTACCACGCCATGGACGGCCCGATGGCCTGCTCGAGATGCAGCTTGCGGTAGCCGAGCTTGGTGAACCAGTTCTCGATGATGCGGAGGGGCCGCTTTGGATTGTCCTCCGTGGCCTCCTCGGTCAGCAGCTTGCCGGGAATGTATTTCTGAGTGGTGACGAGAGCCACGGCACCCTGCAACCGAACAAGACCGTCGAAATGGTAACGCAATTTCGGAAACATCGCGCCAACGAGGAGCAGCCGCGTGAAGTATTGATGGGGTGTGCCCGGTCCAATGTGGAGGACGGGAACTCCCTGCGCGCAGAAGCCGAATCCGTCTTTGGTCACCCGGCGAAATGAATGAATCTCAGGATCACCGATCAAAAGGAAATCATGTTCCTGTCCGCCGGTAGCGAGCTGGGAGAAATCGTCTGGCTCAAGCCAGAGCGCTCGGGAGCGCGCCCATTCTGCGAGGCAGTTTATCTCCCGTTCACACTGCGCGGCGAAATCGGAGCGCGGCCCAGGTTCCGCTGAATCATGGCATGAGCTTCGCTCAAGGTGTGCTTTGGCATCCTGGAGATGAGTTGCTCCACCTTCTCTGGCGGTACCATCGGAATGATCTTTGGTTGCGCCGTGCTCGGGCGCGCGGCTGAGGCGTTCGCTGTCGGGTTCCATTGGGTGCTGCTGCTGTCGGTCATGGGCGGATTGTAGGCTCCGGTTTTGCAAAAGACAACCGCCGCCTCGGTCACGGTTGCGCGCTGCTTGGTGCGATAGGTTCGCGGCTGGTTGCCGTTTGCTACCCCCATCATTCCATTATGAAACACCTGCTCGTCCTCCTCCTTGCCTCAGCTTCACTCGCATCTGCAGAGTCCGCCTTCATCGGCCGCTTTGCCCTCACCATCCCAGGCGGAGGCGCGGGCTGGCTGGGTGTGGAGGAAAAGGATGGAAAGCTCTCCAGCAGCATCTTGTGGGGCGGCGGTTCGGTGGTGCCGACGGCGGGGACGAAGATCGACGGCGACAAACTCATCGTCACCCGCGAGCAGAAGAACAAAGAGGGCAAGGTCTCGACTGAAACCATCACCGCCACGCTCAGCGGCGATGAGATCAAGCTCAGCACCGTGAAGCACAACTCCGCAGGCAAGCAGCTCGGCGAGCCGACACCTTTTGCCGGCAAGCGCATCCCCGCCCTGCCGCCGCGTCCTGATCTCGCAAAAGTGAAATTCGGCGAGCCTGTGAATTTGTTTAATGGCAAGGATCTCACTGGCTGGCGCTTGCTGAAGGAAGGCGCGGACAACGGCTGGAGCGCAAAGGAGGGGATGCTCATGAACCGCGTGGTGAAGGCGAAGGACAAGCATTTCGGAAATCTGCGCACCGACGCTGAGTTCGAGGACTTCAATCTCAAGCTCGAAGTGCGCACGCTCGAAAAAAGCAACAGCGGCATCTATCTGCGCGGCATTTATGAAGTGCAGATCATGGAGAGCTTTGGCAAGCCTGTGGACTCCCACCACATGGGCGCGCTCTACAGCCGCATCACCCCGAGCGTGGCGGCGGAGAAACCCATCGGCGAGTGGCAGACGCTCGACATCACGTTGGTGGACCGCCACCTCACCGTGATCCTCAACGGCAAGACCACCATCGACAACCAGCCCGTGCTCGGCTGCACAGGCGGGGCGATGACGAGCGATGAGTCCAAGCCCGGCCCCATTTACCTGCAAGGCGACCACACCGACATCGACTACCGCAACATGGTGCTGCGTCCCGTCGTGAAGTGAGCGCAGCTATCAGGGCGCACGGCCTTCCTCGACGTCCATGAGGTCGAAGAAAGTCACGAGGTCATCGCGGTGCGCGAGGCCGGCCTCTTCTTTTTGCTTGGTGAAGCCGACGGTGGCGGGATCGCGCCAGCCGCGCTTGTGCATGAAGCCGTTGAAAAGCTCGATGTGCTCCGCGTCAGGTTTGCGGCCGGTTTGAAAACACCACTCCAGCACTTCCTCATCCGTACCGCCTTCGAGCGTGCACTTTGACAACGCGTCGAAATCCACGCCGAGCAATTTGCAGATCCGGTCATCAAACGTGCGGTTGCCCTCGATGACACCGAGGTGATAGCCAGGCGGCAGGCCGCTCTTGGCGTTGAGACGAATCTTGTCGAGGATGCGGCCGAGGATGCAAATGCCGCCGACCATGTCGCGAGGGGAACGAAGAGGAAAGCTCATGGTGATTCATGGCGCGAGGCGGCGCTGTGGTCAATCGAGTCGTGGGAGACGGGCACGAGAATGCGAAGATCAGCCCTGCCTTCGTCGCATAAGACCTGCGACGCCAATCACCGCCATCGCCAGCGCGATGAAGTGATAGCCGCTCAAGGAGGCAAACCAGCGCGGCGTGTCGCGCAGCCACTCGTGCGCGAAGCGGAACGCGCCGTAGCTGGCCAGGAAGAGGAAGAACAGGCGGTCTTTGCACCGGCCCGCGCGTCGCAGCACCACGATCACGATGAATATCACGATGAGAAATGTGATCTCCACCGGCACAGCGGGCCAGCGCGACGCGCCGATCTGACGACCGAGACAGCAACCGTGTGTGAGACAGCCGACTCTGCCGAGCAGCAGCGCCGGCGGCATGATGAGCGCGAAGGCATCGCCCGTGGATTTTTCGTGGCCGACCAGCCGCTTCATCATCTCCACGCCAGCATAGCCGCCGAGCAATCCTCCAAGGATGGATTTACCTGTCGCGACGCGCAGCCAGAAATCCTCGCGTCCCCAGTCGAACCAACCCTCCGCGAAAATGTAGGCGAGCTTCGCCCCAATAAACGCGCCGCCGAGCGCGCCGATGTACACCATTAGCAGCGCAGGATCGTTTTTGCTGCGGCGAAACCAATACACCGCGCTGATCACGATGCCGGCGATCATGAGCCAGGCGTAGGCGCTTGATTGTGCTGGCAGAACGCGATGAATCATGGCGCAACGGCGGCATCCGCGAAGCCCGAGTAGTAGCGGCAGAAGGAATCGAGCTTTCCATCCGGGCGAATGACGTGCGTGCAGCAGCGGTCGATGCGGTCCTCATCCCATGTCCATGCGTCCATGAAGGGCTTCACCATGATGCGGAAGGCCATGCTGCGGGTTTGCTCCAGCGTTTTCAGCAGCGCGCCGAGTTCCTCGTTCTCGCAGCCGCACTGGGCGAGGTCGGCCAGCGTGTAATGGATCTTGTCCTGGAGGAACCCTTGCAGCCGCGTGAAGTCGAGAAAGTCGCTCACATGAAACACTTCGGCGTCGCGGCGGATGAGATAGCCGATGGTGGCGCAGTTGGGGTCGCCACAGGGGAGCGGCGTGAAATCCTCGAAGCGAAGCTGCCCGCCGGATTGATCCACCGCGCCGAGGAGGATGTCGGCGGTGTTGAGGCGCTCGCGATGCTCAGGCACTTTGATCGGCGCGCTGGCGTTTCGTCCGCTCAGGAACTCTGGCTGAAACGTGATGCCGTGGATGATTGGCCGCTCCAGTCCGAAGCGCACGGTTTCCCAGAGATGCGGCATGTTCTCGCGCGTGACGGTCATCGCCAGCGTGACTGGGATGTTCGTGGCAGCGAGATTGGCGATGGCCTGCTCACGCATCGCGCGCAGATCAGCGCCACGAAGTGACTTTTGTCCCGCCTCCTGTGTGCCGTCGAATTGCAAATAGACCTGCAATCCACCGTCGCGAAAGACCTCGCCGAGCTGCTGGCAAAGCTGCGGTTCTTTTGCGAGGCGCACGCCGTTTGTGTTCAGCAGCAGAAAGTCGATGTGCTCGTGCTCCTTCGCCCAGCGGCACAGCTCGACGAGCTGCGGATGCAGCGTCGGCTCTCCGCCTGAGAACTGGAGAATCTCAATGCTGCCCTTGCGCGCGATCACGCCATCGACGCGGCGCTGGATGTCGGCGAGCGGGATGGCGTCTGCCTTCGATCCCCCGCCAGCAGGCGAGTCCGCATAGCACGTCGGGCAGGCGAGGTTGCACGAGTTCACGATCTCGATGAGCGCGAGGCAGGTGGAGAGTTTTTCAAACGGACCGTCACCGCGGCCCGCGCTGTTTCTCCCGAGCGTGCCCGCAGCATCTCCATTTGCCGCGCAGCATCCCCCGCTCAGGCAGCACGATGATTCGGCAGCAACGCGGTTGTCGTCTTTGCCGAGAGCCAGCCAGTAAAACCGCGCATCACTCGAAATGCAGGCTGAGAACTCGCCGTGCGTTGCACAAGTGCGGCGGAGAAAAACTTGGTTGTTCTCTTTCTCCACTCGCGCCGGACAAGCGGCGTGGCAGACGGGGCAGCGGCTCATGGTGCGCTTGAGCAATTTCGTGTCTGCACAGATGGAAGGACTCGATGACGAGGTGCTCATTGGAATTCAAATTGCAGCGCGCAGCCAATGTAAAACAGAGCGCCCATGACAGCAAAGCCCCCAAAAAGAAGCAGGAGACTCATGCCCAAAAGAGCGGTTTGCCCAAAGCAATCCAGAGATGATCAAGTGCGCTATAAATGCGACAACGCTGATGATTGGAACTACGGGCGAACCGCCACTGCGCGCCATCGAGCTGCCAGCAATCAAAGGGGCGATCACCACGGCCACCAGCCAGACGACCCACCAAAGTGAGGAGCTTCCGGGAGGCTTTTGATTCTCAGGTGTGCTCATCAGTGAAAACCGCCATGCGAACTCGCATACACGAGCACACCGATGCAGCCGACAAAAAACACCGCGGCGATCACGGCCCAGCCGCCGAAGAGCAGGCCGATGATGATGCCAGCCGTATTGGGGGTGCGTCCGGCGAGGGTTTGTTTTCTCCCGATGATCTTCGCCAGATTGATGGACCCGATGATGTGCATGACAAAACCGAGGAGCATGAACAGCGCGAAACCGACACCAGCCATGTCGGAAGCAAATTTGTTTGAGTCCGCCCACAAGGCCAACACGATCGCGATGGCTGGCGCGCCGACGACACTGGCGATCCAGATGATCCACCAATGGCGGGACTGAGGCAGTGGTGGTGGCGCATGAATGTTGTCGCTCATGGGGGCCGAGACTAGCAGCGTGGACGGCGCGGTGGAAAGCCATTTTTCGATGACCTGATCGGAGATGCTGATGGGGACCGCAGCACAGATATTCGTGTTCAACCGCGCCGATCCGTGATTCAATTTCACGCACCACTTTTTATACCATGAGCCTCGAAATCATCCGCGCCGCGCATCCTGAAACCGCCATCGTGCTAG